>JBJMPM010000014.1:0-17121 GCA_045803205.1 Longimicrobiaceae bacterium
CTACGCCGAGCGTATCCTCTCGATCAGCGCGACCTGTCAGCAACAAGGGATTCATCCGCTTGATTTCGTCGCACGCTCCATCGCTGCCCTCCGCGCCGGCACCCCTGCGCCGACAATCCTGCAGGGTGCCTGAACGGTTACTCGGTGGCTACAGGCCCAGCCGGGGAGAGGTGGCGGCGAAGCGCTGCTTGCGGTCCGCCGGGTCGGTCACGTAGCCGATCTGGATGTCCGTTTCGGATCTCGAGAAATCGGCTGCGGCGGGCGCGCTGAACGAGAGTCAGGCAGAAGCGACGCCGGTCAGGAGCTTTCGCCAGGCGGCAGCGCAGGGCGGGGCGGAATGGCCTTGCGGAGCCGGTCCAGGAAGCTCGGCTTCTTCGCGTGCCGGGCGCGGAGATGCTCGATGCGCACCAGCGCCTCGTTCCCGCGGCCGTCGCGGACCGCGAGGTCGCGGAGATCGACGAGCAGCTGCACGGCCTCGTCGTAGCGCTTCGGCTGCCTGGACTCGATCAGCGTGTCCACCTGCGCCCACGTCTCGTCTTCGACCCGGGCGAGGGCGTCGAGGGATCGCGCCCGCGCGGCGGCCTTCTCGGCGTCGGCGCGTGCCTTCTCGCGCGCCGCACGCTCCGCCGCGCTCCGACGGCGCTCCGCGGCGCGCCGCTCCGCCATGGCGAGGAGATCGGCGACGGTGCGGGGCTCGCCCGCGGCGGCCGATGCGGGCTCTTCCGCTCGCATGCGGCGCACGAGCTCGGCGCCGACCGCGCCGCCCCGCCCCTGCGCCACGCCGACGAGGAGGGCGGTCTTCTCCGCATCGGCGAGGGCGGCCACCCACGCGCGGATCTCGTCGGCGCCGGGCTCGGCGGGCAAGGCGGGGCTGCGCTCGGACGCGACCGCGATCAGGTCCTCGTCGATCCGCAGGAAGTCGGCGAAGGCATGCTGGGCGGCGCTCGGCTCGCCCAGCCCCGGCGGAACGGGCGGCTCCGGCTCGTCGTCGTAGTCGTCGTCCCCGTACTGCACGCACAGGAGCCAGGCCAGGTAGAGCGCGCGATGGTCTCCGCGCTCGATCTCCGCGCGCACCGGGAGGATCGACGCCAGCACGCCGTCGCCGTCTTCCAGCCAATCGCCTCCCTCCTCCTCCGACGAGAAGGAGAGGATGACGTGGTCGCCGCTCTCCGCCGCCGACGCGGGTCCGCCCAGGCAGTAGCGGGCCGCGGCGGCGGGGTCCAGCAGCCGGCGCGGCAGCCGCAGCATCAACTCGTGCGTGCCCCAGTTGGCCAGGTAGAGGAACGCGTCGAAGTAGTCCTCCATCCAGGCGAACGGATCGCCCTTGAAGTCTCCCCAGTGGTACTCGTTGGTGAAGCGCGTCGGCGTGATCGTGGCGCGCGACGAGTAGCGCCGGAGCGTCTGCATCTCCTCGGGGGTGAGCGGGCGGTCGACGGCCTGGAACTCGTAGTACTGGTATTCGCTCATGGCGCCTCCTCTCCACCGTCCGGGGCGAGATCCGGAGCCGATGCCTTCGCCTCGCGCCGGGCCGCCTTCTCCCTGCGCCGAAGCTCCTGCCTCGCGGCGGCGGCACCCGCGCCCTCTTCGATCGACACCACGTGCGCGGGCGCGTCGCGCTTGAAGCGGCGGCGGTAGAGGAATTCGATGAACGCGGGGAGCGGCGCCTTCCACGGCTCCTGCCGGCGGTTGCCGACCTTCCCCAGCTTCTTCGGGTTCAGGCCCAGCTCGCGGGCCATCTGCACCTGCGCGTGCGAGAGGCGGTGCCGCTTGCGGGCGTCGATCCACGCCTGGAGGTCCGGGGGAATCTTTCCTTCTGCCATGGTTCGAGGCGTGTGGGTGAATCCGTCCACTTCGTTCATCCATTCTAGGCTGCCGGGCCCGAAATCGCGAGTATTTATCTGACTGTTCGGCTGCTGGCGCGAGAGGGGCGGAGGCCGGATTCGTCCGGTTGCGGGAGAGGCGTGGGGGCCTCACGTTGTCGCCATCCGGCCACTTCGTTCACCTCCGACCATCGCCATGCGCGTGAGCACGCCCTACCTGCCGCCCCTCGACCAGCTCCTCGCGCTCGGCCGTCCCCAGATCGCGCGTAGCGAACCGTGGCTCGACTACCTGGCGATGGGTTTTACCGCGGAGCACGTCCCGGAGCTGGTGCGCATGGCGATCGACGCGGAGCTGGTGGAAAGCGGCGGGGACGAGGCGCAGTCGTACGGAGGGGTCCACGCGTGGCGCGCGCTCGGCCAGCTCCGCGCCGAGGCCGCCATCGACCCGCTGCTTCCGCTGCTGGGGATCGATGATGAATGGGCGATGAACGAGATCCCCGAAGTGCTGGGGATGATCGGGCCGGCCGCGTTCGAGCCGACGCGGGTGGCGCTGGCGAGGTGGTCGCTGGCGCCGGAGCCGTGGGCGGCCACCGGTGCGGCGGGCGGGCTGGTGGAGATCGCGGAGCGGTTCCCGGAAATGCGCGACGCGGCCGTGGCGGCGCTGGCGAAGCAGCTTCGCTGGTGGGCGCGCCAGGACATCGACCTCAACACCATGCTGGTCCACCACCTGGTGGAGCTGAAGGCGGTGGAGGCCGCGCCGGTGATCGAGGAGGCGTTCGCGGCTGATGCGGTGGACACCGGGTGGGGCCAGGACGATTGGGAAGACGTGCAGGTGGCCCTGGGGCTCCTCCCCGAGCGCATCACCCCGCGGCCGGTGTATGTCCCGCCCACGCGCTTGCGCCCCGCGCCCGCCATCCGCATCGTGCCCCCCGCCGCCGCCGATCCGAAGCGGCGCCGCAAGGCCCGGAAGCCGCGCAAGCCCAGGCACAGGCGGAGGTAGCGGCGAGCGGGGCAGCCCCTGTCCTCCACCCACACGGCCCCATGAACGTGCTGCTGTTCGGAGCCACCGGGATGATCGGGCAGGGCGCCCTGCGCGAATGCCTGCTCGACCCCGGCGTGACGCGCGTGGCCACGGTCGGCCGCCGGCCCACCGGGGAGCACCACGAGAAGCTGCGCGAGATCGTGGTGCCGGAGGTGGCGGACCTCTCCGCGGTCGAATCGGAGCTGGTGGGGTTCGACGCCTGCCTCTTCTGCCTGGGCGTGTCGTCGGCCGGGATGTCGGAGGCGGAGTACACCCGGCTGACCCACGACCTCACCGTCGCCGTGGCGCGCACGCTCCTGCGGCTGAACCCGGGGATGACCTTCGTCTTCGTCTCGGGGGCGGGCGCGGACGCGAGCGAGCGCGGCCGCGTGATGTGGGCGCGGGTGAAGGGGAAGGCGGAGAACGCGGTGCTGGGGATGGGGTTCGCCGCCGCGTACGTGGTGCGTCCCGCGGCCATCATCCCCCTGCACGGCATCACCTCGCGCACCCGCTGGGTCCGGATCGCGACAACGGTCCTGCGGCCGGTCTTCCCCGCGCTGAAGGCGCTCTTCACGAACCACGTCACCACCACCGAGCAGCTCGGCCGCGCGATGCTGAAGGTCGCGCGGGAGGGCTACCCCAGGCCCGTGCTGGAATCGCGGGACATCGTCCGGGTGTGATCGGGTGTGATACCAAATCCGCCCTGAACACCTGGTGTTGACGCAACCCAGCCAAACGACGTCATTCCGAGAGACGGTTGAGTAACCGCTCCAATGGTGTCATCCTGAGGCCCGGCCTCACCTCATCTTGTGTCTGCGATGAGCTTCGCAGGGCCGAAGGATCTGACTACGGCCGCAACGGGCTCTGCTGCGGAAGCCGCACGACAGCCGCGGCAACCTCGTGACTCGACCGCTGCGAACCCACCATTCGCGACGCTGCCGCGCTACCTCCGGATCTGGTGTGAGGCGCATGACGGATGATCCGCTCGTGCAGATCGAGCGAAGCTGGCGGGCCAACGCCGGGGCATGGACGGAGGCCGTCCGCGGAGGCCGGATCGCGAGCCGCCGCCTCGCCACGGACGAGGCCATCGTGGAGGCGGTGATGGCGCACTCCCCCCGCCGCGTGCTGGACCTGGGGTGCGGCGAGGGGTGGCTGGCGCGGGCCCTCGCCGCGCGCGGGGTGGAGGCGGTCGGGGTCGACGCGTCCGCGCCGCTCGTGGACGCGGCGCACCGGGCCGGCGGCGGAGCGTTCCACCTCTGCGATTACGCCGCGCTGGCGGAGGCGGGCCCGGAGCGCTTCGGCGGCGCCTTCGACGTGGTGGCCGCCAACTTCGCGCTGCTCGGTGACCCGCTCGACGACGCCCTCGCGGGCGCGCGCGAGCTCCTCTCCGCTTCCGGCGTCCTGGTGATCCAGACCGTTCACCCGTGGGCCGCGCGGGGAGACGCGCCCTACCGCGACGGGTGGCGCATGGAGCGGTTCGCCGGCTTCGGAGACGGGTTCGTGGAGCCGATGCCCTGGTTCCACCGCACCCTGCAGTCGTGGTTCGCCGCCCTCGCGCGCGCCGGGTTCCGCGTCGACGCCGTGCGCGAGCCCGCGCACCCGCACACCGGCGAGCCGCTCTCGCTGCTCCTGGTGGCGTGCCGCGAGCTCGCCAAATGAATCGATCCCGGTGAAATGCGCCTCGCGCAGAGCCGCAGCGCCACGGAGAAGCCGCGCGCTCGCTCTGCGTCTCCGCGTCTCTGCGTGAGACGATGTCTACAGGCCCAGCCGGGAGAGGATGGCCGGCCCCCGTAGGGCAAGCTGCGCGCGTGGGAACGTCGCGGCGTTGACGCGCGTCCGACGTCTGTTTAGACTTGCCGCCCATCGGGAGTCGCGTCCCGCCACGCAGGCGTTCCGGCCAGGGCATCGGCCGCCGCCTCCTCCGTCCGTCGCCAGGACGGCCGCGGGAGGACGCGACTTCTGTTCGTTTTTCCTGATGTCAGCCCGACCACGCACAGGGAGGTGCACCATGGACCAGCAGCCGCGCCGCTGAGCGCCGACTCTCCAGGAGTGGCGCGCGGCGGAGACGAACTCGATCGATCCATCGCCACTGTACTCAGGAGAGACCATGAGCACCACGGGACGCTACTACGTGCGCGACCAGAAGTCCGGCCGCGTGTTCTGCGTGGAACCCCTCAGCCGGCGGAACCAGAAGCTCGACGACGTCGGCTGGACCAACGGCGGGATCGACGCGGTCCGCGGCGGCTCCGTCCCCGAGGACGAGTCGGTGATCACGCCCGAGAACGGCTTCCGCAACATCACCGTGCTCCCGCCCGGCACCAGCCCGGACGGGTACATCGAGATGCTGCTGAAGGAAGGACAGGGCTGAAGCGTGGCCGGCGCCGCGAGAGCGTTCCCGCGGCGCCGGCGGCCTTTCCCACCGTTCCCGCGGGTGCGGGCTAGAGTCCCAGCCGCGCGAGGATGGCCGGGCCCCAGTAGATCTTGGTGAAGTAGTAGGTGCCGAGCAGGAGGAACCCCGTGGCGACGACCAGCGCCCCCGCGGCGCCCAGGCGCAGCGCCGGCGAGGCGCTCACGCGGCGGGCGCGGATGAAGGCCTCGGCCACCAGCAGGTTGGGGATGTAGAAGAAGAAGTCCATCACGTGGTCGAACGGCCCGGTGAAGGTCTGCGTGTGGCCCGCGCCGTCGGCCAGCAGCAGCCAGAAGCCGTAGTCCATCCGGTAGAGCCACGACCCGATCGCCAGCGCGAAGAGGCGCAGCGCCCAGGCGCGGTGCGCGTCCAGCCGCCGCGCGCGGGCGTGTCGGTACGCCTGCACCGCGGCCGCCATCGTCAGCACGCCGTAGAGCCCGAAGCCCACGTCCATCGGGGTGCGCCCGATGGTGCCGTTGGTGAAGATGAAGGTGAGCCCGCCCAGCCCCGCCAGGAACGACGCCGTCACGTACACGCGCCCAATCCAGCGGTGCACCGCCGGCCAGCGCCTGCGTACGCCCGCCATGAGCTGGATGCACCCCAGCGCCAGGATCACCCCGCCCGCCGCGAAGTGCAGCCCGATCCCCGCCGTGGCCGCGCGCGAGCCCGGCACGTAGAGCCCCTGGAGGTTGCCGTTCCACCGCGCCATCTGCCCCTCGGCCAGCGCGCCCGCGTAGAAGGCGAGGATGTAGAGCCCGAACAGCGTCGCGCTCCCCCACACCGTGGCCACCAGCGCCACCCCCGCCCACCTCAGCACCGCCGCGCTCACGTCCCGCGACGGCTCCAAGCGCACCGACACCGCCGCCGACGGCGCCGCGACGAATGGATCTAGTACTACAGTCGTGCTAATTTTGTTTACCTCGTTTACCTTGGGGGTCGGAAGCCCACTCTGAACAGGAGCGCGCCGATGTCCCCACCGTTGCCGGAGGAGCTTGCGCAGATCGAAGGCTGGCGGGACGAGTTCGACCGACTGCATGCACGGCTGCGGCCGCACACGGCACGAAGCCGAACGCATGAGCAGATGAAGTTGCATCTGCAAGGTGTGCTGGGCAAAGCGGAGCGCAGGAACGGATGGCATCTCGCCGAGGCGGCCGGCGACCAGAGTCCGTATGCGATGCAGCATCTGCTCAGCCGATCGTCGTGGGATGTGGAAGGCGTTCGCGAGGAGACACGCCGCTACGTACGAGAAGGGCTTGGGCAGATCCGGGCGCGGATCGTCGATGAGTCGGGGTTCCTGAAGAAAGGAACGAAGTCAGCCGGGGTTGCCCGCCAGTACAGCGGAACGGCGGGCCGGGTGGAGAACTGTCAGATCGGGGTCTTCCTGGCGTACGCGACAACGTCGGAGTGCGCCTACGTGGATGCGCAGCTCTACCTGCCCCAGGACTGGACGAGGGACCCGGAACGTTGCCGTGAGGCAGGGATTCCGAAGGGTGTGGAGTTCCAGACCAAGCCTCAGCTCGCGCTCCGGATGCTGGAGCGGGCGCATGCGGTGGACGGGCCCGTTCCGTGGGTGCTGGGGGATGAGGTCTACGGCAAGAGCGAGGAATTGCGCAGAGGGCTGGAAGGCCGGAAACAGGGCTACGTGCTCGCGGTTTCGTGCAACCTGAGCGTCCGCCTGCCGGGTCGGAAGGCACGGGAAGCGCAGCGCGTGGACCAGGTGGTGGCGGGGCTTGCCGCGGAAGCGTGGCAGTGCCTGAGCGCGGGGGCGGGAAGCAAGGGCCCCCGCCTGTACGACTGGGCGTGGCTGGAGATGGAGTCTTCCCGCCTCCCCGCCGGATGGAAGCGGTTCCTGCTGGCGCGGCGGAGCCTCGAAGACGCGGATGACGTCGCCTACTACTTTGTGTTTGCTCCTGCAGCGGTCACGCTGCAGGAGGTGGTCGAGGCAGCGGGGCTGCGCTGGCACATCGAGAGCGGCTTCGAGCAGGCGAAGCAGGAGGTCGGGCTGGACGAGTACGAGGTGAGGCAGTGGGGCGGCTGGCAACGGTTCATCGCGCTGGGATTGCTGGCCCACGCCTTCCTCGCCGTGCAGCGGGCGCGGGCGCACGCGAAAAAGGGGGCTCCGGCGTAGAGGCATCGGACCCGTGCGGTACGCCAGTGGAAGCTGAACTCGTGCCCTTGAGCGTGGCGGAGGTGCGGCGCCTCTTTCGAGTAGTGCTGCTTGGTGAGCCGGAGCCGATCGAATACGTGCTCAGGTGGTCACGCTGGCGGAGGCGCCACCAGGCACAGGCCCGGCACTTCCACTACCGAAGGCGCCTCCGCCGAAAACAGATGAACGCGCAACTGTAGTACTAGGCTGGCCATGCGGTTGCTCGGTGAAAGGCCAATGGATTCAGGCGGACTGACAATTAGCTGTAGGTTGTTGCAGCTTGCCGACAAACCTCAAGTAAATCATTAGGAATTTCATTGTAATTAGCTTTACATATCGGGACGATATTGCGGGACAAGAAGTCTTTTTTCCGGTACGGTGAATCTGGATCTGCATCGATATCCTTTCCAAACATCCATATACCGGTTACCCGCTTTTCTCTAATTGTATCGTCAACTAGTGTCAGCGTTGGAAAGACAACGGGGTCGGCGCCAGAAAGTCCGACAAATAGTACTAGATGCGTTGTAAGAAGGTCATGAAAGTATTGTTTCCATACTTCAACCGGCGTTGCAGTTCGTTTGTGCATCGATCGTGCGCTAAACACCAGTTGACGGGATGTTACCACTGGGTAAGCGGCGTGGTGGAGAACGCCGTTGATATGAGCGATTCTTACGTCCGCTGCGCTCTGAAGTTGGGGAAGGCGATCGAAGGTCTGAATAGTATATCCATGAAGACTAAGATAGTATTCGAGTACGATATCGAAATTGAACGTGATGACCTCGCGGATGCTGCCCCTACGCGAGCCCATTAGGAGTGCTCCGAGCGCAATTAGAAGCGGTGCTTGACAGATATCTGTACCAAGCTTTACATCGCGATAAAGAGCGTCACTAACGAGCGCATGATATTCTGGGCTGTATTTATGCTGCGCGCCGTATTTATCCTCCACTTCATCGATTAACAAGCCCAACCGCTCAGCTGTGGGATTACCCTCAAGCTGTTTGGGATCGTACGGAACTCCTGCACCATCAAGGCAGCGCCGTACGAGTTCTGGCCACGTTGGCAGTCCCATTCCAGCAGATGCACCTGCCCCGAGAACGAGCGCCAAACTTCCATGATGTAAGTGCTCTGCAACGAGTTGGATCCAGCGGTTCTGTTCAATGTAATCTTCAGTGTCGAGTCGAGGGTTATAGTTCATCTGAATCTTCTCCTGTTTCTGTTTCGTCGACACGTGTTTCTTTTTCCTCGACACGATCTAGAGGAGAACTCCACGAGGAGCGCGTTACCTCCCTCCGCAGGAAGAATTCAAACACGTCTGGGAGAGATATCAAGTTTCGCGCTTTGGCTCCGATGCGAAAAGCATAATTGCCGTACCGGTCGGACGTGAACTGCATCACCTTTCCATTATGATCATCGTAGGTAAATGTGCACTTCTTGGGCATAAGGCGAAAGCGCCGGCTCGAGTCGAAGACACCGTACATGTCGGAGTGAATTGTGTCTGAGCCGGTTAACTGTACGACGCGTACATTAGGATCTCCCTCAACTATCGCCTCGAACGATGTGACGGAAATCAGTCCCCCCTCGGGAGCAGTGGAGGCGATCGTTTCGACCGCTTTTGCGAGCTGTAGCACAAGAAAAGAAGGAGCAGAGCCGTCCGGAGCTACAATCAAAGGAAGTAATTCGCCATACATTCCGCGAAACGGAACTGCCAAGAGTCCGACTGGCTGCGGTTCGAGCAAAAGGTTTATCACGTAGAAGTCGTAATCAAACAACGGGTTCTCAGAGCCCACCACACGCGCTTGCTCCAGTAGTGGTGAAATCGTGAACCGGCTCGCGCTTCGGAGCTTCATATGCTGGACCTGAATGCTAGAGTCAGCAATCACATTTTCACCGAAATTTACGACTTCGCCGAAACTTACAACGGGTACATCGAATACCGCGCGGAGCGCATCGAAGTCGTTCAGTCTCTCGGTCCGAAATGCGACAGCCCTGAACAGCCGCTGATCAGCGAACATCGGGACCGCCTCCTCGTAGAGAAGTGGACGAGGCAAGAGCGAGGTATACCCATGCTGATTCTCGCTGAGAACCCTCGAGCTCTGGGACGCGCAGCGCTTCGTGTAAAACTCCCAAAAGAAATGCGGTCGGACTGATCACCTGATCATCTACAAAAGTCGCGGGTCGAATCGCATACCGAAAGCCAGTCGGCCCGACGTCCAGATTAGGGTCATCCCCCAGCAGCGAAACATGAAGCGACCGCGCGCGCAGAATCTTGGCAGTGAGGTCACCAATCAGGAGACTCGGATAGAACGGCAACCGCATTTCCGCAACCGTAGCAGCATTGTTAAGCACAGCGGTCGCTTCGCGCAACACTTCGTTTGTTGGGTTCCGTTCACCAGCAATCTTGATTTGCTCACGGACGATCGATACTGCCGCTGTGAACCGTTCGTGCCGCGTTCCATTCAACTTAGCCGCAATAGTAACGATGCTTCGAAGAAGATAGTGCTGGATATTTTTCAGGACCGACGGCACTTTCGACCATGATTCCCAGACAAATGGAAGGTAATTTTCGGGTTCCGCATTGTAAAAATAATAAAAATCCAGTACGTGCACCATAATTTCACTAATATTACGATACTCCAGTTCGAGCAGTTCGCGGAGAGATTCTGCATCTAGGTCGAGTTTCGGAGCCAACAGTTTGCCGTTTTTCGGGCGAAACCGAGAAGAGTAGCTCAGCGAGCCGAAACTTGCGACCTGTTCGCAATAATGCAGAATGATAAACCGCAGGGAATCGAAGCGGTCGATTTCACGCTCGCTTAGACCGTCCTTTTCTCGATGGTAATCCTCTACGAGCTTCTGAAAATCGTTTACGGTCGATGCCTCACTTGGCCTGATCAGAATTGCACTCATTAACTCTCGAACATGCCCGTGGAGTAACTCGTGCGTCAGGGTCATCAGACTCCATCCAATGCTGTTCGCGGCAGAGAGAACCTGCAACGCAGATGATACGGAAAACTCGGCCTCGCGAAAGCCCAGCCGTCCGCTCAGGTACATCAGCTTCGGGATGTGGGGTGGTTGTGGAACCTCGTTCAAGTACTCGTCAACACCGAACTGCGGCTGATCCCATTCCCGAACGTCGTACGTTCCAGGTGTTAGCCAGCCTTCGAGCTTCGAACGACCACGGAATGCATGCTGAATGACAAGGTCGATCGGAGTGCTCTCGAAGATCAACTCCACTCGGCGTGCTAGAGCAGAAATTCCAGCTACCGCTGTTCCAACCCCAAGCAGTGAATAGTTCCTAATCAGGCACTCGCGCTGCATGATTGGTACGGCGCCAGCGAATGCCTGCGACATCAGGTAGGACAAGGCTGAGTTGATTTGAACAAGCCGATCTTGGAGCTGATGGATAGCTTTGCGACGAGCTAAATGGTCTCCATTCCCGGTCTGACTGGTATTCCCGGCATCATCGGAAGTCTCTACCAATCCCGTACCGTGGTATCGTACAAGTGTTTCGATAATATCGTTGACTGCCTGTAAAAGGCGTCTGTACGTTGACAGTTCTCTGGGCATAAAGAGCCGAGACAGCCATACTGCTTTGTTTAGGCTGTGGTTGAATTCCCTTACGATAGTACATACGTCCTCAGGCAGAGACGAGTAGTCAGTTATCGAGAAATCTGCCGAAGTGACAACCGGAGGATCTGGGAAGGAGAGGATCGGGTCCTCGATTAACGCGCCATCAACCACTCTCCACTTCTCACTCGCGATCTGATGACGCGATACCAGCTCATCAACTTCCCAAATTAACGAAGGCTCGGGACTGATAACAATCACCGAAGCTAACCCGTGACTGAACCAAAGAAACGGCTTCACCCTCGGAAGTCGCGCCCCGATCTCCGAAATGACACGATAAGCGCTGTCTAATATATAAAATGCAAAGACCACCTCGGCGGAAAAATTTACCTCTCCGGCGAGATCAGGCCAGACGCGAAAGATCGGGCTAACCCGATAGTACGTTGAAGTGTCAGGGAGGTCGTCGGAGGGTTGAGGCTTTAATTGAATCGTGAGCTTGCCTTCGGCAGAGCGATGCACATAGAGGAGTGCGTCAGTCACTGTCGGTCCCCTCCTGAGACACTTTGATCACGCGCACCTCCCCCGTCTCCGGGTCGAACTCGAAAAACTCTGTGGAGTGACCTGCTTCCACGGACGGATAACGGCCGCCCCCTAGGGCGCGACCAGTGATACGACCCTCTGCCTGAGGGTTTCCGTCACGATCGAACATTGGCTCCGGAGCCTCCGGAACGCCCCCGAAAACGAGAAGCTCTAGTTCCCTGTTTGCTTGAAGCCGCTCCAGCGATGCCATTTCTCTAGTCCCTACCAGGCGTTGACCGAAAAGACTATAAAAATATCATCGGTGAAGTAAGGTGGCAAGCCCCATCTCACAATCAACCGTCTACTTCTCAGCTACCGTGTGGATGCGACTGACCCGGCTATCCTAGATTCCGCCCTTTGTCGCAGTCCGAGCTTGGGGAACGGGCACGCCACTCTCTGGCGCGGGCTCAAGGCGCTCGTCCACGGCGCCGCCGGGGTGATTCCCGGGTGATCGTCTCTCCCCATTCTCCCTCTTCAGACACCCCAGGGTGATGCGCTGCGTCCGCAACTTCGGTCGCCGGGCGCGGCGTGCAGCGAGGCGAGACGATGACACGGTATTCCTGCGTGGTCGGGGCGGTGAGCTGCAGGATCCACTCCTCGATCTCGGAGCGGGTGACGAGCACCCGACCGCTCCCGTCCGTGATCTGCATGTCGAGCTCGGTGCAATCCTGGTCGCACGCGCCGGCGACCACGTAGGTCTTTCCTCCTTCCAGGTTCACGCGAACGGTCCCACGCTCCCCGTCGTCGAGGTCGCCCTCGACGATGGGGTGGGCGAGCGCGTACCCGCGTTGCGCAAACGTGCGCGTCATCAACTCGAGCTGGCGCCGCACCGGCGACGCGGTGGAGTCCTGCGCCGCCGCGGACACGGGGATGCACGCCCCAAAGGCGGCGAACAGGATGATACAGAATGGCTTGTGCATGGGAGCCCCGGCTGAGCGGTCGCGGAGGATGCAGCGGGGTCACGCCAGTATAGGTCTGGAGCGACCCCGGAGACCAGTGCAATCTCTCCCTGTGCCTCCGCGTCTCTGCGTGAGGCCGGCTACAGCAGCATCAAGGTAGATGCTGGGATCAGCTTCAATATAGATGCTCCGGTGGCTCGCCTTCTGCATCGCCCCGCCGGACCCGATCGGCCCCCGCCCACCCCGAGAGAGGGTTCGCGCCGCGCATGAAGCTGGTCGTCTTCGGCCTCACCGTCAGCTCGAGCTGGGGGAACGGGCACGCCACCCTCTGGCGCGGGCTGATCAAGGCGCTCGTCCGCCGCGGGCACCGCGTGGTCTTCTTCGAGCGCGACGTGCCGTACTACGCCGGCGCGCGCGACCTGTGGGAGATCCCGGGCGGCGAGCTGGTGCTCTACCCGAGCTGGGACGACGTCCTCCCCTACGCCCGCAGCCACCTGGCCGACGCCGACGTGGCGATGGTCACCAGCTACTGCCCCGACGGCGTCGCGGCGGCGGAGGCGGTGCTCGATTCGCCGGCGCAGCTCCGCACCTTCTACGACCTCGACACCCCCGTCACCCTCGACGGCCTGAAGCGCGGCCGCCCGGTGCCGTACCTCCCGCCCGACGGCCTCGCCGGCTTCGACCTGGTGCTCTCCTTCACCGGGGGCGAGGCGCTGGCGCAGCTCCGCGAGACGCTCGGGGCCCGGCGCGCGGCGCCGCTCTACGGCCACGTCGACCCCGACGTGCACCGCCCCGTGCCGCCGCTGCCGGGCCCCCGCGCCGACCTCAGCTACCTCGGCACCTACGCGGCGGACCGGCAGGCCGCGCTGGAGGCGCTCTTCATCGAGCCCGCGCGGCGGATGCCGGAGCGCCGCTTCCTGATCGCCGGCGCGCAGTACCCGCACGACTTCCCCTGGACGGACAACGTCTTCTTCCAGCGCCACCTCCCGCCGGCCGAGCACCCGGCGTTCTTCTGCTCCAGTGCGCTCACGCTGAACGTGACCCGCCGGGCGATGGCGGAGATGGGGTTCTGCCCGAGCGGCCGGCTCTTCGAGGCGGCGGCGTGCGGCGTCCCCATCCTCTCCGACGCGTGGACGGGGCTCGACACCTTCTTCGCCCCCGGCGGCGAGATCCTCACCGCCTCCACCACTGGCGAGGCGATGGCCGCGATCTCGCTCCCCGCGGAGGAGCTGGCGCGCATCGCCCGCAGCGCGCGCGAGCGCACGCTGGCCGAGCACACCTCCGAGCGCCGCGCCGCCGAGCTGGAGTCGCTCCTCGACGCCGCGCTCCACCCCGAGGCGTGGCAGGCGGGCGAGCGCGCCCCCGAAGGCGCACTCCCGCACTCCCGCACTTCCGCACTCCCAACCGGAGCCTGACGCACATGTGGGGCATCGTCCCGGCCGCCGGCGCGGGGTCGCGCATCCAGCCGCTCGCCTTCAGCAAGGAGCTCCTCCCCGTCGGCAGCCGGGAAGACGGCGACGGGGTGGAGCGGCCGCGCGCCGTGAGCGAGTACCTGGTGGAGCGGATGGTGCGCGGCGGCGCCGACCGCGTCTGCTTCGTGATCTCGCCGGGGAAGAGCGACATCCTGGCCTACTACGGCGGCGCCGTGGGCGGCGCGGACGTGTGCTACGTGGTGCAGCCGAAGCCGGCGGGGCTCTGCGACTCCATCTTCCGCGCCCTGCCGTTCCTCGATCCGGCGCAGGACGTGCTGGTGGGGCTCCCCGACACCCTCTGGTTCCCGGAAGACGGCTTCGCGGCGCTCCCGGACGGGGAGCTCAGCTTCCTCCTCTTCCCGGTGGACCGCCCCGAGCTCTTCGACGCGGTGGTGACGGACGAGGCGGGATACGTGCGCGAGATCCAGGTGAAGCAGCCGGGCGCGGCCACGCACTGGGTGTGGGGCGCCTTCAAGCTCCCCGCGCGCACCCTGGCGGAGCTGCACGCGCTCTGGCTGGAGCGCGGCCGGCGCGACGAGTACATCGGCACGCTGGTGAACGCCTGGCTGGCGCGCGGCGGCTCGGCGCGCGGCATCCCCGCCGGCGAAGCGTACGTGGACGTGGGGACGCTGCACGGCTACCGCGAGGCCATCCACGTGCTGGAGGAGCGCCCGGCGCACGCGGGCGCCCCGCGGGTGGAGCCCGAGCCCTGGCGCGCCGAGGCCGCGCGCCCGGCGCTGACCTGACTCACTCGGAGACGGTTGAGGAACCGCCTTGAGTGTGTCATCCTGAGGCCCGGCCTCACCTCACCCTGTCTCCACGGTGGGCTTCGCAGGGCCGAAGGATCTGACCACGGATGCGCGTGGCCCGCAGCGGAAGCCGCACGTCAGCCGCGGCAACGTCGTGCCTCGACCACTGCGAGGTCCGTCATTCACGCCGCTGCCGCGCCCGGGCCCCGCGGCGTCATCGGCCAGATCCCTCGGCTCTGCCGACACCGGTGCGGCGGCGGGTTCATCGGGGCCGAGCCTCGGGATGACACCGGTGTTTTGACCGAGTTTGACGTTTCTCAAAGTCTCTTAGGAGCGGACGAGCGATGACGACCACCGCTGACGCGGAGACCCTCACGCGCGAGACGATCGAGGCGCGGGTGCGGGAGCTGGGCCCCTGGTTCCACAACCTGGACCTGCGGGGGGTGAAGACGGCGCCCGAGCACTTCCTGGGCGACTACCCCAGCGTCAAGTGGCGCAACTTCGCCTCCGCCGTCCCCGCCGACCTCGCGGGGAAGACGGTGCTCGACATCGGCTGCAACGCCGGCTTCTACAGCATGGAGATGAAGCGGCGCGGCGCCCGGCGCGTGGTCGGCATCGACAGCGACGACCGCTACCTGGCGCAGGCGCGCTTCGCCGCGGAGGTGGAGGGGCTCGACATCGAGTACCGCAGGCTCTCCGTCTACGAGGTCGGCGCGCTGGGCGAGACGTTCGACTTCGTCATCTTCATGGGCGTGCTCTACCACCTCCGCCACCCGCTCCTCGCGCTCGACCTGCTGTACGAGCACGTGGTGGGCGACCTGATGCTCTTCCAGAGCATGCAGCGCGGCTCGACGGACGCGCTCGACGTCGGCATCGACCACCACTTCTGGGAGACGGAGCTCTTCGACCTGCCGGCGTACCCCAAGCTGCACTTCGTCGAGCACCGCTACGCGAACGATCCCACCAACTGGTGGGTGCCGAACGCCGCCTGCGCCGAGGCCATGCTGCGCAGCGCCGGCTTCGAGATCGTGGAGCACCCCGAGCAGGAGGTCTACCTCTGCCGCCGCGGGACGATCGGCGACGGCGAGCCGCGGGCCGTCTATCCCGCGCGCGGGGGCGCCGGCCGGTGATCGAGGCGGTGATGCTCTGGAACGAGCCCAACAACATGTCCCACTGGGACTTCGGGCTCGATCCGGGGTGGCGGATCTACGCGGAGATGGTGAGCCGCGCCGGCGCGGCGGTGCGGGCGGAGCGCCCCGGCCTCACGCGGGTGCTGGGGGGGATGAGCCCCATCGACCCCTGCTTCGTGGCGAACCTGGCGGGGCAGGGGGGATTGGACGAGGTCGACGTCGTCGCCGTCCACGGCTTCCCGCTGGACTGGAACCTGTGGAGCGTGGACGACTGGCCGCACAAGCTGCAGTCCGTGCGCGACGTGACCGACCGGCCGGTGTGGGTGACGGAGGTGGGCGTCAGCAGCTACGCGAACGAAGAGGTGCAGGCGCTGGGGCTGGCGCGCACCGCCGCGCTGCTTTCGGGGCGCGCGGAGCGGGTGCACTGGTACTCCCTCTTCGACCTGCCGCGCGAGTGGGGCGCCACCACGCGCCACAAGGAGCGCGAGGGCTCCAGCTACTTCCGCCACTTCCACATGGGCCTGATCCGCGCCGACGGCACGCCCAAGCAGGCGCTGGAGACCTTCGCGGAGCTCACGCCGGCGCTGGGCCTCTGCCAGTGGTTCCACTACGAGGACCCGCGGCTGGACGACGCCGTCCGCTGGCTCAAGCGCCTGGGCGTGACGAAGGTGCGCACCGGCCTCGCCTGGAGCGACGACCACGGCCACCCGGACGCGTACGCCTGGTTCGACCGGCAGATGGCGGCGCTGGAGCCCTTCGAGGTGACGCTGACCTTCTGCTTCACGCCGGAGTGCCGCGGCATCGCCCCCCACCACACCAGCCCTCCCCAGCGCGTCGACGAGTTCGCGGACTTCTGCGCGCGGATGGTGCGGCGGTACGGATAAAAGCGTATCACGCAGAGACGCGGAGGCACGGAGAGACATCGGGGGCGCAAAAGTGGGGCATCCGTGCCCCACTTTCGCGCTTTCGGTGCGCCCGGCGACGGCGGATCCGGGGTCGGGATGATCGGTTTACGCGTGTCCGCGGGCCTCGGCGAGAGTAGGGAAGGGTCGTGAAACCGGAAGGGGATGAATTCCGTATCTCATTGCAGGGCAATCGGTTGATCAAGAGTAATTCGGAAAAATGATCAAGGGCGGGGCGGAGAATCTGCCGTGTTTCCGGGCTCTTAATCCCCGACTAAGAATCGAAATAAAACCTTTTGCCCTCATCCTGCGTCATATACCGCGAGCAGTACGAAGTACCCGAATCCGCAACCACGAGCCGAACGAGGGCCCAATGAGCAAGACCATCAGCTTCTACGTCCGCAGCGCCTTCGCGCTCCTCCTGCTCGGCCT
>JBJMPM010000101.1:0-5146 GCA_045803205.1 Longimicrobiaceae bacterium
GAGCCCTACTGTTGGGCGATGGTGGAAAGCCGCGGAGGAGCCGGGGAAACGATCTCCCCCGCGCCTCCGCGGCTCCGTATCGGGACCGGCTACCGCAGCTCGGCGGCGGCGCCGTTCAGGTGCTGCCTGATCTTGCTCTCCAGGGCGGCGCGCGGCACGGCGCCGATCACCTGGTCCACCACCTTCCCCTCCTTGAAGAAGAGGATGGTGGGGATGGAACGCACGTTGAACTGCGTGGCCGTGCGCTGGTTGCTGTCCACGTCGAGCTTGCCGACCGTCATCTTCCCCGCGTAGTCGTCGGCGAGCTGCTCCACGATGGGCGCCACGATGCGGCAGGGGCCGCACCACACCGCCCAGAAGTCCACCATGCTGAGGCCCGCGGAACCGGTGACCTCCTGGAAGTTCTGGTCGGTGACCTCGACCACGTTCGCGCTGTCCGCCATTGCTCTTCCCTCTCCATGTGGTGGCCCGGCCGCCCCCGGGGGGCTAGCTTCCGCGGCCACGTGCATCTCTCGAAAAAACCGAACCGTTTGCGCCCGAGGAGACGATGACCGGCCGCGCGCTCGACCACGTGGGCATCGCCGTGCACTCGCTCGACGACTCGCTCCCCGTCTTCGAATCTATCACCGGGGGCAAGGGGTACGGCCGCGAGCGGGTGGAGCAGCAGGGCGTCGAGGTGGTGTTCCTCGGCTCCGGCGACGGCCGCCTGGAGCTCCTCGCCCCCACCCGCGACGACTCGGCCGTCGCCAAGTTCCTCGCGAAGCGCGGGGAGGGGATGCACCATCTGTGCTACCGGGTCGACGACATCGCGGCCGAGCTCGACCGCTACCGCGCGGCCGGCGCCCGGCTCATCGACGAGGCACCGCGCCCCGGGGCCGCCGGGCACCGGGTGGCCTTCATCCACCCCAAGTCCACCGGCGGCGTGCTGGTCGAGCTCCTCCAGGCCGGGCACGGCTGACCCCGCATCGGGATTGGATGCGGGGGGGTTACGGGGCGCGGGTGACGGCCTGGAGGTCCACCTGCTCCACCAGGTACCCCCCGGCGCTGGCGCGCACCACCACGAAGGGCACGTCGCGCGTCGTACCCCCCCTCGTGAGCCGCACGGTAAGCTGGGCGACCTCGGGCCCGCGGCCGGGGATGGACTGCCCGACGCCGCTGATGGTGAAGCGGTCGTGCGTCAGGACTTCGCCGATGGCGTACATCCACCGCTCCACCCGCTGCTGCGGCTCGCGGTTGGCGACGGGCCCCTCGGCGTTGCCGAAGAGCCGGCCCATCCCCATGTAGTCCTTCGCCGCGACCATGCGCATGAAGCGCTCGACCACCTCGGCGGGAGAGGAGGCGGGCACCGGGGCCACGCCGGGCACGGAGCCGCTCCGGCCCGCCCCGCCGCCGCACGCGGGGGCCACGAGCAGGAGCACTGCGCAGAACGAACGGATTCGCCAGGAACGCAAGCGGGCCTCCGAGAGTGTCGGTGGGAGAAGCGCGTTTCGGAAGTGTGGGGCGGTCCCCGAATTGTGCCCCGGTCCGTGCGGCGTGTCAAGCAAAGCCGTCTCCGTCGCATCCCCAGTCCGCATCTCCATCCCCTACGATGAGCGATCGATCCCCCACCCCCGACCCGCGGCCCGTTGGCGCCGGCTGGACGGTGGACGACGTGCGCCGCGCCGGCCACCGCGTCGCCGAGATCGTCGCCGCCTATCTTGCGGCGCTCCCCGAGCGTCCCGTCTTCCGCCCCACCCCCGCAGAGCTGTCCGCCGCGATGCGCGCAGAGCCCGCGCCGCGCGGCGGCACCCCGATGGACGCGCTGCTGGACGAATTCGAGCGCACCATCGCCGCGTACCCATTCGGCAACGGGCATCCGCGCTGGTTCGGCTGGGTGAACTCGCCCCCGGCGCCCGCCGCCGTCTTCGCCGAGGCGCTGGCGGCGGCGATGGACCCCAGCGTTGCCGGCGGCAACCACGCGGCCGTGCACCTGGAGCATCAGGCGGCGGGGTGGCTGAAGGAGATGGTGGGCTTCCCGCGCGAGTCGATGGGGATGTTCGTGAGCGGCGGCTCGGCCAGCGCGCTCACCGCGCTGGCGGTGGCGCGCTTCGTGGCCGCGCGGCGGGCGGGATGGGACCTGCGCCGCGACGGGCTGCGCGGCTTCCCCGCCCCGCCGCGGGTGTACGCCGCGGCCGAGGCGCACGGCTGCAACCAGAAGGCGGTGGAGATCCTGGGCCTCGGCAGCGGCGCCATCCGCACCGTCCCCGCCGACGGCGCGCTGCGGATGGACCCGGCCGCGCTCGACGCGATGATCGCCGCGGACCTGGCCGAGGGGGACGTGCCGGTGGCCGTGGTGGCGAGCGCGGGGACCGTGAACACGGGCGCCATCGACCCGCTGGAGGTGGTCGCGGAGGTCTGCGCGCGCCACGGCGCCTGGCTGCACGTGGACGCGGCGTACGGCGGCCCCGCCATCCTCACCGACCGCTATCACGACACGCTCGCCGGCCTGGCGCGGGCGGACAGTGTGGCGCTGGACCCGCACAAGTGGCTCTACGTGCCGGTGGAGGCCGGCTTCGTGCTGGTGCGCGACGCGCAGGCCATGCGCGACGCCTTCAGCCTGGTGCCGCCCTACCTGCGCACCGACGGCGACGAGGCCGGGGTGCAGGGGCCGCCCTGGTTCAGCGAGTACGGCGTGCAGCAGACGCGCGGCTTCCGCGCGCTGAAGGTGTGGATGGCGCTGAAGCACCACGGGCTCGACGGCTACCGTCGGATGATCGAACACGACCTGGCGCTGGCAGACCACCTGGCCGCCCGCGTCGCGTCGGAGCCGGAGATGGAGTTGCTGGAGCCGCGCGGGCTCTCCATCGTCTGCTTCCGCCTGGCGCCCGCCGCGCTCTCCGGCGACGAGGCGGCGCTCGACGCGCTGAACCGCGCCGTGCTGACCCGGGTGCAGCTCGGCGGCCGCGCATTCATCACCGGCACGGTGGTGCACGGCCGCTTCTGGCTGCGCGCCTGCATCGTCAACCACCGCGCCACCGAGGCCGACGTCGACGCCATGGTGGACGCCGTGCTCGACGCCGCACGGGATTGAGGATCTCTCACGCAAAAAACAGAGGCGCGGTGAGTCTCCGCGCCTCTGTGTCTCCGTGAGAGGTTTCTTCAGACGGCGACTGGCTCCTCCGCCGGAGCCGGGAGCCCGCGGCGCGGAAGGAGAGCTGGGCCACGCCCGGGTCGCGGTCGACGAGCACCGTGTCGCCGTCGCCGAACGCGCCCTCCAGCACCCGGATGGCCAGCGGGTTCTGCACCAGCCCCTGGATGGCGCGCTTCAGCGGGCGCGCGCCGTAGGCCGGGTCGTACCCTTCCTCGGCGATCAGCTCCTTCGCCGCGTCGGCGATCCGGAGCGTCATCTTCCGGTCCGCCAGGAGCTTCGGAACGTGTACATGGAACTGGCTGCGGATGAGGTATTCGCCGAACCGGCCGAGGACGACTACCCGTTCACGTTCGGGTTCCGGGATAACACCGCGGACTACGTCCTGTTCCTGTCCCGGTTCTCAGATCTGGAGCCGGACGAGGGCCAGATCGAGGTCGTGGTGCGGGACCAGGTGTGCGCCTGGACGGCGAGTCTGGAGGTCCGGCTCGGCCGGTCCCGGTGCCAAGTGCGCCTGGACGAGCCAACGGCCTCCCGACTGCTCGGGGTCCGTGAGTACATGGTGGACTTCCGGGCCGACGACCAGACCTATGGGCAGATGGTGGAAGTCCTCCGGGTCATCTTCCAGGGGTTACCCGGGCTGGCCGTCGAGGACAATCAAGCCGCCGCCGAACCCGGCGCTGCAGCCGACCGGCGGCAGCACGACGGTCAAGGTTAAGCTGGGCCACAGGTGTTGCAGCTGCCACCGGCGGCTGGGCTGGTCGTCAGGCCGTCGCACACCTCTTATACCGGATTCGACAATTCACTATGCATTCGGACATTCGGAGACACCAGCACAGAAGATTCTCACACGGAGTCAACGGAGTAAACGGAGGGAAGACAAGGTAGTTCTCCGTTGACTCCGTTGACTTCGTGTTAGCCCATCTGTTGACTGAATGCACAGTTGATCGGTCGAAACGGTATTAGAAGGGCCGCTCCCGTGCCTCGCGGCACAGGAGCGGCCCTCGTCGATCCGGTTACCTCCTGGCCCAGCGTCGCTCCCTCACCCGTCACACCCCCGCCGTAGCCTCCTCCTCGCGCGGAGCCTCGCGGCCTGCGGAGCGGAAGGAAAGCTGCGCCGCGCCCGGCTCGCGGTCGACGAGCACGGTGTCGCCGTCGTCGAACTCGCCCTCCAGCACCCGGATGGCGAGCGGGTTCTGCACCAGCCGCTGGATGGCGCGCTTCAGCGGGCGCGCGCCGTAGGCCGGGTCGTACCCCTCCTCGGCGATCAGCTCCTTCGCCGCGTCGGTGATCCGCAGCGCCATCTTCCGCTCCGCCAGGAGCTGCTCCAGGCGGCGGAGCTGCAGGTCGACGATGGTCTTCAGCTCGGGCCGGCCCAGCGGCTTGAAGACGATCACGTCGTCCACCCGGTTCAGGAACTCGGGGCGGAAGTGGCGGCGCATCTCCCCCAGCACCTCGCGCTCCACCTCCTCGCGCGCCTCGGGATCGTCCATTCGCGACGCGTACTCCAGGATCAGCGGGCTCCCGAGGTTGCTGGTCATGATGATGACCGTGTTGCGGAAGTTCACCACCCGCCCCTGGCTGTCCGTGACCCGCCCGTCGTCGAGGATCTGCAGCAGGATGTTGAACACGTCGGGGTGCGCCTTCTCGATCTCGTCGAAGAGCACCACGCTGTACGGGCGCCGCCGCACCGCCTCGGTGAGCTGGCCTCCTTCCTCATAACCGATGTACCCCGGGGGCGCGCCGATCAGCCGGCTCACCGCGTGCTTCTCCATGTACTCCGACATGTCGATGCGCACCATCGCCTCGTCGGAGTCGAAGAGGAACTCGGCCAGCGCGCGCGCCGTCTCCGTCTTCCCCACCCCGGTGGGGCCCAGGAAGATGAAGGAGCCGATGGGGCGGTTCGGGTCGGAGAGACCGCTGCGGGCGCGCCTGACGGCGTTCGCCACCAGGGTGAGGGCGTCGTCCTGGCCCACCACCCGGCTCTTCAGGCGCTCCTCCATCTGGACCAGTTTCTCC
>JBJMPM010000140.1:0-3938 GCA_045803205.1 Longimicrobiaceae bacterium
CGAACGGCCTGCCGAACGCCTCGCGGCCGGTGGACTTGGGCGGCTCCGCGGCAAAGTACGGGTGCCGGAGCAGCTCCGCGAGCAGTTCGCCGTCCACCTCGCCGCGCGCCGCGAGCACGCCGTCGCGGTCGAAGCTCAGCCGGCGGTCCGTCGCCAGCTCCACGGCGGCGTCGATCAGCGCGTTGCCGGGCCCGGTGTCGAAGGCGAACGCCGGCTCGGCGCTCCCCTTCGGCGGCACCCGCGTCACGTTGCCGATCCCGCCCAGGTTCTGCAGCGCCCGCGCGGCACCGGCCTTCGAGAAGAGCAGCCGGTCCACCCACGGCACCAGCGGCGCCCCGTGCCCGCCCGCCGCCACGTCGCGCGTGCGGAAGTCCGAGACCACCGCGCACCCCGTCCGCTCCGCGATGGTCGCCGCGTCGCCGAGCTGCAGCGTGGCGCCGCGGCGACCGTCCGCCGGGGGCAGGTGCCACACCGTCTGCCCGTGCGAGCCGATCGCGTCCACCCGGCCGAGGGGGACGCCGGCCTCCTCGCAGACCCGCAGCGCCGCCTCCGCCAGCCACTCGCCCAGGTCGGCGTGCAGCCCGCAGAGCGCCTGGGCGGTGCCGGCGGCGATGGCGGCGTGGATCGCCTCGCGCCTCGCCTCGTCGTAGGGGAGGGTGAGGGCGCGCACCAGGCGCACGCGGACGTCGGCCTCCGTCGTCCCCTCCACCTCCACCAGCGCGGCGTCGACCCCGTCGAGCGAGGTGCCGGACATCAGCCCGACGATCAGCACGGCTACCGCTCCTCCCGCAGCAGCGCCAGCCGCGCGGCATCGAGCGCGGCGATGGAGGCCAGCACCTGGTGCGCGGTGAGCCGCGGGAGGCCGCCGGCGGCCTGCGCCCACAGGCCGGGGCCGCGCTCCCGGGCCGTGGCGGCGTTCGCGCTCCGCTGCCCGGCGTAGCTCTCGCGGAACGACTCGACGGACGGGGGGCCATACAGCCGCCCCATGATGTTTCCCCCCACCTTCAGCGGCCCGCCGTCGGCGAGCCGCTCCAGGGCGTACGCCAGCCACGACTCCCAGATCATCGCGTTGCGGAAGACCGCGAGCGCCTGGTACTCCTCCACGCCGGCGCTCGCGGCGTCGAGCTCCGCCGGCGCACCCTCCAGCGTCGCGAGCAGCGCTTCGCCTGCCGCGGCGGATGCCGGCCGGTCCGCCGCCGCGTCAGGGGTCGGGCGGAGGAACATCGCCCGGATGGCGAAGGGGGATGCCCAGGAGGGGTCGTCCGGGTTCGGCATCATACCGCGGCCCCGCGCAGCGCCTCGCGCACCCCCGCCAGCGTCTCCGCGTCGAGTGCGGTGGAGGCGAGGATGAGCTGGTGCGCGGTGACCGGTCCCCACGCCGGCGCCTCGGCGCGCCATCCCCACACCTCCAGCCCGCGCCGCTGCACCGCCGCGAAGTTGCGCCCACGCAGCTCCGCGAAGCGTTCGCACGCCGCGCGCGGGTCGCCGGAGAGCATCTCGATGCGCCGCTCCGTGCGAACGGGAAGGCCGTCGCGCATGGCGGCGAAGAGCGCGGCCGCCTGCAGCTCGTTCACCACCAGCGCGCGCAGCAGGTCGCCCACCCGCTCCCGCGCGGCGCCGCCCGGCTCCGCGTCGTCCAGGGCGATGCGGAGCGCGCGGGGGGCGAGCTCGTAGCGCACCAGCAGCTCCTCCCACTCCACCTCCGAGGGCGGCGCGGCGGGGTAGACGAGGATGTTCACCGCTCCTGCCCCAGCACCTCGCCCAGGCGGCCGCCGGCGCGCCGCAGCAGGCGCGTGGCCTGCTCGCAGCTCACGCCGCGCCAGCTCATCACCATCGCCGTCTTCACGCTCCCCCCGGCCTCGCGCAGCAGCTCCGCGGCCGAGGCCCGGTCCAGGTCCAGCGTTTCCATGAGGATGCGCTCGCTGCGGTCCTGCAGCTTCTGGTTGGTGGCGCGCAGGTCCACCATCAGGTTCCCGTACACCTTCCCCAGGCGGATCATGGCGCCGGTGGTGATGCTGTTCAGCGCCATCTTGGTGGCCGTACCCGCCTTCATCCGGGTAGATCCCGTCACCACCTCGGGGCCCACGAGGAGGGCGATCACCACGTCGTACACCTCCAGCATCCACTCCTGCGGCGGGGTGCAGAGGAGGAAGCCGGTCTTCGCGCCGCGCTGCTTGGCCCGGGTGAGCGCGCCGTGCACGTACGGCGTGGTGCCCGACGCGGCGATGCCGAACACGAAGTCCTTCTCCCCCACCTCCAGCGCGTCGACCGCGGCGCCGCCCTCCTCGCGGCTGTCCTCGGCGCCCTCCACGGCGCGGGTGAGCGCGTCGGCCCCGCCGGCGATGATCCCCTGCACCATCCGCGGGTCGGTGCCGTAGGTCGGCGGCATCTCCGTCGCGTCCAGCACCCCCAGCCGCCCGCTCGTTCCCGCGCCCACGTAGATCAGCCGCCCGCCGCGCCGGAAGGTGTCTTCCGCCATCTCCACGGCCTGCGCCACCTGCTCGAGCTGGGTGGCGACGGCGGGGGCGACGCGGTGGTCCTCTTCGTTGATCACGCGGACGATCTCGAGGGCCGACAGCCGGTCGATGTCCGTGGAGGCGGGGTTGCGCTGCTCGGTGAGGCGTGGGTCGAGCGGGAGGTTCTGCGACATCAATCCAGGGTGGAGACGGACCCGCGCGGGCCGGAAAACGTCCTTCGCGCACGGCTGCCCCAACGTGCGCGCCGCCGCGGGGGGATGCAAGAGTGCTTCCAGCGGGCGCCTCAATTTCTTTTTTCCGGTTGCCCCGGGTGCCCGTTTCCCCTTATTTCACCTGCATCACCGTGACGACCCCTCGCCGACCGAATTGCCCCGATGCTCCTTCGCCGCGCGCTCCTCCCCGTCCTCCCGCTGCTGCTGGCCGGGAGCACCGCCACCCCCGCGGGCACGCGCGGCGCGGCGCCGCCCGACACCACGCTGCGCTTCCCCGCGCAGTGGGACTTCCAGCGCGGCTCCATCGCCCCGGTGGTCGCATCGCGGGGGATGGTGGTGACCACCGACCGCGTGGCCAGCGAGGTGGGCTCCGAGATCATGCGCCGCAACGGCAACGCGGTGGACGTGGCGGTCGCGGTGCACTTCGCGCTGGCGGTGGTGAACCCCGAGGCCGGCAACATCGGGGGCGGGGGATTCATGGTCATCCGCATGGCCGACGGCACCACCGCCGCCCTCGACTTCCGCGAGGCGGCGCCGCAGCGGGCCACGCGCGACATGTACCTGAACGCGCAGGGGAACGTCGCCGACTCGCTCTCGCTGGTGGGGCACCTGGCCTCCGGCGTCCCCGGCTCCGTCGCGGGGATGTGGGAGGCGCACAAGCGCTTCGGGCGGCTGCCCTGGGCCGAGCTGGTGCAGCCCGCCATCAACCTGGCCGAGGGGATCGTGGTCCACGAGCGGCTGGCCGGGTCGCTCCGCCGCAACCAGGCCGCGCTGCTGCGCTTCCCCGAGACCGCGCGCATCTTCCTGAAGGGCGTGAGCGCGCCGGTGGTGGGCGACCGGCTGGTGCAGACGGACCTCGCCGCCACCTTCCGCCGCATCCAGCAGGAGGGCGCCGACGGCTTCTACAAGGGGCGCACCGCCGAGCTGATCGAGGAAGAGATGCGGCGCGGCGGCGGCCTCATCACCCGCGAGGACCTGGCCGCCTACCGCGCGGTCTGGCGCGACCCCATCCGCTTCACCTACCGCGGCAACACCGTCATCTCCATGCCCCCGCCCTCCTCCGGCGGGGTGACCATGGCGGAGATGCTCAAGATCCTGGAGGGATACGACCTGCGCGGCGCCGGCTTCCTCACGCCCCGCTACGTGCACCTCTTCACCGAGGCCGCGCGGCGCGCCTACGCCGACCGCAACGCCTACCTCGCCGACCCCGACTTCGTCCCGCAGCCCACCGCGCGGATGCTCTCGGCCG
>JBJMPM010000237.1:0-14519 GCA_045803205.1 Longimicrobiaceae bacterium
AGGGGGAGATCTCCGACCAGGTGCTCGCCGTGCTCACCGAGAGAGCGCGCGCCGGGGTGCGGGTGCGGGTGATGCTGGACGGGATCGGCGCCTGGAAGGCCCCGCAGGACGGGTTCAGGGAGCTGGAGGCGGCGGGGGGGCGGGTGCGCTGGTTCAACCGCATCCGGCTGGGGAAGCTCACCGCCTTCTACCGGCGCAACCACCGCCGGGCGATCGTGGTGGACGGGAAGGTGGCGTTCACCGGGGGCGCCTCGGTGGCCGACATGTGGCTGGGGAACGCGGAGGACCGCGAGCACTGGCGCGACATCATGGTGGAGGTGCGCGGCTGCCTCGCGGTGAACCTGCAGAGCGCCTTCACCCAGCTCTGGGCCAACAGCACCGGCGAGCTGCTGATGGGCGACGACTACTTCCCGCCCACCGAGCAGGCCGAGGAGGACCCGGGCGCCGAGGGGATCGCGCGCCACGTCACGGTCATCAGCTCGCCGGCCGAGGGATCGCACCCGCTGCGCGTCTTCTACTGGACGACGCTGGCCTGCGCGCGCGAGAGCATCTACCTGACCAGCGCCTACTTCGTCCCGGACCGCGACGTGCGCCGCGCGCTGGCGGAGCGCGCGCGCGACGGGGTGGACGTGCGGCTGCTGCTGCCCAACAAGCTCACCGACGTGAAGATCGTGCGGCTGGCGGGGCACTTCTACTTCACGCGGCTGCTGGAGGCGGGGGTGCGGATCTACGAGTACCAGCCCACCATGATGCACACCAAGGCGCTGGTGGTGGACGGCACCTGGTCGATCGTGGGCTCGGCCAACATGGACATCCGCAGCAAGGAGCTGAACCAGGAGGCGGTGATCGGCATCGCCGACACCGGCTTCGGCAAGCAGCTCACCGACACCTTCTTCGCCGACCTGAAGCAGAGCCGCGAGATCGTGCTGGAGGAGTGGCGGAAGCGCCCCCTCGTCGCCCGCGCGCTGGAGCGGATCCTCGTCCTCTTCCAGGAGCAGTATTGATACCGGTTCTGTTGATTCATTGTGCATTCAGGGAAACAGAATGGTTTCACACAGAGGAAGCAGAGGGACCAGAGAACCGGCCGCAGTTCTCTGGTCCCTCTGCTTCCTCTGTGTGAGACTTCGGTTCAGTTCTCAAGGAATGCACATCGATTCGGCCGAATTGGTATGATTGGCTCTGTGCCTCTGCGTCTCTGCGCGAGATTCCCGTAAGACTTTCCCCGGCACGGGCCTTGAAGCTCGCTCCGCCCTCCGATGCGGACATTTGGCCGAGGAGTGGAGCATGGCGATGGAGCTGTCGGTGGGGCCGGACCTGGAGCGCCCCGAGACGGGGGCGGAGATCGCGCACGACGTGGAGCGCGTGCGGACGGGGATCGTCAACTGCTTCCTGGCGGGGGAGCCGGGCGCGGGGGACCGCGGGTGGGTGCTGGTGGACGCGGGGCTGTACGGCTTCGGGCACCGCATCGCGCGCGCGGCGCGGGCGCGCTTCGGCGACGCGCGGCCGGCAGCGATCGTGATGACGCACGCGCACTTCGACCACGTGGGCGCGCTGCGCGAGCTGGCGGAAGCCTGGGACGCGCCGGTGTACGCGCACACCCTGGAGCTCCCCTACCTCACCGGCCGCTCGTCATACCCGCCGCCCGACCCGACTGTGGGCGGCGGCTTCATGGCGTTCAGCAGCCCGCTCTACCCGCGCGGTCCCATCGACCTTGGCAGCCGCGTCCGCGCGCTCCCGGAGGACGGGTCCGTGCCGGGGATGCCGGGGTGGGGCTGGCTCTTCACCCCCGGCCACACCCCCGGCCACGTCTCCTTCTGGCGCGAGCGCGACGGCGTGCTGATCGCCGGCGACGCCTTCGTGACCACGAAGCAGGAGTCGCTGCTGGCCGTGCTGGAGCAGCGCCCCGAGCTGCACGGCCCGCCGATGTACTTCACGCAGGACTGGGACGCGGCGCGCGCCTCGGTGCAGCGGCTGGCCGAGCTGAAGCCCGAGGTCGCCGCCACCGGCCACGGCCGCCCCCTGCGCGGCCGGGTGATGCGCGAGGGGCTGGAGCTGCTCGCCGCCAACTTCGAGGCGCTCGCCGTGCCGCGCGACGGACGCTACGTGCGCGCCCCGGCGCTGGCGGACGAGCGCGGCACCGTCTCTGTGCCGCCCGCGGTGCGCGACCACACGCTGCTGATCGCCGGCGGCTTCGCGGCGCTGGTCCTGGGGGTCGCCGTCGGGGCGCGGATGCGGCGGCGGGGCTGATTCTTACGGCAGCATCACGCAGAGACGCAGAGGCACGGAGGGAGAGAACGCAGGGTCTCTCTCCGTGCCTTGCTCATGGGCATGGTGATGCAGGCTGAGTGGCGGCGGCGCTACGGAAGCCCGTGTCCGCACCTGAAGTCATCCCGGATAACGCGTCCCGATCGCGAGAGATGTCACGACGGCGCTTCGCGCGAGGGATGTCCAATGCAGGTGAGGCCGGCCCACCAGAAAGGATGCGAGCAAGGACGCTCACCACGCTCCAGGAAACGCCGGAGCGCATGATCGCGCAGGGATGGCGTTACGCCGAGCGCATCGATGGCCGTGCGAAGCTCCGGGAACCGGGCACTGCGGATCCACTTCTGGGCCGCGTGCAGCCGTGCCAGTGGCCTGGTTGGCTGATCAGGGTCCATGCCGCCGAACGCCTTCGCGATTACAAGCGCGGTGGCGACGTCACTGACGGTCCAGAGGCTGCCCACGACCGCCGACACTCCGGCGGCGAGAAATGCCGCGGGCAGACCCACGAACTCGTCCGTGACATCGCTGGCGTCGGTCATCCCCGTTTCGCACGCGCTCAGAACCGCGAGCTCGCAGCCGGTGAGGTCGAGCCGACCCAGATCCTGCAGCACCAGGTTCGGCGTGCCGTCACAATCGGCCAGGAAGAAGCCCGATCGCAACCAGGGGGCATTGACGCTCCAGGTGCCATGGCAAGAGAACAGCGCGACTCGTGGCCTGCGGCCGAGCTCCGCGAGGACGTTGGCTTTGCTGGCGAGCGTGAACCCGGCCGGGTCGCCGGGAAAGCTGAGGACCGTGCTTCCGGCCCTGAACGTGTTTGCGACGGAAACGGCTTCGACATAGGCCCAGGCCAGGTCTCCGGTCGGATTGGCCACCGCCAGGAGCCCACCCGGCGCGCGCCGGTTGCGTGACGCCGACAGGAGGCGGAGCGCCGAGACGCTGGGCGCGTAGCCCAGCACCACGTCGTCGCACCAGAACCGCTTCTCCCCCGCGACTTCCCGCCACGCCGCGTGCAGCGGCAGCAACCCGAGGGTCTGGCTGGCCACCACGATGAGCTCGGGTTGCCCCGGCACATCCGGCTGGACCACGAGTGCAGAGGTGACAAACGAATGGAGATCCGCGACCAGTTTGGTCCAGAGCTCCCCCAGCAGCCGCTCCATGGCGCCGAGCCACGTGGCGAACGCGTCGACACCCTCATCGCCTCCCGCGTCTCGCGGGTGGCGGCCGCGGTCGGAGACAGCCGGAAATCCCGTCGGGACGCGCTCCAGCGCCTGGGCCTCGCCATCCCTGAACGCCCCGTACGAGCCGAGCCAACTCGACCGGCGGTCCTCGTCGGTGCCGATGAGGAGGCGCCGCACCCGCGCGCGCGTCGCGAGATCGAAGCGCGCGGAGACGAGCGGCTGTCCCGGGCGGAGGAGCCAGGCATAGGTCCCTTCCGGGTTCACGCGGACCACCAGAATGGGCGCGCCGCAGAGCGACGCGGCTTCGAGGAGATCGGGCAGCCTGAGGCGGCCGGCATCCGGACCCCAGGAGGGATCCGTCTCGCGAAATCCTCGCTCCATCGAGCGGGCCTCTCGTCCGAGCTCCGCAATGCGCTGGAGCACCGCCGAGCGGCCGGCTTCCGGAGAGGAATCCTCCGCCAGGCGGCGCTCGAGTTCGAGGCGCAGCTCCTCGAGTGACACATACCTCTCCCAGCGCGCCTCATCGGCACCGGACGGACGGCTCCGTCTCGCCGCCTGGAGCTCCGCCAGGGCTCGGCCGCGCCCGAACTCGCTCCATTCCAGCGCCTCGCCCGCAGACCGCCGCCAGGAGAGCGCGACAAGCCGGTCGACGAATTCGCTCAGGTGCACCATCCACCGGTGCCTCGACTGCGCCCATTCCGCGGCACCCCGGGCTGCCTGGATCTGCGCGACACCCGCTTCCAGAACCGCCAGAGCTTCCCCGGAACGACCCAGCTCCACCAGCGCGTCCGCGAGATGCGGGCGGAAGGTGACAGCCAACTCGACCATGCCCACGGCCTGGAGCCCCTCGGCAGCTGCACGGTAGCAATCTGCCGCCTTTTCCAGGTTCGCCCGGCGGTCGCCCTGGCCGCGGTGAACGTACGCGTGCCCCTGATTGCCGCGTGCTTCCAGCCACTTCCCAGGGGCCTGCTCGCGCAGGTCCTCCAGCCGCACGACCTCGTCGAACAGGCGGATCGCCGCGTCGAGGTTCTCCTCCCTGTCCCCCTCGATCCGGTAAACATGCGCGAGAGCCAGCATCGAGGAGCTCATCGCCCAGTAGTAGGGATACCGCTCCCTCGTACGTATGCGCAGCGCGTTGCGCAGGTGGCGGATCGCCTCCTCGAGCTCCGCGCTCCGCGTGCGCAGCGGACGCTCGGAAAACCGTTCGGCCCGGCCAACCAGCACGGCGCCGAGATTCTGCTCCGTCTGTGCGACTTCGAAGCCCGGGCTCCCCTGCTGATGGATCGTCAGCGCATGCCGGTAAAAGCGGATGCTACGCTCCCAGTTGCGATGCGCGGGACCGAGCAGTCGCAGCCGGAAGCTTCTTCCCAGGTTGTTCGCGACCCTCGCCTCCGCCCGATGCTCCCCGAGCTCGGCGAAGATCCGCAGTGCCTCCAGATCGGCGGCGATCGCACGCTCGAGGTTCTGGGCCGGATCGCCCCGGAGCCGGTTTCTCAGGGCGATTGCCAGATGCGTGAGGGTCCTGGCGCGGTCGCGGACGAAGTCGTCGCGCGTGTAGCTCTCCTCCCCTTCCTGCAGGCTGTCACGGGTGAATGGGGCCCGGTGCACCAGCGCGTCGGACCAGTATGGATTATCGGAGCGGTGCAGCTGGAGTGCGGTCGGAATTCCGTCCGCCCCCGCGGTGAAGATCCCCAGGGCGGCCTCGTACAGGTCGATCGCCTCCTCCACCTGTTCCGCCCGCGGGCCGTGAAGTGCGTTCTGGCAGGCCAGGGCCAGGTTGTTGGCGACGGAGGCCCAGTCCACCGGGTTTCCACGGTGCGCATGGGCGTCCATGGCGGCGCGGTGCGCGCGCATGGCCCGTTCGAGGTGCGCGGGGTCCAGCGGATCCAGGTCCGCCAGGTCTGCCAGGGCACTCCCCAGGTTCTGCTGCACCATCGCGAAGCTGTCCGGGTGCTCCGCGAGCGTGAACCCGGTGCAAGCGCGCTCGTAATGAGCGACCGCCGCGAGGAGGTTGTCACGACGTTCTCCGTTCACCCGGCTCACGTACGTCAGGCCCAGCTCGTACTGGGCCACGGCCCACCGCAGCGGATCGGCCGGCGGCCGCAGGAAACCGTCGGCGGCCGAATGGAGGAGGTCGATGGCGCGGTCGAGGTTTAGCGCCCGGTCCGCCGGCGCGTCGTAAAGGCGAAGGGCTTCCTGAAGGCGGCTCTCCGCTGCTTGCTTCTCCACGTAAGGGTCCACCCGTTCGGCCATGGGAGGTTCAGAGATCCGGGTCCTGACCTGCCGCGATGCGCGAGAAACGGTAGCGGCCAAGTCGAAGCAGCTCACCCTCGGCAAAAGTGAGCTCGCCGGGGAACGCCAGGACGGAGTCCGCGATTGCAACCGCGAAGCGGGCAGCGGAAGGCACGCACGTTCCCCGGCTCACCTGGACGACGCTCGTCGCCAGGCGAACCGCCGAGGGGAGAGCCCCGAGGGCAAGCTGGACGTGCAGCATCAGGAGCGTGGCCGCCCACTTTCCGGGAGCAGCGGGGGACACCTCCGCGATGTAGGCAGCCAGATCGGCGACGTCCCGTTGGACCTCGCCGGCGGACCGGAGCACCCGGGTGCGGATCCCTGCCACACTCTCGGGAGACCCTGCGATGGCGTCTCGGGCTGTGGCACAGGCCGTTTCGATCGACAGGTTCCCGCGGAGCAGCTCGGAAACGGTGTTGCGCAGGAGAGGCATGCGGATCCTCCTTGCCGGGGAAACGCGAGCTTCACGGCAGCGGCGCGAGCCCCGCGCGCGCGTAGCGCGGGCCAGCTCCTTGCTCCGCGTCGTGCGTCGGCGCCGCGGTGGTCACGGCATGGACGCGAGGTTTGCAGGAGCCGAGTACGCGTGCACGCTTCAGCCTCAGATCCCCCCGCCCGCGCCTCCATCCCATCCACCGCCGGAGACCCCGCCCCCGCTGCCGCCAGAGCGTCCGCTTCCGCCGCCGGGGAAACCACCTCCGCTCCCGCCAGCGCGCCCACCGATGATGTCGCCGGGAGACCCACCCAGGCCGCCGACGGAAGACCCGTCTCCGCGACCCCCGAAGAGGCCGCCGCTGCCGCCCCGGGGTTTCCACGATCCGTCCAGGTGCTCAGCGGCAAGCCCGGCATCGTCCCCCTTTGCGCCCAGAGGGAATCCGGCGTCCAGCACGCCCATCCTTCCGGTGAGGGTGTCCCGCTCGATCCGGCCTTGTACCTCGTCGTCGCTCAGGCCTGATTTTACGGCGCGGGCAACCTCTCCCAGCGCGTCCGAGGATGTGCCCAGGACAAGGGTTTCCCAACGATCGGGCGCGTGGCTGACGGCACGCGCGAACCTCGTCGCGTCCTCGACGCTCAAATCCTCCCGGAGCGCCACGTCCAGCAGTCCCATCGCGCCGCCGAAGGGCTTCCCACGCCCCTGCTGGCGAGGATCGGGGCCGCCGGGTCTACGAAACTCCGAGGGAGGCAGTGCCAGTCCCTGCTGCAGCCCGTCGAGGATCTCGCAGAAGCGTAGCAGAAAAGCCTTCAGTTCCGTCTCCGACCCGACGAATCCGGGGCTGTCTGTCTTCACGGGCAGTGACGCGAACTCGTCCGCCCAGGATGGCACCCCATCGTCGCCTCGCACTTGAACGAGGCGCAGCAGGCGCGTTGGTTCCAGCTTCGGGATGAGCACCTTCAGGCGATCGATGAGGTGTTCCGCGCCCGAGCCCAGACGGGCGACCGCTCCGGCATCCAGGAGGATGATCCGCAACGTCGAGAGTTGGGTTGATTCCAGCTCTTCCACGTGCGACAGGTCGAAGGGCAGCAGGTCGATCAAAGCGCTCAATGCCTTGATGTCCTGCGGCGCCCATCGCGTGGATCGATACGTCTGCAGGCATCGTTCGTTGCACTCGTCGACGATCTCACCGAGCGGGCTACCGCTGCGAAACGGGCTCCAGTCGCCGATGGCGGCCTTTGGGCGCGGATCCGCGACCGCCAGCATCCCGAACACCGGCCCGGTATGCTTGTCAGCCATGTTCAGCCTCTGCGTGTGAAGTTGCCGGCGGATCGTGCTTCCAGGCGGGCCATTCCGCGACCACTGCTTCCACGGCCTTGGCAAAGTCCTGATATTTCTGCTTCTTCTGCCCCTTCCACGCTGCGGGAAAGTCCGCGACCGCAGCGTCGTCGTTCGCGAATCGCGCGTCGAGCGCGAGAAGGAGGGCATGGAGGGAACTGCTGAATCTCTGCGTCCGGTCCTTCGCCCAGGTGGGCTCCAGGTCGACATTCGCCTCGATCTCATCCCGCATCGCGCTCACCAGCTCCTGCAGATGAGCCACGTCCTGCCTTCGCCCGACTGCCTCGCTCCGCAGGCGCGTGAGTAGCCGCGCCACCTCGGCGGCCACGTTTCGCGCACGCAGATAATCCGGCGAGCGGATGCCGATATCGTCGACCCACCCCTGGGGCATCGTCCACCCCAGGCCGGCCAACGACAGCAGCGAGAGTATCAGGCACGCCAACGTCCCGCCTGAGGCGTCCGCACCGGGGACGGCCATGCGCAACACGCCGTACGTCGCCCCGAACGCCAAGGCTAGATACACAAGCGCCGTCGTGAGCGTCCGCCGCAGCGTGTGCTCAGGCCACAGGTACGCGCGGCGGATCTGGTGACGGATGGTGAGAACGTAGACCAACGCCGAGACGACCGTCACCAGGCCCGCTGGAATCCACGGCCAGCCTGGGCTGGAGAGGAGTTCCACCAGCCGTTTGAGGGGGTCCTCCTGGGATACGGAGAACGTCAGGAGGAGGAGCGCCGCGACCCCGAACGGGATGGTGTGCATCCAAGCCGAGTAGCCGTTCTTGACGAACAACCACCCGTCAATGCCTTGCGCAGCGCGCGCTGAACGCTTGCCCATTTTTTATTTTTTGTCCCGCCATGAGACCGTCCCGGCCGGCACCCGGCCACGAGCAGACGAACTCTTTTTCGGGTGGCCCCCGCTCGCAGGGCCAACCGTCACGCCGTGAATCTAATTCTAATCCAGGGTGCATCCCGACGTCCCGGATTTTCGTGTCGTGCCCCGGTTCAGATACGAAGTTCCGGTGACCTTTCGGAACTTCGGTCAATGTTTGGGTTCATCGGCACGATCCGCAATGGTTTTGATCGGTATCGCGCGAGCAGTCGAGGACAAGCGGGCCTCCGCGACGTCTCACGGAGGCCTTGGCCTCGCTCGCCGCCGGGTGCGTACGGCACCGCAGCGCGAGCGAGGCTCGAGGCCACGGAGACGCAAAGGCACGGAGAGGCCCATCGCCCTCTCCGTGCCTCTGCTCATGGGCCGAGGTGGAGATCGGAGAGAGAGGTGGGGAGGACCTCGTAGACGGCGTCGTACTGGCCGCTGAAGCCGGTGGCGGTCAGTGTCTGCCCCACCCGGATCTTCCGCAGCCCGAAGTCGCCCGCGGACGGGGCGAAGAAGAGCTGCAGCCGGCCCGATCCGTCGTCGATCCAGAGCTTGTAGCCGTAGGGGAGGTCGGTCACCACCGGCGTCACGGCGCGGCCGCTGACCTTCACGCGCCATCCTTCCGTCGTCTCGGCGACCTCGCCGGTGCGCACCGTCTTCGGCGGCGGGAGCGTGCCCTCGCCGATGCGCTTCACGGCGTCGGGCCGCACGCTCGCTATCCCGTGCACCTCGTCGCGCCTGCCGGTGACGCGCACCCGGTCGCCCGCGGCGAAGCGCTTCGTGCTGTCCGCCGCCACGTGGATCCCCGCCTCGCCGTCGGTGATCGCGAAGCCCGCGTCGATCACCCCCGACGGCACGCTGACGATCCCCTCGACGGTCACGACCGTGCCGGCGGCGCTCGCGCGCGCCTGCTGCACGGTGATCCCCTGCCGCGCCTGCGCGCCGCGCGTGCAGCTCGCCAGTACCAGGCTGAGCATGACCCATCTCGATCCTGTCATTCCGAGCCGTTCCTCTCTGCGCCTCTGCGTCTCTGCGTGAGACGATCTGTTGCTGTTGTGGGGAAGATGCGGCGGATGCACGCGCCGCGCGAGGATGGCATATTCTGCGGATGACCCGCCTCCCTGCCACCGGCCTGCCGATCGAGCCCGTGCTCCCCGCGCTGCGCGATGCGCTCCGCGCGGGGACGTCGGCGGTGCTGCAGGCGCCGCCCGGGGCGGGGAAGACCACGCGGGTGCCGCTCGCGCTGCTGGGCGAGCCGTGGCTGCAGGGGCGGAAGATCGTGATGCTGGAGCCGCGCCGCCTGGCCGCCCGCGCCGCCGCCCACCGCATGGCGCAACTCCTGGGCGAGCGCGTGGGCGACACCGTCGGCTACCGCGTCCGCATGGACACGCGGGTGGGCCCGGCCACGCGCGTCGAGGTGGTCACCGAGGGGGTGCTGACGCGCATGCTGCAGCACGACCCGGCGCTGGAAGAGGCCGGCGCGGTGCTCTTCGACGAGTTCCACGAGCGCAGCCTGCACGCCGACCTGGGGCTCGCCCTCACCCTCCAGTCGCGCGCCCTCCTCCGCGACGACCTGCGTGTGCTGGTGATGAGCGCCACCCTCGACGGCGCCCGCGTCGCCGCGCTGCTGGGGGGCGCGCCGGTGGTCACCAGCGAGGGGCGCGCGCACCCGGTGGAGACGCGCTTCCTCCCGCGCCGCGCGGAGGGGCGCGTGGAGCTGCGGGTGGCGCGCGCGGTGCGCCAGGCGCTGGAGGAGGAGGACGGCGACGTGCTCGTCTTCCTCCCCGGCGCGGGCGAGATCCGGCGGGTGGAGGAGATGCTGTCGGCCGACGGGGTGCCGCCGGGGGTGCGGGTGATGCCGCTCTTCGGCAACCTGCCGCAGGAGGCGCAGGACGAGGCGATCCGCCCCAGCCCGCCGGGGCGCCGCAAGGTGGTGCTCGCCACCTCCATCGCCGAGACCAGCCTGACCATCGAGGGCGTGCGCGTGGTGGTCGATTCGGGGCTGATCCGCGTCCCGCGCTTCTCGCCGCGCACGGGGATGACGCGGCTGGAGACGGTGACGGTCTCGCGCGCCTCGGCCGACCAGCGCCGCGGCCGCGCGGGGCGCCTGGGCCCCGGCGTCTGCTGGCGCCTGTGGACGGAGGCGGAGGACGCCGCGCTGCAGCCGCATCGCCCGCCCGAGATCCTGGAGGCGGACCTGGCACCGCTCGCGCTGGAGCTGGCCGCCTGGGGCGTCGCCGATCCCGCGGAGCTGCGCTGGCTCGATCCCCCGCCCGCCGCGGCGCTCGCCCAGGCGCGCGAGCTCCTGCGCGAGCTGGGCGCGCTGGACGGCTCCGGCGCGGTGACGGCGCACGGGCGGGAGATGGCGTCGCTCCCGCTCCATCCGCGGCTCGCGCACATGCTCCTGCGCGCGCGGGCGATGGGTCCCGGCGCGACCGCGTGCGACCTCGCCGCGCTCCTGGCCGAGCGCGACGTCCTCCGCGGCGACGGCCGCGCGCCCGACGCCGACGTGCGCCTGCGCCTCGCGGCGCTGCGCCGGGAGCGCGGCGCGCACGGGCACTCGGTCGACGCGGGCGCGCTCCACCGCGCGCGCGAGGAGGCGCGCGACCTCCGCCGCCAGCTCTCCGTCCCCCCCGGCGACGCGGACGACGAGGCGGCGGGGGTGCTGCTCGCGCTGGCGTACCCGGACCGCATCGCCCAGCGGCGGCCGGGCGCGGGGGGGCGCTACCTCCTGCGCAACGGCCGCGGCGCCGCCTTCCCCGAGGTGCAGTCGCTCTCCGGGCACCCCTGGCTCGTCGCCGCCGAGCTGGACGACGCGGGGCGCGAAGGGCGCATCGTGCTGGCCGCGCCGCTGTCGCTGGACGAGGTCGAGCGGGAGCTGGGCGAGCAGGTGGCGCGCGAGGAGGAGGTCGCGTGGGACGCGGCGGCGGGCGCGGTGCGCGCGCGGCGGGTGGAGCGGCTCGGCGCGCTGGTGCTGCGCGAGGCGCCGCTGGCGGAGCCGGACCCGGAGCTCGTCGCCGCCGCGCTGCTGCGGGCGGTGCGGGAGGAGGGGATCGCCACCCTCGGGTGGACGAAGGCGTCGGCGCAGCTCCGCGAGCGCATCGCCTTCCTCCATCTCCACGACCCGTCGTTCCCCGACGTGTCGGACGCGGCGCTCGGGACGGCGCTGGCGGAGTGGCTGGGGCCGCACCTGCACGGCATGCGGAGGATGGACGAGGTGCGGCGGATCGACCCGGGCCCGGTGCTGGAGGGGATGCTCACCTGGGAGCAGCGGCGCCGGCTGGACGAGTGGGCGCCGACGCACTTGGCCGTCCCCAGCGGCTCGCGCATCCCGGTCGACTACGCGGAGCCCGGGGCGCCGGTGCTGGCGGTGCGGCTGCAGGAGGTGTTCGGGTGGACGGAGACGCCGCGCATCGTCGGCGGGCGGGTGCCGCTCACGCTGCACCTGCTCTCGCCCGCGCACCGGCCGGTGCAGGTCACGCGCGACCTCGCCAGCTTCTGGCGCAGCGGCTACTTCGAGGTGAAGAAGGACCTCAAGGGGAGATATCCCAAGCACTACTGCCCGGACGACCCGCTCGTGGCCGAGGCGACGGCGCGGGCGAAGCCAAGGAAGTAATCTCACACAGAGACACAGGAGAGCGCTCTCCTTATCCGTCCTGATTTGTAATAGGGGCACCCCTTTTGCATGGTATGGCTCCACCGGAGCTACCGACCATGAGCTGCGGTGGTGTGTGCCTCGTTCACGAGGCGCTTCACAGGCCCTTTCTCCTTCGTCCAGGTGATCGGGTCCACAACCCCAACCTGTGTTGGAGGGTATTATGAGCCTTTACATTCTGCCGTCGGCCATGCGCGCGACGGATTCCAACAACGTGCCGTTGTCCGGCGCGAAGCTCTACTTCTATCAGTCCGGCACGCTCACTTCCGCGACCGTGTATTCCGATCCGGCGCGCACGACGGCTCACGCAAGCCCTGTGGTCGCCGACGCCGCAGGGTTGTTCGCCCCGATCTACCTCAACCCCTCGGTCACTTACCGCGCCATCCTCAAGAATGCTGCGGGTGTGACGATCGACGATATCGATCCCTATCTTCTGAGCGACGTGGCTGCCGTCGGCACCCGCACGGCGATGGCGGCGATCCCGGCCCCGACGAATTTCCAGGCCGTCTTCCTCGCCGAATCCGGCCGGGAAGGAATGTTCGTGTTCAGCACGGCGAACCTTTCTGCAGCCGTGACCGCCGACCCTGATCAAGGTGTCTATGTACCACCCGCCTCGACTCCGAGCGGCGCGTCGGGGGCGTGGGTTCGCAAGACGGGGGGGTACTTGCTCACGCCGCAGATGCTCGGCGCGCCGTTCAGCTCGAGCACGCCCTACAACGCTGTTTTCACCAGCGGCCGGGGCTTCTTGTACCTCCCCCCGGGAAGCAGGACCGCGGCAGCCAATGCCTTCATCACCCAGCCGCTGACGATCTTCGGTCCGGGCGAGATGACCGCGCCGACGCAAAACGCGCCCGCTGTCTGGGTTGGTAACTACCAGAACCCGGGCGTAGCCGAACGATTCAAGCTGATTGGTGTTCACTTCGAAGGGATGCGGGAAGGGACGACCGACGACAGCGCGATGATCCGTTGCGTGCAATCCCGCGGCGCGATGATCGCTTTCAATACGGTTGTCGACTCGTGGAATGCGATCGGCCTTATCTACCAACCCAACCTGGTCACGGGTGACGTCGCCGGCGGCCAGATCGTTCCTGCCTCACCTGAAGGCAAGGCGAACGACTCCCTGGTCTTCGGCAACTACATCCACAATTCCCGCATGATTGCAATTGAAGTCGGTCGTGTCGAGCGAACGATCGTCATGGGCAACATCATCGAGAATGATGGCGCGGTTGCCATCAATCCTGAATATCCGGAAATCGATCCTGCAACGGGCCAGCCGCACCCGCTCCATACCAGCTCTCATGGCATCCGTTGGGTGGGCTACGACTTCACCGATCCCAAGTGGGGTCAGGAAAATCGTGGAAACCTGGCGGTTGGCAACATCATCTGCGACCGGGGCGGCCATGGCCATTCGATCCAGCATTGGTTCCACCATGGCGTCGCCAGCAGCATGTATCTCGAAAATTGCGTCGGCGGCATCCGCGCCAACCGGACGGGTTTCAACGGTGTCTTGCAACCGCCGTGGGCCGGATATCACGCCCTGAGCAACTATGTGATCAAGGATTGCGGGTCGTACGGAGTCTATCTCAGCTACATGACGTCGTGTGCGCTGTCGAACATCCTGGTCGACGGCGCGACCGCGTACGGCTTCGTGGATACCGGGCCAGCCGGGACCAGGGCCAAAAACCGCATCGACGGTGCAAGCCATCGCTCGGCCAACAGCGGCGGCCTGTTCGCGACCGACTGCAACTTCATCACGCTGCTGGTTGCCGACAACGAGGGCAACACTGATGCCTTCGACCTTCGCGGCGACTACAACCTGGTGATCGTGCTGGTCACGACCGCCGCCGCCAGGCATGTCACGATCTACGGCGACTACAACCACGTCATCATCGTGACCCAGGCAGACGTCCAGACCAACCTGGCGCTGACCGTCTACGGCACGCACAACGGGGTGGACGGGATCGCCAGCGGCAAGGTCACCATAATCGGCGACTACAACCGCATCAACCTGATCACGACCAACGTCGGCAGCAACGTGCTGGACGTGAGGAGCAACTACTGCAGGGTCGAGGGACTTTACGAGGGCACGGCGTACGTCAGGGGCGACAATTGCGACGTCGACGCCACGTTCGTCGGCACGCTCAGTATCGGCCTCACCACCGATCCGGCCAACGGGACCCGGGCGCGCGGGCGAGTCACAGGCGCTCTGACGATCATAGGCGACAACAACGACGTCGACATGGTGATCGGCGGCAACGTCTCGATCCCGGCGGGGTCGGACGGCAACACGCTGGCGGGCCGCGTCAACGGAACGCTCAATGTCGCCGGGAACAACAACTTCGTTCCCGCCAGGGTAACCGGGGCGATCACCAACACCGGCGCCACCAACACCAAACCGGCGGCAGCGGTGGCTCTTTGATTTGATTTGATCTCACGCACAGACGCGGAGGCACGGAGAGACGGGGGTTCTCTCCGTGCCGCCGCGCCTCT
>JBJMPM010000240.1:0-14748 GCA_045803205.1 Longimicrobiaceae bacterium
ATACCAATTCCGTTGATTGACTGTGCATTCGTCCAGCAGGTCAAACTGCAATCTCTCACAGAGGTCACTGAGGTCACGGAGGAACAGCAGTGCTTTCCTCTGTGACCTCCGTGACCTCTGTGAGAGCCATTTCTGTTTCAGCGATCGAAGAATGCACAATCGAATGGGAAAGGTGGTATAACTTGCAGGCCGAAGGATCTATAACCGCGTCAGCACGTGAGTCGGTGAGATGCGCCAACGCTTTCCCCGGATCTGGTATTACGCTTCCGGAGCGCTTTCCTGCAGCACCTCCACCAGTTCTGCGATCACCCGGATCGTATCCTCCTCCACGTCGGTGAGAACGATCGGCTGGAATTCCGGGTTCAGCGGTGAGAGGGTGATCGAGACGTGCCTCCACGAGCCGTTCCTCGCGGTCTTGTCGCTGTGGTATCGCTTTAGCGTGTAGCGCTGGCCCGTCTCCGGGTCCACCTCGTCGCGAAGCTGGACCAGCACCGTCTTGCCCTGTCGCGTGCCGGCCACGGGTGCGGCGAAGAGACAGTAGGCGCCATCCGGAATGGCGGGCTCCATCGACCGGCCCACCACCTGCGCGACGAACATCCCGGGCCGCAGGCGGTGCCGGGTGTCGAGCGCGACCCACTGCCAGCTGTCGTTCGCCACGTGCTGCGGGTCACCGAACGCGCCGGCGGCAGCCTTGAGCGGCACCAGCGGCACCGCGCTGACGTACCGTTCCTCCGGCCGCGGCTGAACCAGCTGCAGCACCGGCCGCTCCGGGGTGCCGCCCGGCGCCTGCTCGCGCAGCCTCCGGTACGTCTCGGCGGCGATCCACGCCGTGATCTCCTTCTTCAGCGGAAGGTCGTTCATGAACCGCAGGAACAGCTCTTCGTTCTGATCCATCCGCTCCACGAACAGCGTCTCGACGAGGTGGCCGATCACCAGCTCGAACTTGTCCTGCGGGTTGACCGCCGCGGCCTGTCGAAGCACGTCGTCGCCGAGCGCGCTCTCGACGATCTGGTCGAAGAAGAGCTGGTCGCCCTGATTGAAGTCCGTGCCGAATCGCTGGTTCAGCACGTCGATCAGCTGCGAGAGCGGAACCTCCTGCTCGCGCACGAGCCCGCTGCCCACCTCGACAGGTCCGTCGAGCCGCCGTGCTTCCCCCTCGGCGAGCGAGATCGAACCCTCGCTGATCTTCTGCAGGCGGTAGTACTCGAGCCGGACGTCGTCGTCGAACTGGTAGGCGGGCCCGGCATCCCGGTGCGGGAGCTTGGCCGAGAGGTGGCGAAGGAAGACGTACAGCCGCTCCAGGTCCGAGTCCTGGTAGGGAATCACCTGGCTCAGGAACCCGTACAGGTTGATGAACGCCTGGACCTTCCGGCGCCAGAGCTCGGCTTCGTCCCGGTCGTCACGCCACCGTGCTCCGAACCGCGATACGGCGGGGTCGAGCGCGGCATTCATCGCCTGATGGTCGGAGAAGCTCTGGCGCTGCCGGGGCTTGAAGTAGACCGAGCAGAACCGCTCCACCTCTTCGGGGAGGTAGGTTCCGGAGGCGTCGAGCTCGGCCTGGATCTGGTACATCCGCGCGGGGTCGACCTCGTCGCCCATCCGCGCGCCCTCGAAGTAGGTCTTGAAGGCGTCGCGGATCTCCTCGCGGTCGTTGACGAAGTCCAGAACGAAGGTGTCTTCCTTCAGCGGATGCGTGCGGTTGAGCCGCGAAAGCGTCTGCACCGCCTGGATCCCGGCCAGCCGCTTGTCCACGTACATCGTGTGCAGCAGCGGCTGGTCGAAGCCGGTCTGGTACTTCTCGGCCACCAGCAGCACCTGATACTCGTGGGTGGCGAACGCCTCGGGAAGCTCCTTCTCGCGCACGCCGTCGTTCATCTGCTCTTCGGAATACCCGAGCTCCGGGACCTTGTCGTCCTGCACGACGCCCGAGAACGCCACCAGCGAGCGGATGGGGTAGCCCTTGCGGCGGATGTATGCGTCGAAGCTCTGCTTGTAGCGCACGGCTTCGAGGCGTGAGCCCGTGACCACCATCGCCTTGGCGCGGCCGCCGATCTTGTGGCTGGTCACGGCGTGGAAGTGCTCGACCATCACTTCCGTTTTCTGGGCGATGTTCACCGGGTGGAGCTTGAGGAAGCGCGCGAGTGCCTGCGCCGCCTTCTTCCGCTCGACGTGCGGATCGTCCTGCGATGCCTGGAGCAGGCGGAAGTAGGTGGCGTAGCTGGTGTAGTGCTTCAGGACGTCGAGGATGAAGCCCTCCTCGATGGCCTGCTGCATGGTGTAGCGGTGCGCCGGCTCCCCGCCGCGCGCGAACATCTTGAAGGTGCGGTGCTTGGGCGTCGCGGTGAAGGCGAAGAAGCTGAGGTTGGGCTGCCGCCCGCGCCGGGCCATGCTGCGGAACAGCTCCTCCATGTCTTCGCGGCCTTCCTCGGCCGCCATCCGCCGCGCTTCCTCCCGCAGCTCCTCGCCGCCCAGCACGCCCTTCAGCTCGATCGCGGTCTCGCCGCCCTGCGAGCTGTGCGCTTCGTCGACGATCACGGCGCAGCGGCGGGTGGGGAGCAGGTCCGACGCCGCTTCGCCTCGCTCCTCGGCGATCCTGGCGAGCTGCCGCGAGATGAAGGGGAACTTCTGCAGGGTCGTGATGATGATCGGCACGCCGCTCCGGAGCGCCTCGGCGAGCTGGCGCGAGCTTTCGTCGATCTTCTGGACCACGCCGCGCTTGTGCTCGAACTGGTAGATCGTGTCCTGCAGCTGCTGGTCGAGCACGACCCGGTCGGTGACCACGATCACGCTGTCGAACACGCGCTGGCTGGCGGCGTCGTGCAGCGACGCCAGCCGATGCGCGAGCCATGCGATGGTGTTGCTCTTTCCGCTCCCGGCCGAGTGCTCGACCAGGTAGTTGTGCCCCACCCCCTCGCTCCGGGCGGCGCTCACCAGCGTGCGCACGGCCTGGAGCTGGTGATAGCGGGGAAAGACCAGCGTCTCCTTCCTGACCTTGCGCCCTCCGTCGTCGCGCTTCTCCTCCACCTGCAGGTGAACGAACCGGGCGAGCAGGTCCAGCACGCTGTCGCGCTGGAGCACCTCTTCCCAGAGGTACGCCGTGCGGTAGGCGCGCCCCTCGGGGTCCGGCGGGTTCCCCGCGGCGCCGTGGTCGCCGCGGTTGAACGGGAGGAAGAGGGTGGCCGAGCCCGCCAGCCGGGTGGTCATCCGCACCTCGTCGGGGTCGACGGCGAAGTGCACCAGCGTCCGGCGCTTGAACTCGAAGAGGGTTTCGCGCGGGTCGCGATCGTGCCGGTACTGGTCGACCGCGTTCTTCGCCCTTTGCCCGGTGAGCGGGTTCTTGAGCTCGAGGGTGGCGAACGGGATCCCGTTCAGCGAGAGGGTGACGTCCAGCGATTCGGCGGTGCGCGGGGAGAAGCGGAGCTGGCGGGTGATGCCGAGCCGGTTTGCCGCGTACTGTGCCTCCAGCTCCGGGTTCAGCTCGTGCGCGGCCTTGAAGTACGCAACCCGCAGCGTGCGGCCGTAGCACTTGAACCCGTGCCGGAGCGTGGCGAGCGAACCGTGCATGTCCATCCACTTGCACAGGTCACCCAGGACCTGCTCGCCGGTATGGTCGCCATGCAGCGCCTCGAGCCTGGCCCATTCCCTGGGCTGCGTTTCACGGATGTACTCCAGCACCGGCGCCGGGAACAGGGCGCGGGCCGGATCGTACTCGCGGGGAGGGACGGCGGTGTAGCCGCTGGCGAGCAGGTGGGCCTCGATGGTCCATTCGAACGCCGCCTCGGTATGTCGCGACATGATGGGCGGAGGGTTTTTCAGAGTGTGCGCAGGTGCTCGAGGAACGTCGTGGCGCGGGGGCAGGCTGCCTCGACGCGAGCGGGGTCCAGCTGCTTGAGAAGGGCGAACGAGACCTTGCCCTTTGCGTACCGGATGCTGGTGGCGGCCGTCGCCCGATGCAACGTCTCCAGGACGGTCTGCTTCGGCACCGCCTCCAGGTCGGGCCAGGCACGGAGCGCGTTCTCCCGCAGCGCCGCGCCAAAGTAGCGTCTGAGCAGGTCGCGGTCCGCCAGGAACCACGTCTCCATCAACTGCACCATCAGGAAGACCTGCGCACCGGCGGCCGCGGGAACGTGCAGGGTACCGCTCTCGCGCAGGTACTCCCACGCGGCCTTGCCGGCGGGCACGGGGCCTTCGCTGTCGACGAGCAGCAGCGGGAGGGTGTCCGGCTCGGGCTCGTCCAGGGCGCGGAGAAAGTTCGCGATGGTCTGCTCGCGGCCCTTGCCGCGCACCACGCGGGGGATGCGGCCGGCGAGCCCGGCGGCGCGGAAGAACGAGGCCCACGCCTCGCGAAAGAGCGTGTCGTTGAGCTGGCCCTCGCCGCCGCCCTCGGCGTGGATCTTCACCCTCACCAGCGGTTCCCCCCGAGCTGTCCCATGCTCCAGAGCGTGCCCAGGCTGTATTCGTCCAGCCACGCGCGCAGCGGCTCCGCTTCCAGCCGCCGGAAGCGCGACGCGCCGTTCTCCTGCTCGCACACCACCACGCTCGACGGCTGGTCCGAAAGCGCGTCCACCAGCATGCGCGAATGCGTGGTCACCACGAGCTGCGTGCGCGTGGACGCGCGCACCAGCAGCTCGGCGATGTGCGGGATGACGTCGGGGTGCAACCCGAGCTCGGGCTCTTCGATGGCCAGGACGGGAGGTGGATCGGGGTGGAGAAGGATCGCGAGCAGGGCCAGGTACCGGAGCGTCCCGTCGGACAGCCGGCTGGCGGGAATCTCCTTGCCGTCCTCCTTGAGGAAGAGCTGCACGTTCCCGCCCCCCAGGCTGAACGTAAGGTCCTCGATCCCCTCGAAGAGCTTGCGGAGGGATGCGATGAGCTCGCGCGGGATGCGCGAATGGAGGTTGAACAGCACCTGGACCAGGTTCTCGCCCCCGTCGCGCAGCAGGTCGCCACGTGCGTGGGTGCTCTGCTCTCCACGCCACGGCGCGGCGGGTCCGAAGGACCAGTTGCGATAGAGCCGGATCTTCGCGTAGCGCTCCTGCAGCGAGAAGAGAACCGGGTAGGCTTCGGGGTCGCGCACCTGCGACAGGATCGACTCTTCGGGATGGATGCTCTCCCGTTTCATCTCACGTACGGCGCCGCCCTGACCCATCAGCACCGGTTGGCCATGGTTGAAGCGGTAGTAGAAGTCCGTGTCGGGACGCGGGCTTCCCGTCTCGATCCACTCGTCCACCACCTCGAACCGACGTCCGTGCTCGGTGATCTCCAGTCCATGCCGAACCGCCGGCTGGTCGTTCCGGCCGTTCACCAGCACCTCGACGAAGGCGTCCCGCAGCGATCCATGGCCTTTCCACAGCCATTCGTCGATTCCGCCCACCTCCTTCACGGGCGTGGCGAGGTTGCTGGGCGCCGCGCGCAGCAACGCCAGCACCTCCAGGAGGTTCGACTTGCCGGAGCCGTTGGGGCCGATGAGCACGTTCAGCGGATGGAGCGCCAGGTCGAGCCCGTTGGGGCCGAACGACAGCAGCCCGGATACCTTCACGTGGTGGATGAACATGCCATCTCCTCCTCCGAAGGTAGTCCGTCCGCGATTCCCGGGATGGGCAGCTGCCCCGTGACCGCGGCCGCGATCAGGGCGGCACGGCGTTCTTGCAGCAGGGAGATCGTAGCGAAAGTACTGTCGCGCAACCGGTCGAGCGCAGCGGTTTTCGCGGTGACAGCCTCCACGATCTTCACCTGATCTTGAAGAGCCGGGAGTGGAACCTCGATCTCGCGGAAACCGTCCCAGTACAGTCTCAACCTGTCCCACACGATTCCACGAGAGTGGCGTGCGCATTCGGCGCTGAACGCGTCTGTGCGGAACAACAATCCAGCGAATTGTGAGCTCATCGTGCCCTTGGGTACGGCGACGACGTAGTCTGGGCTCACCAGGCCATCCACGGGCGCTACTCCAACTGCACCCTGCCACATCCGCATCTTGTTGAAAACGATATCGCCAGCACGCGCAACCTTGTAAGAGTTGAAATTGGCGGCGGTGCTTTCGATTCGGTCGGCGGAAAACTCGCGGAGCACAACTCCCTCACGAATGGAGACTTCAAGCAGCGGCAACTCGGGCTCGCCGCGTTCATCTCGCTCCCGGAACAACCACGCGAGTTTTCGCGTTTCCCAGTGCGTCGGAATCTCACCGAGCCACGAAATTCTCGAGTCACGCATAGGGACGTCTGGACCTACTCCGCGAGTCACTGCGTGATTGATGAGCGCCCGCCGCTTCTCTGCCAGTAGCCGGAGCACCCTCTCCTTCGACGCAACAAGCGCATCCAGCCGCACCGTCTCGAGGTCGAGAAAAGCAGCAATCTTGCGCTGCACGCTTGCGGGGGGAACGGGAATATCGAGGTTCGAAATCACTTCAACAGCAAGTCCCGGTTGAGCGGCCGACTGGGAGTATTGATTCAACTCCATTGAGCGGAGCAACTCGCCCAGCCACGTTTTCACGCCCTGAACCCTTGGCTTGGCTACAATAGCGTGCTCTGACGCCCAGAAGCAGCCGGATACAAAATTGATATTTCCACACAGAGCGCCTTGGCGGCCGATCAGCACGTAGTCTCCGCAGTGCGTGTACGCCGAAGTATATCCCCGTAGTCCATTCCCACCATAAACCGGGAATTCTCCCGACGCGTCAATTGTATCGGAGGTAATCATCTCTCCACTCTTCAAAAAAGCCACGTACTTCAGCTTCTTCTTTTCCCAGCCTGGGGGAAGGGAGTGGAGCCAAGATTGTTCCTCGGTCATGACACTACTTCCTGCAACAAGCGGATGATTTCTTTTTCCGCTTCTCTCAAATCGCGATCGATCGCATTCAGCGGGCGTGGCGGCGTGAACTTGTAGAAATGACGGTTGAAGCTGATCTCGTACCCGACTTTATCCTTGTCACGATCCATCCACGCATCCGGAACGTGCGGCATCACCTCGCGCTGGAAGTATGCATCAATGTCTTCCTTCAGCGGCACGTTCTCGATGTCGCGAAGCTCCGGATCGGGTTCGAAGCCGTTGCCGCGGCGCACGGGCTCGGCGTTGGGATCGGTCGTGGTGAACCCGTTGCGGAACGCCCTCTGCTCCGGCGTTCGCCAGCGGGCGTCACGCGCGTGGAGGACCTGCTGGACCTGCTTCCAGACGGCGTTCCAGTCGTACCACGGTTCGCGGCCGACCTCCTCGTCGACTGCGGCGACGTCGTCTTCGAGGTGTGGGTAGGCGTCCACGAAGCTTGTTCGCGCCTCCGAAGTCATCTCGTACCGCAGACGCAGTGGCTGCTCCACAGTGACCCGTGTGTATCCGAAATCTTCATTGTCGAAGATCTTCGACACCTCGTCATTCTTGAACGAATCGTAACGCTGCACGATCTCCGCGATCTGGTCGCGGCCGTCTTCCTTCTCCCCGATCTTGCGACGCTTGTCCCCGAGGCTGCGGCGCATCGGGACGTAGAACTCGCGCGCGTCCAGGAGCTGGATCCTGCCCTTGCGCCGCTTCTCCTTGCGGTTGGTCACGATCCACACGTAGGTGCCGATCCCCGTGTTGTAGAACATCTGCTCGGGGAGCGCGACGATGGCATCCAGCCAGTCGTTCTCGATGATCCATCGGCGGATCTCGCTTTCCCCCGATCCAGCGCCGCCGGCGAAGAGAGGCGACCCGCTGAAGACGATCGCCAGCCGCGAGCCGTGCTTGTGCTCCGCGATGCGCACCGGCTCGAACTTGCTGATCATGTGCTGCAGGAACAGGAACGAGCCGTCGTTCACCCGCGGCAACCCGGCGCCGAACCGGCCGTCGTACCCGCGCTTTTCGTGCTCCCGCACGATCTCCTTCTGCTGCTTCTTCCAATCCACGCCGAACGGAGGGTTGGCGAGCAGGTAATCGAACCGCTCACCCCCGAACCTGTCGTCGAGAAAGATGTCGCCGTACTGCACGTTGTCGCCGGCGCCATTGTGGTCCACCTCCTTGATGAGCATGTCGGCCGCCGCGGTGGCATACGCGCGCTTGTTGTAGTCCTGGCCGTACACGTACAGGCGCGCGTCCGGGTGGTGGTCGCGCATGTAATTCTGCGCCTCGGCCAGCATGCCGCCCGTTCCGCAAGCCGGGTCCAGCAGCTTGCGCACGGTACCCGCCGTCGCGAGCAGCCGGCTGTCGTTGATGAACAGCAGGCTCACCATCAGGCGGATCACCTCGCGCGGGGTGAAGTGGTCGCCTGCCGTCTCGTTGGCCAGCTCGTTGAAGCGCCGGATCAGGTTCTCGAACAGCAGCCCCATCTGCTCGTTCGGGACCCGCGCCGGGTCCAGGTCCACGTCGGCGAAGCGGCTGACCACCAGGTACAGAATGTTGGCTTCGCGCATCTTCTCGATCTCCGTCTCGAACTCGAAGAAGTCGAAGATGCGGCGCACGTTGGCCGAGAAGCCCCGGATGTAGCTGACGAGATGCTTGTCGATGTTGTCCGCGTCGCCTTTCAGCTTCTCGAAGTCCAGCGGCGAGCGGTTGTGGAAGCGCTGTTTGGCCGTGCGGTTCAGGAAGGTGTCGAGCGCTTCGTCGTTCAGTCTGTCTTTCCGCTTCTCGTACTCGGCGAGCACGGCCTCCCTGGTGGGCGCCAGCACGGAATCAAAGCGCCGTAGAACGGTCATGGGCAGCATCACCCGCTCGTACTGCGGCGGGCGGTACGGTCCACGCAGCAGGTCTGCGATCTGCCAGATGACGTTGGCGAAGTAGGTGTGGTCCGGCATTTCTTCTGGGAGCGGGAGGCTGCGTCGGAGGTCGGAGGTGCCACCAGCATCTTATCCGATGCGGCCGCCGGCTCACAAGCGCGAGGCCGGAATTTCGCGAAGGGCGGCGCCGCGCAGACCTGGACCTCGTGCCGCCGCCGAACGTGCGGGTTACCCGCTCTCCCGCGCCAGCGGCGGCGCAAGGATCCGCCTCTCTCCGGGCACGGGTATCGGCGCGGCCGCAGGCTCCTGCATCTCCTCGTAGATCTCCAGCAGCTCGAAGAAGTACGAGAGCGCCAGCGGCCCGAAGAGGATCCCCAGCATCCCGAACACCCGCATCCCCGCCAGCGCCCCGACCAGCGTGAGCATCGGGTGGATCCCGGAGACGCGGCGGTAGACCACCAGCCACACCAGGTTGTCGAGGTTCGCCACCACGATGGCGCCCCAGCCGAGCATGAACGCGGCGGCGCCGTAGCGCTCCCCGAGCGCCAGGTAGCCGGCGGCCGGGAGCCACACCAGCGCGCTGCCGAGCACCGGGAGCACCGCGGCGCAGGCCGTCACCATCCCCCAGAACACCGCGCCGGGCAGCCCCACCAGCGCGAACGCCACGCCCACCAGCGTCCCCTGCAGCGCGGCGGTGAGGAAGGTGCCGAGCAGCATCGCCTCGGTCACCGCCACGAAGCGCGCGCGCAGCCGCTCGAAGAGCGCCCCGGAGATCGGCAGCAGGCGGCGCAGGCGCGTTTGGAACGAATCGCCCGCTACGAGCAGGTAGTACAGTCCGAGCAGCGCGATGGCCAGGTTCAGCGTCGCCCGCGTGGCGCTGCCGAAGAGCGCCACCGCCTGTCCCGAGACCCACGAGAGCAGCGTCGCGCCGGTGCTCGACAGCTGCTCCTTCAGGTCCACCCCGCCCACCTGCGTCCCCGAGAGCCGCTCCAGCGCGCCGCTCCGCTGGAAGGCGCGCAGGGCGTCGGTCGCCTCGTTCACCGCGGTGGACACCAGCCACGTGCCGGGAACCAGCAGCCCCACCAGCAGGAGGGTGGAGAGCGCGGCGGCGGAGACGCGCGGGGGGAGCACGCGGGCGAGGCGCCGGTGCAGCGGCGCCGCCACGACGTAGAACACCGCTACGCCGAGCAGCCCGGGGAGGTAGGGCACCAGCACCAGCAGGATACCCGCCGCGCACGCCACCAGGAGCAGGCCCACCCGGTACCCGTTCGTCGGTCCCGCCGGATGCGGGTCGTGTTTCGCGCCGGCCATGTGCACCTCTCCTCCGTGCTCCGCGTCACGATCGAAGACCGTCCCTTTCGAACGATGGGCCCGCCGTGCCCCGCTCGCGTCGGGCGCGGCCCCATGCCGCTGTGGGGGAAGGGCGCTTCGCCGGCGGCCGGCGGCGACCCAGGCCCGGCGCGCGGCGGGAAACGCCCGACAGCGGCGTCGGCGGGTGCGCGACGCCCGCGGCGGTGCGGAGAGGCCAAATTGGATTCCGGGCCGGCATTCGGCCGGGTGGAGGCTTCGTCTGCCAGGAGGAGGGCCATCGTGCCAGGGACCGGATCGGCGGGCGTCACGAACGCCGCCAGAGCGACGAGGGACGCCGGCGCGGGTCCGGCCGTGCGTGAGGTGATGACGCCGCGAGAGGCGCTGGCGACGGTGGAGCCCGAGTCCACGCTGCGCGAGGTGGCCGAGCTGCTCGCGGCGCGGCACGTGGCCGGGGCGCCGGTGCTGGCGGGCGGCGAGGTGGTGGGCGTGGTCTCCGCCAGTGACCTGCTGGAGTTCGCCGCGAGCACCGCGTCGGCGAGCGAAGAGCCGGAGTGGAGCGAGGAGGACGATCCGCTCGCCTGGGAGCAGGGAGGCGCGGCGGCGGTCGCCTTCTACGAGGAGACGTGGACGGGCGCGGCCGCGGCCACGGCGCGACACCTCGAGCACCTGCCGCCGGAGGGGAACGCCTTCGAGGAGCACACCGCGGCCGAGGTGATGAGCCGCCGCCTGGTCTGGATCGCGCCCGACGCCACGCTGCGCCAGGCCGCCGCCGCCATGCGGAGCGCGGGCGTCCACCGCCTGCTGGTGCTGGACGACGGCCGCCTGGCCGGGCTCGTCACCGCCACCGACGTCATGGGCGCCGTGGCCGACGGGCGGCTTTCCGCGCCCCCGGGCACGGGAGGGTGAGACGCACGGGCGGGGGATCTTCGCCGACCGGGCGGAGGCTGGTGAACCGGGCGGCGGAGGCCCGCCGCCCACCGAGCCGGAGGAAACCATGCAGACGCGGGTCCTTTCGCCCCCGGAGGGCGACGGCAACGGCGGCGCCGCGCCGGAGCGGGCGTACCGGCTGGTCGCGATCGCGGCGTCGGCGGGTGGGCTCCCGGTGCTGCGGGAGATCCTGGGCGCGCTCCCGCCCGGCTTCGCCCTTCCCGTCGTGGTGGTGCAGCACCGTTCGGTGGAGTCGCCCGAGGTGCTTCCGGCCCTCCTCGCGCGCGCCACGCCGCTGCGGGTGAAGACGGCGGAGGAGGGCGACGCCCTCGCGGCGGGCACCGTCTACGTGGCCCCGGTGGACCGGCACGTGGTGGTGCGCCCCGACGGGACGCTGCGGCTGATGGACGGGAGCAGGATCCGCTACGTGCGCTCCTCGGCCGAGCCGCTCTTCCAGAGCGCGGCCTATGCGCTGGACGGGCGGGTGATCGCGGTGGTGCTCACCGGCGGCGGCGCGAACGGGAGCCACGGGGTGATCGCCGTGGCGGGCACCGGGGGCGTGGTGATCGTGCAGGACCCCGACACCGCACAGCAGTCCGGGATGCCGCGCGCCGCGCTGGCCACCGGCGTGCCCGCGCGCGTGCTCCCCGCGGAGCGCATCGCCCCGGCGCTGCTCCAGCTGGCCTCCGCCACCTCGCCGCGCGCGGCTCACGCCGCGCTCGAGGCGGCGCCCGCCGCGGCCTGAGCGAGCGCCGCAGATGCGTTCCGACCCGCGGCACCACGCCGGGAGCCCCCTCCCGGCGCGGCAGTTCCGCAGCCCGGCGTCGATGCTCCTGGCCGCACCGCCACCGACGTCATGGCGCCGTGGCCGACGCGACGGCGCTCCGCGCCACTGGACACGGGAGGGGTAATACCAATCCCGTTGATTGACTGTGCATTCGTCCAGCAGGTCGAACTGCAATCTCTCACAGAGGTCACTGAGGTCACGGAGGAACAGCAGTGCTTTCCTCTGTGACCTCCGTGACCTCTGTGAGAGCCATTTCTGTTTCAGCGATCGAAGAATGCACAATCGAATGGGAAAGGTGGTATAAGCGGAACGGTCGAGGGATCTTCGCCGGCCGGCTGAACGGCGGGGGGCCGCGGAGAAGGCATCTCCGCGGCCCCCACGGCCTTCCCCGGGAAGCGTCCCCGGGCCGGGATCACGGCACCCCGGCCGCCTGGGCCCAGCTCTCCAGCTCGAGGGACTCCACGCAGGTGGGCTCGATCTCCGGGGCGGCGGCGTACGTCGGGGGCACCGCCAGCACGTTGCACGGCGCGTCGCGCAGCGTGGCCTCGGCCACGCTTCCCAGCAGGAGCCGGGCGCCCCACCCCCGCGCGTGCGTGCCCACCACGAGCAGCTCCGCCTGCCACGCCTCCGCCTCCGCCACGATCTGCTCGGCCGGCTCACCGACGCGGACCTGCGGCTCCACCTCGAAGCCGTGATCCGGCCGGTGGGCGAGGCACTCCGCGAGCTGCTTCCGCGCGGCCTCTTCCAGGGCGCTGTGCGGGAGCGGCGGCGGCAGCAGCGACCAGGGGAGCACGTACAGCGCGCGGACCTCGCCGGGTCCGCCCAGCAGGTGCCGCAGCGTGGCGAGCGCCGCCTCGAAGACGGCCGCGCTGAGCTCGGACATGTCGCCCGTCACCAGCAGCCGGCCCACCGGCCCCTGCAGGGCCCTGCGCACCACCAGCACGGGGACCGGCGCCTGGCGGAGGACGCGCTGGGCCGTGCTCCCCAGCACCATCCGCGACAGCCGCTTCCCGCGGGCCGCCCCCACCACCAGCAGCTCCGCTCCGGTCTCCTTCGCCGCCTCGAGCAGGCAGGCGCCCGGGGAGCCCTCCATCACCCGGCACGACGACGACGCGGCTCCCGCGCGGGCGGCGGCCGCCTCGAGCTGCCGCAGCGCGTTGGCGCGGTACGCCTCGGCGGCCTCGGGAAAGGCCCGCAGCTGCGGCGACGTGCCCAGGAGCCGCGGGAGCTCGTAGGCGTGCACCAGGTGCAGCACGGCGCCGGCGCGCCGCGCCAGGGCGGCCGCCGCCACCAGCGCGGGGTCGTCCGCCTGCAGGTCTCCCACGCCGGCCACGATCACACGGCTTTCGTTCGACATGCGGCCCTTCCTCCGTCTCGAGACACGCCCGTCGCGCACGGCGCCCGCCGCGGCCGGGTGCCGCGGCGGGGCGCCGGCGCCGGCGCGTCAGCCGTTGATCGCGATCTTCGTCCCCTCGGGCTCCGCCATCTTCGGCAGGGTCACCGTGAGGATGCCGTCCTTGTAGTCGGCCTTCACCCGGGCCTCGTCGACGGCGCAGGGGAGGGTGAAGGAGCGGCGGAACGAGCCGTAGCTGCGCTCCACGATGTGCATCGCCTGCTCCTTGCGATCCGTCTCCTCCGTCTTGGAGCCGCTGATGGTGAGCACGCCGTTGCCGAGGTCCACCTCCACGTCGTCCTTCGTCATCCCCGGCAGCTCCGCGGTCACCAGCAGGTTGCCGTTCCGCTCGGCGACGTCCACGGCGGGGGCCCACCCCACCGGCTCCAGCAGGAACGGCAGCTCGAACGGCTCCGCGAAGAGGCGGCGGAACCGGTTCTCCATCCGCGAGAGCTCCTGGAAGGGGTCGAGCCCATTGCGCGGGCGGGTGGCGAGCATCGTCATGGCTCCTCCTCGGGTACGGGTCACCGGGGGCCGCGGCCGACCACCGGCCGTGCCGCCCGATGCCCGCAATCTGCGCCCGGGGGCGGGGCGGGGGCGTAGGGAAGGGTTCGCGAGCGTGTACGGCGTTGCTGGACGCGCGCCGTGCCATCGACGGCAGAGCCACGCCCCGGTCGCGAGCACTCCCCGACACGGCGGCAATGGTCTCCCCACACCCGCGGCCGGCCCGGCGCCGTACCATGGTGGAGCGGGCCTCCGCGCGGCTCCGCCGGGCCCGGCGGACCGTGGTTCGTGGAACCTGAAGGGAAGGAGATCGGGCGATGCCCAGAAAGACCGACACAGACGGCGGCCTCCGCGTTCGCGACGTGCCGCAGGAGCTGCTGGACCGCGGACGCGCCATGGCCGGCGTGGGACGCGACATCTGGCTCGCCGGCCTCGGCGTGGTCGCCGTGGCGGGCGAGGAGGGGAGCCATCTCTTCGACCGGCTGGTGGAACGCGGCGAGGAGCTCGAAAGGCGCGGGAAGGCGGAGATCTCCGAGGGACGCGAGGAGCTGTCCTCGGCGCTCGACCGCATCACCGGCAAGGTCGACGCCCTGGTGGCGCGCGCGGCGCACGGCGACGGCGCGGCCGGGCCGGTGAAGGTCTACCGCGTCTTCCGCGACGAGGACGGCTGGTCGGTTGTCCGAGGGAAGGGCAAGGCCGTGGGCGTGCACGCCACCAAGGACCTCGCGCTGGACCAGGCGCGTGGGCTGGCGCGCGGCGACCAGCCCAGCCGGCTGGAGGTGTTCCGCAAGGACGGCACGCTGCAGGACACCTTCGCGTTCACGGGCTGAGCGCGCGTGATTCAGGCGAGCAGACGGGTTTCACTCATACCAGCTCGGCCGAATCACCGTGCATTCCTCGTAGGCACTGAACAGAAGTCTCACCCGGAGGAGCAGAGGAACCAGGGACCTGCGGTTGGTTTCTCTGGTCCCTCTGCTCTGCTTCGTCTGTGTGATACCACCTTTCCCATTCGGTTGTGCATTCTTCGATCGCTGAAACAGAAATGGCTCTCACAGAGGTCACGGAGGTCACAGAGGAAAGCACTGCTGTTCCTCCGTGACCTCAGTGACCTCTGTGAGAGATTGCAGTTTGACCTGCTGGACGAA
>JBJMPM010000436.1:0-8059 GCA_045803205.1 Longimicrobiaceae bacterium
CTTCTTCCACACCACGGTCCCGCGCGACTGGCCCACCCTGCGGCAGCTGCGCATCCCCAAGCAGCAGACGCTCCCCGACGTGCTCACCGTCGAAGAGGTCCGCACCCTCGTCGGCGCCGTGCGCACCCTTCACAACCGCACCTACTTCTGGACCCTCTACTCCCTCGGCCTGCGCATGACCGAGGGCCTGCACCTGCAGACGGGCGACATCGACGGCGCCCGCAAGCTCGTGCACGTGCACCGCGGCAAGGGGGCCCGGGACCGCTACGTCCCCCTGCCTCCACGCACCCTTGGCCTGCTGCGCGAGTACTGGTGCATGCACCGCCACCCGCGCTGGCTCTTCCCGGCGATCGGACAGGGGGGAAAGCCGGGCGCCACGGCCCCGCACCCCATGCCCCGGCGCAGCGTGCAGGCCGCGTTGCGCCGCGTGGTGCTTCAGCTCGGCTTCAAGAAGCGCGTCAGCCTTCATACCCTGCGCCACAGCTACGCCACCCACCTCCTGGAAGCCGGCGTCAACCTCCGCCTCATCCAGCAGTACCTCGGGCACCGCTCGCTCAAGACCACCACCGTCTACCTGCACCTGACCGCGTCCGGCCAGGAGCACGCCGTCGCCACCATCGAGCGCCTGATGGCGTAGCCGCGGGCGTCCGGCCATGCCCACCGTCGCCGACGTGGTGCGGCGCTACGGGCCCGGCTACCTCGCCCGCTTCGGCGCCGCCGTGCCGGCCGCGCACCGCCGGGTGCTGCACGCCGTCGCGGCCTGCCGCACGGGCGAGCTGGGCACCGTCGTCTTCGCCTGCTCCGCCTGCGGCCGCCGCCACCACGTGGGCCGCTCCTGCGGTGACCGCCACTGCCCCACCTGCCAGCAGGCCAGGACCCGTGCCTGGGTGGAGAGGGAGACCGCCCGGCTGCTGCCCTGTCCCTACTTCCTGATCACCTTCACCCTCCCGGCCGAGTTGCGCCGCTTCGTGCGCTCCCACCAGCGCGTCTGCTACGCCGCGCTCTTCGAGGCCTCCAGCTGGGCCATCCGCCGCCTGGCCGCCGACCCCCGTTTCGTCGGCACCCCCTCGCCGGCTTCTTCGGCGTGCTCCACACCTGGGGGCGCACCCTGGAGTACCACCCGCACGTCCACTACGTGGTCCCCGGCGGAGGCCCCAGCCCGGACGGAGAGCGCTGGCTTCCCTCCAGGGCCCACTTCTTCGTCCCGGTGAAGGCGCTCTCGAAGATCTTCCGCGGCATCTTCCGCGAGGCGATCCAGAGGGCGGGGCTGGCCGGGCAGGTCGATCCGGCCGTGTGGCGCAAGGACTGGGTCGTCCACTCGCAGGCGGCGGGCGACGGGCGCGCATCGCTGCGCTACCTCGCCCCCTACGTCTTCCGCGTCGCCATCGGCGACCACCGCATCCGCTCGTGCGAGGACGGGCGGGTCACCTTCACCTATCGCCGGAGCGGCTCCCGGCGCTGGCGCACGATGCGCCTGGAGGCGCACGAGTTCCTCCGCCGCTTCCTTCAGCACGTCCTGCCGCGCGGCTTCCAGAAGGTGCGCTACTTCGGCTTCGCCAGCCCCAACGCACGCGCCTCCCTCGAGTCCGCCCGCTGGCTCGCCACCCTCCATGCCGGGGCACGCTTCACCCTCCGCGCGGAGCCGGCATCCTCTCCCACGCCGGCACCGCCACCGATGCGTTGCGGCGAGTGTGGAGGACGCCTCTACGTGGTGGCCTTCGTCCGCTGCCGCACCCGCGTCGTCTTCGACACCAGCTAAAGCGATTCGGGCACCAGCTCTTGCTGCTCCCTTCCGAGGGGCTCCCGTCCACCGGGGCCTCGTGGTGCTTGCTGCCCGTCGCTCTCCCGGCTGCGTCCGGCGGGTGCGGCTACGCGCCACGTCCCCCGCTCGCCGGGCCGAGCACGCGCGGAAACTGCCCACTCCGACCCCTCACGGAACCCCGCTCAACCTGCTCTTCGCATTCTCTGAGGCCGTTCCCGCACTCGCTCGCGGAACCGTTACCCTAGGGCCCTGCGGCACCCGTCGGGCCTCTTGAACAGAGGATTGCAGGGCCGGCTGCGCGGCCTGCAATCCATATTTTGTTAGGCCGCCGCACGCAGCGGAAGACAAGCGAGGGTTGGTGTCAACCCGTTACGGACGCCAGACCAGAGGTATTACTCCGCCCGCTAATTAGTTTGCGGCTGCGTAAGCGACGTATTTGCCCAAAAAGTAGCGCCGGACGAGGTCGGGCTGCCGCTTCCTTCCTTTGAGGAAGGTGCGGACGTTCGCGATCAGCTGCTTCACGTCGTGCACGCGATTGCGGCCAACGGCGTTCGACTTCACGTCCTGGTTGACGAGCTCGTCGGGATTCAGCTCGGGGCTGTAGCCCGGCAGGTAATAGAGCTTCAGCCGGTCGGAGCGCTCCTCCACCCACTCCTGCACTGCGGTCGAGCGGTGCACCGGGTGTCTGTCGAGGATCAGGAAGAGCTTCCCCGTATTCTGCCGCAGCAGGCGCCGCATGAAGCGGATCAGCAGTTGCGACGTGAAGCGCTCGCGGTAGATCATGAACGCGAGCTTCCCCTGGTTGGTGATCGCGGAGATCATGCTGCAGCCGAAGCGCTTGCCCGTGACCTTCACCACCGGTGTCTTGCCTCGGGGTGAGAAGGAGGTGCCTACCGTGTGGTCCGAGCGCATCCCGCTCTCGTCCAGCCACTGGATCTGTGCTCCCTCGCGCTTGGCCGCGGCCTGGATGGCCGGATACTCCTCCTCCAGCCAGCGCTCCACCGCCTTGGGATCCTGCTGGTACGCGCGGCGCGCGGGCTTCTGCGGCGTGAAGCCCCACTCCTTCAGGTATCTTCCCGCCGTCTTCTCCGAGATCACGATCCCGAAGCGCTCCTCGACGAGCTTCGCCACCGCCGCCTGCGTCCAGAGATAGAACGGCAGCTTCAGCTGATCGGGGCAGCGGTCGCGCACCAGCTCGGCGACCACCGCCGCCTGCTCCGCCGAGAGACGCCTCTTCTCTCCCTGGCGTCGGCCACGCTTGCGGGCTGCCAAGGCAGACGTCCCGCCCTTCGCATGCGCCTTCAGCCAGTTGCGCACTGCCTGAGACGTGGCGCCGACCAGCCCGGCTGCCTGCGAGTTCGACATTCCAAGCGTCCGGACGGCGTGCACGGCGATACGACGCTTCTCTTCTTGGGCAGCCGCGGGCAGGGACCGTGCGTCACGCTTCTCCATGCCCTCAATATACTGCTCCAGCCCAGTGATTGCAAACTATTTAATGTCCGGAGTAATAAGAGCCCCCAGCTTCCTCAGCGCGAGGAGAACTTCAACCTCGTCGTTGGGCTTCCGATATGCTGCTGACCCAGGCGCACCAAACACAAGCCGCTTCAACTCGCGCTTGTCAGATGCGAGGGAAGTGTGGTGCTGTAGCCGCTCCAGCGCCCGCATGGTAATCGCTGCCGAGCGAAGCCCGACAGCGGCAGGGCAACTGCCTCGCCTGACACCTGCCACCCACCCTTCGTGGCAAAGAATGCTGAACGCCCATTTGGGACAGGAGTGCTTGATCTGGTTCAGGAGCATCTCTGGCGGATACACGGCTGCAAGTGCTTCGAGCCAAGCCTCGTCAGGCTTTGACCCGGTCTTGGCGCGTTCCCAGGCAGTGGCCGTGACTTGCTCGATCTTGGTTCCCGACATAGCTGTGGATGCTCTGGGGAATGTCTCCAGCGGCTTAACGACGCAATGGTCAGTGGTGCGGGGCCGTCGCGCAATACTTTCCGCCGACTGAAAGCATGCAAGGCCCCACATGTCGCTCCTCGCTATCAGCTATCGCGATCGATAAGCGCGCGAATCGCTTGCTGCAGTTGCACCCGGTTGTTGGCGGAATTTATATCTCCCTCGTAATGCTTGACGTCGTCCAAAATGTTCCGGCATTCCTCAAGCGTGGCATCGAACTCTTGACCCCCTCTTCCCAACCAATGGAAAAAGTCGCCCAGCAACCCATCGGGTACTTTGTTGAGCCTAACCGAGGTTCTTCCCTCGTTCAGCCGTACGAACTTGTATCTCAGTTGTGGCACAAGTCCTCCAAGGGCAAAGGATTGGCGCAATCCCTAGCTCATTCGTTCTTTCAAGGGCGTTCCTTCAGTGCCCCCACGGCAACCGCGGAGGGATCATTGCGGCCACCGCGATGTTTGCCCAGCGGCCTAACACCAAGGTCAGCGGCGGTGAGCCTGCGCAGAAGCCTCAGCATTTACCAGCGTCTGGGCTCGCCGTCCGCTGCAACGCTTGGTTCGGCGGCGGCACGGAACCGGGCAGTGAGCACCCAGAAGAGTGGGGAAACCGCGGCACCGATGCCGCCGATTGCCACGCCCGCGACTGCACACTGAAGCACCAACTCCGAGAGAGGAGGGCAATAGTAGCACTTCCAGTAGTTCGCCTGCACACCGAGCGACTCTAACACTTCCGGCCGGTCGCCCAGTGTGTAGACCATCAAGGCGATGAACCAACCCACTGAAGTCAGGAGAAACACCTCCCTGGCCAGTCCGATGAGAGTTGTCCCGGTACGCACCGCGAGCCAGAGGCATAGCGCCGCATAAAGCAAAACTAGCCAAGCCAAGCCTATCCACTCGCCGGCGTTTCCAAGTCGGTAATCCCGGCCAAGCAGCAGGAGCACGCCCGCCCCAGCATGGAGCAGCCAGATACACAAAAGTCGCTGCGCCATGAGACCTCCGATGAGCCGCCGAACTTGTTGCTCAGTGGCCGGAATTCTGGCAACCACCCATCTCAGTAGCGTATAGCCGAATCCGCTCCAATCCAGATAATGCTCGTCTCGTCGAACGTCAAGCACCAGTAAATCTCACGCACGCAATCCGATGCGTTGCGTGTTGTCGTGGCCTTACGCGGATCTGCACGCGCGCTGGCGCGATAGCGCTCTCGTTCCACGCGTTATCTGGAAGCTGGACCACAGAGGTGCGGAGCCAAGCACGACGTCGCTCCATGGCCTCTGCGGTTCTACGCGCGCTCGACGCGCTCGACACGGGCGACGTAGCACCCCGCCTCGGCGTTGCGGAGGTGGACGTAGGCGACGGCCGGGTCCGCGAAGAGGTGGCGGAGCGCGTCCTCCACCGCGCCGTCGCGCACCGGCTGGCGGGCGACGGGTGCCCGTTCCGGGCCGTAGCTCTCCAGCATCAGCGACAGCGGGCGCAGCTCGGGCGGGAATCCCTCGCCGGACCAGGGCTCGCACGCGTCGCGGTGGATGAACACCGGGCCGGGCGAGGCGGAGCCGTCCGTCCCCTCGAACGCGTCCCAGGTGAAGAGCACGCGCTCCTCCGCGCCTTCGCGGAAGGTGCGCAGGCACGAGCGGCACGGCCCGAAGCCCGCGGCGACCTCGACGTGCGCGGGGTGGCCGTAGCGCGGCGCGCGCAGGGTGCGGCGCACCTCGCTCGCGGCGTCGGCGGGGATGGGGATCACGCGGAAGCCGGACATGGTCGATCCCGGGGCTCGAGAGGGAAGCGGCGGATCGCGCCGTGCGACTCGCCTGCCCGGGAAAGATCTGCCCGTGGAGGCTGGGATTCGACCCGATTGTTGCGGACCTGCGGGACGTCAGCGGCGGCGGACGGCGGCGGGGTCGATCTTCAGCAGCTCGCTGTAGTTGACGAACTGGACCTGCCCGCTGACCGGGCGCATCAGCACCTCGCGCGGCGGGCGCCCGGCGAAGGTCATCCCGGCGGGAAGGCGGATGGTGCCGCCGGGGACGCGCACCTCCTGGTAAACGAGGGTGGCCTGCAGGAAGGACGTCTGCCCCTCCATGTATTCGAGCTCGATCTCGCGCAACTGCAGCGTGCGGCGGTCCACCCGCATCACCCCGCGGATGTCGATGCGGCCACGGCGCGGTCGCAGCGGGCGGAAGCCGAGCTCGAAGCCCTCCTCCGTCTGCGCCGCGTCGCCCTCCAGGCAGTGGGTGGCGAGGAAGGCCGGGTCCAGGATCTCGCGTCCGTCGGGCACCTCCAGGTTCAGGTTGAACCGGCTCGCCCGTCCCCACCCGGCCCGGTCGCGGTTGGGCCAGGGAACGCGCGGATCGTTCACCACCACCGACGAGTCCATCCGCGTGCGGGCGTTCTCTTCCGCCCAGTACAGCCGCTGCTCGTACGAGTAGGCGTAGGCATCCTGGAAGGCGCGGGTGGTCTCGATCGCCTTCCGCGCCTCGCGCCAGAGGGCGGCCAGGCGGGGGTTGAGCTCCAGGTCGCGGGCGGTGCGGCACTCGGGCGTCGCCACCAGCGGGGCCAGGGCGATGGCGTTCGGGCGGCTCGCCAGCACCCGCTCCACGCTCTGGCCCGCCGCGACGGCGAAGGGCTCCGACACCTCCGTCGCGTAGCCGATGCGCTCCAGCGACAGCCGGTAGGTTCCCGGCGCGACCGCCGCGAAGGCGAAGGCACCCTCCTGGTCGCTGAGCGCCGTCCGCCCCGCGCCCGCGGCGCCCACGCTCGACAGCCGGATCAGCGCGTAGGCGATCGGCGCCCGGTCCGCCGCCGCGTACGCGCGCCCGTGCACGCTCCCCGTCGCCTGCGCGGACGCGGCCCCGGGGGCGAGTGCCGCGCAGGCCGCGGCCAGGAGGGCCGCGGAAAGACGGAGGAGACGGGGAGCGTGCGTCATGGCGGGGAGAAGGTGCGGGTGGAGACGGCTCCAGCGACGCGCGGGTGCGGATCCGGCCCGGTCGCCGCGGACCCCGCGGGACGTCAGCGGCGGCGGATGGCGGCGGGGTCGACCTTCGTCAGCCCGCTGTAGTTGACGAACTGCACCTGGCCGCTGACGGGGTACCGCAGCACCTCGCGCAGCGGCCGCCCGGCGAAGGTCATCCCGGCGGGGAGCCGCACGGTTCCGCCGGGGAGCCGCACGTCCTGGTACACGATCGTGGCTTCCAGGAAGGAGCTCCGTTCCCGCAGGTACTCCAGCTCGATCTCCTTCACCTGCAGCGTGCGGCGGTCCACCCGCATCACGCCCCGGATGTCGATCCGGCCGCGGCGGGGGCGCACCGGGCGGAAGCCGAGCTCGAAGCCTTCGTCCGTCTGCGCCGCGCCGCCCTCCAGGCAGTGGGTGGTGAGGAAGGCCGGGTCCAGGATCTCGCGCCCGTCGGGCACCTCCAGGTGCAGGTCCAGCCGGTCCGCCCACCCCCATCCTCCTCCCCACCCCCACGTGTACTCGGAACGGTCGCGGTTCTCCCACGGGAGCCGCGGGTCGTTCGCCACCCTCGACACCGACGAGTCGACCCGCGCGTCGGGGGTGGCGTTCGTGGACCAGTACAGCCGCTGCTCGTACGTGTAGGCGTACGCGTCCTGGAAGGCGCGGGCGGTCTCGATCGCCTTCCGCGCCTCGCGCCAGAGCGCGGCCAGGCGCGGGTTGCGGTCCAGGTCGCGCGCGGTGCGGCACTCGGGCGAGGCCACCAGCGGCGCCAGGGCGATGGCGTTCGGGCGGCTCGCCAGCACCCGCTCCACGCGCTCGCCGGCGGCGACGGTGAACGGCTCCGTCACCTCCGTCGCGTACCCGATGCGCTCCAGCGACAGCCGGTACGTTCCCGGCGCCACCGCCGCGAAGGCGAAGGCGCCCTCCCGGTCGCTGAGCGCCGTCCGCCCCGCGCCCGCGACGCCCACGTTCGAGAGCCGGATGAGCGCGTAGGCGATCGGGGCCCGGTCCGCGGCGGCGTAGGCGTGGCCGTGCACTTCGCCCATCCCCGCGGCCTGCGCACGGACGGCGTGTGGAAGGAGCGACGCGCCCGCGACGGCGAGGAGGGCTGCGAGCCGGAGGACAGGATGGGCAGGTCGCATCGAATCAGAACGAGGAAAGGCGGGATACACGGACAGGGCGACGGATGTACGTTTCCAACTCGCCCGTGTTCCACCCGCGGTGCGCTTGCGACGCGCACCGGTGCGCCCGAACTTCAGCCGCCGTGGAAGGGCGTTGCCGGTACGGCACCTGGGAAGATCGAATCCACCGACCGAAAGCGAGATGCCGGAATACGAGGTGACGCGCGTGACCGCGCTATCGGAGGGCGAGGCCCGCGGCTTCGTGGTTGCGCGCGAGGAGATC
>JBJMPM010000378.1:0-8509 GCA_045803205.1 Longimicrobiaceae bacterium
GACTGTGCATTCGTAAAGACCAGCACAGATGGGTCTCACACGGAGTCAACGGAGTCAACGGAGGAACTGCCTGGCTTTCTCCGTTGACTCCGTTGACTCCGTGTGAGTCCATTCCGTTGGCAGAATGCACAATCAATCAACAAAAACGGTATCATACCGCTTTCACCCATTTAATTGTGCATTCCTCGATCGCCAAAACAGAAGTGGCTCTCACAGAGGTCACAGGGGCCACAGAGGAAAGCACTGTTGCTCTGTGACCTCTGCGACCTCTGTGAGAGATTGCTGTTTGAATCTGCTGGTCGAATGCACAGTCAATCAAAGGAACTGGTATCACGCGGAGACGCGGAGCCACAGAGAGGCACGGCGACGCTCTCCCCGCGACTCAACCGCCGTCGGAACGCTGCTTCTTCGCGTAGCGGATGATGTCGCGGCGCTGGCAGCGGAAGGGGTCCTCGTCCGCGTTGTTGTTGCTGAGCGACACGCGCACGGTGTCGCCGCCGCGCACCTCGATGGGCGCCATCCAGGTCCAGCGCTCGCCGCTCACCGTCGCGTCGGCCCAGACGCGGTACGTTCCCGCGCCCAGGCTGTCGACCGCGAACCGCCCCCCCGTGTCCGCGGCCACGGGGATGCGCAGGACGTGGCGCGAGAGCAGGCGTTCGCGCGCCTGCCACGACGCGTCGACCACCGCACGCCCCGCCTCGTCCACCGCCGAGTCGCCGAGCGCGTCGAGCCTCGCCTGCCGCTGCATGCAGATCAGCGCCAGCGCCGAGTCCAGCGCCAGCGCGTCTGGGAGCAGGCGCACCGTGCGCGCGTCGATGCTCTTCTGCTCCCCCGTCTCCAGCGCCACGTACCCATCCCCCGCCAGCGCGCCGTACCCCGGCCGCCGCGAGCACGCCGCGGCCCCCAGCAGGACCACGGCAACCATGAGATTTCCCCGCATCGATCCGAATCCCTCGATCGCTCGCCGTTGATGTCCGCGCAGGCGGACAGCGTGATGTTGTAGCCGCGGCTTCAGCCGCATCGTCGAACGATACAACCACCCCACACGCTCACATCCATCCACCCGGATCCCATCGCCCGACCGCAACGAAGGTACCGCGCCCGCACGCGTCGTGCATGCTGCCCGCGCATCGATGCACGCACGGGGAGGCGGATGGCGATGGCGGGACACGACGTGGTGGTGGTGGGCTCGGGGCCGAACGGGCTCGCCGCGGCCGTGATGATGGCGCGCGCGGGGCGGTCGGTGCTGGTGCTGGAGGCGGAAGAGACCATCGGCGGCGCCGCGCGCACCATGGAGCTCACCCTCCCCGGCTTCGCCAACGACGCCTTCTCGTCGGTCTACCCGCTGGGGATCGGCTCGCCCTTCTTCCGCTCGCTCCCGCTGGAGGAGCACGGGCTCGCCTGGGTGCATCCCCCCGCCCCGCTGGCGCACCCGTTCGACGACGGGACGGCGGCGGTGCTGGAGCGCTCCGTCCACGCCACCGCCGAGGGGCTGGGAGAGGACGGCGAGGCGTGGCGGAAGCTGGTGTGGCCGCTGGTGGCGCACTGGCACGAGCTGGCGCCGGACCTGCTCTCGCCGCTGGGGATCATGCGCCACCCGCTGCGGATGGCGGCGTTCGGGATGGACGGCCTGCGCTCGCTGCGGGGGCTGGCGGAGGCGCGCTTCCGCGGAGAGCACGCGCGGGCGCTGCTGGCCGGGTGCTCGGCGCACGTCGGGCTCCCGCTCACGTACGCGGCGACGGCGTCGTACGGGCTGGTGCTGGTGGCGGCGGGGCACGCGGTGGGATGGCCGTTCGCGCGCGGCGGCGCAGGCGCGATCACGCAGGCGCTCGCGAGCCTCCTCCGCTCGCTCGGCGGAGAGATCCGGACCGGCGAGCGCGTCCGCTCGCTGGACGACCTTCCGCCGCACCGCGCCGCGCTGCTGGACGTGACCGCGCCGCAGTTCCTGGAGATCGCGGGCGGGCGGCTGCACGGGCGCTACCGGCGGGCGCTGGAGCGCTTCCGGCTGGGGTGCGGGGTGTTCAAGGTGGATTGGGCGCTCTCCGGCACCGTCCCCTGGAAGTCGCCGCTCGTCGCGCGGGCGGGGACGGTGCACCTGGGCGGGACGCCGGCGGAGATCTACGCCTCGGAGCGCGAGCCGATCCGCGGCCGCGTCCCCGGGCGGCCGTTCGTGCTCTTCGCGCAGCCGAGCGCCTTCGACGCGACCCGCGCGCCGCCGGGGAAGCACACGGCATGGGGATACTGCCACGTGCCCAACGGCTCCGACGTGGACATGACGGAGGCGATCGAGGCGCAGGTGGAGCGGTTCGCGCCGGGGTTCCGCGACTTGGTGCTGGCGCGGTTCTCGACGAGCCCGGCCACCCTCCAGCGCGCCGACGCCAACCTGGTGGGCGGCGACGTGAACGGCGGCGCGGGGATGCTCTCGCAGCTCTTCTTCCGCCCGGCGCCCCGCGTGCACCCGTACCGCACGCCGATCGAGGGTGTGTACCTCTGCTCCGCGTCGACGCCGCCCGGCGGCGGCGTCCACGGCATGTGCGGCTACCACGCCGCCCGCGCGGCGCTCAGGGACGGCTACTGACCACTGCAATCTCACGCAGAGACGCGGAGACGCGGAGAGGAAATGCAACGATGCGACTAAAGTCGCCGCTACAACGGCACACAGTCCGCCTTCGCGGACTTCAAAGGCATTGGCCTCACCACATCATCACATACATTCAGTAAATGCGATCCGAACCCAGGCGAGGAGAATCGACGTGAGGCTGCCAAACGAGGATGCAGAAGCCTCAGCCACCGACGTAGCACGGCCAGGCAACGTTCCCATTCCCAGGCCGACTGCTGCATCCGAGGATCAGAAGTTCTTCAACGATTCGCTGCGTACGGGTATCTCCGGACTCGGTGGGCTGGTGCGCAAGATCAAAAGCGACCCCGAATCCCGGAACGGGCTGAGGCTCGGAACGGGCAAGGTGCCAAGCGATTCGCAGTACCGCCGTTGAAGTCCGCGAAGGCGGACTGCGTGCAGTTGTAGCGGCGGCTTCAGCCGCATATTCCCCCGACAAAACGCATATTCCCAACCCCAAACACAATGCGGCCGCGCGGAAGTCTCCGCGCGGCCGCGTTGTGATCGTCCCGCATCGCTCGTCAGTGCGCGTGGCCGCCGACGGCGAAGTGGAAGGTGCCGTGCATCGGGTGGCCGTCGTGCGACATGGTGCGCCAGGTGACGGTGTAGTGGCCGTCCGCGAGCGGCGCGCGCGGCGTGGCCACCACCGTCGCGCGGTCGCCGCGCTGGCGCGCGAGCGCCGACAGCGCCACCGCGCCGTCGCCCGGGCCGCGGAGGCGCACCGAGGTCACCGCGAGCTCCGGCGCCTCGCTGAAGGTCAGCCGCAGCGCCCGGGGCGGCGCGGCGAGCGTGGCGTCGGCGGCGGGGTCGCTGCGCAGCAGGCGCAGGTGGAAGGCACCGCGCGCGCTGGCGGGCGCCGCGGAGGCGGCACAGAGCACCGCCATCACCACGGCCGCCGCCATCGTCCTCGCTCCCGGCGCGCGGCGGATCGCTCTCTTCATCGGCATCGTTCCCACCATCCCCATCTCTCCAGTTGATGTTGCGTTCGGCGGAAATCTAGCGGAGGCGGCAGGGTGACGGCATCCCCCGCGCGGACGGTGGCGTTGCCGGGCGGGGGGCGGCGCGCTAGCATCCGGCCCCGATTCCTCCCGAGCCGAACCCCGCGCGGATGCCCGAGCGCCAAGACCCGTACGTCTCCCTGCGCAACCCCGACTTCCGGTGGTTCGTCGCCAGCCTGATCACCATGACGCTGGCGACGATGATCCAGGGGACGGTGGTGGCGTGGCAGGTGTACGCCCTCACCCGCGACCCGCTCTCGCTGGGGCTGGTCGGCCTCGCCGAGGCGATCCCCTTCATCGGCGCGGCGCTGTACGCGGGGCACGCGGCGGACCTGTACGACCGCAAGCGCATCGCCCTCGCCGCGATGGCGGTGCAGACGCTGTGCGCGGCGGCGCTGCTGGCCTTCGCCGTGCGGCCGGAGATCCTCGCCGGCGGGCGGGTGTGGCCGATCTTCGCGGTGGTGTTCCTGAGCGGGCTGGCGCGCAGCTTCCTGCAGCCGTCGCGCACCGCGCTCGGCGCCGAGATCGTGCCGCGCGAGACGTACGCCAACGCGGTGGCGTGGCGCTCTTCGCTCTGGCAGTCCGCGGCGGTGCTGGGGCCCGCGCTGGGGGGCGTGCTCTACGGCTTCTCCGGCGCGCGGCTGGCGTACGCCACCGAGGCGGTGCTCTGCCTCGTCGGCCTGGGGCTGTACACGCGCATCGCCTACGCGGGGCGCGCGGCCGCGGCGAGCATCGGGAGCGTCCGCGAGAACCTGACGGTGGGGATGCGCTTCCTGCTCACCCAGCCGGAGCTGCTGGGCGCGCAGGTGCTGGACCTGTTCTCGGTGCTCTTCGGCGGCGCGGCGGCGCTGCTGCCGATCTTCGCCTCCGAGTACCTGCACGTGGGGCCGCAGGGGCTGGGGGTGCTGCGCGCGGCGCCGTCGGCGGGGGCGGTGCTGATCTCGGTGGTGCTGGCGCACCGGCGGCTGCGCCGCGCGGGGCGGACGCTGTTCTGGTGCGTGGCGGGGTTCGGCGTGTGCTGGATCGCCTTCGCCCTGTCGCGGTCGTTCTGGCTGTCGATGGCGCTGCTGGCGGTGAGCGGGATGCTGGACAACGTGAGCGTGGTGATCCGCTCCACCCTCCTCACCGTGCGCACGCCGCCGGAGATGCTGGGCCGGGTGTCGGCGGTGAACCAGATCTTCATCGGCTCGTCGAACGAGATCGGCTCGTTCGAGTCCGGCGTGGCGGCGCGGCTGCTGGGAACGGTGAACTCGGTTGTCTTCGGGGGGCTGGCGACGCTCGGCGTGGTCGGGGTGACCGCGTGGAAGACGCCCGCGCTGCGGCGGCTCGACGAGCTGGGATGAACAGATCGTCTCACGCAGAGACGCGGATACACAGAGAGTAAAAGGAGAAAACAATGGACACGCGCAGGATCGGGTCGCTCGAGGTGTCGGTGGTGGGGCTCGGGTGCAACAACTTCGGGGGAAGGCTGGACGCGGAGGGCACGGCGTCCGTCGTCGACGCGGCGCTGGACGCGGGGATCAACTTCCTCGACACCGCCGACATCTACGGGCGGACGAAGAGCGAGGAGTACCTGGGGCGCGCGCTGGGGCGCCGCCGCGGCGACATCGTCCTCGCCACCAAGTTCGGGATGATGGTCGACGCGGAGCGGCACGGCGCCCGCCCCGAGTACGTGCGCCAGGCGCTGGACGACAGCCTGCGGCGGCTGGGGACGGACTACGTGGACCTCTACCTGCTCCACCGCCCCGACGACACCGTTCCCATCGCCGACACCCTCGGCGCGCTGGACGACGCGGTGAAGGCGGGGAAGGTGCGCGAGATCGGCTGCTCCAACTTCTCCGTCGACCAGCTGCGCGAGGCCGAGGCGGGCGGGCGCCCCGGCGGCGCGCGCTTCGTGAGCGTGCAGAACGAGTACAGCCTCTTCCAGCGCGAGCCGGAGGAGGGGGTGCTGGCCGAGTGCGAGCGGCAGGGGATCGCCTTCATCCCCTACTTTCCGCTGGCCAGCGGGCTGCTCACCGGCAAGTACCGCCGCGGCCAGCCGATGCCGCAGGGGACGCGGCTCACCGAGGGGCGCCACTCCAGCCAGCTCTCCGACGCGAACCTGGCGAAGGTCGAGGCACTGATCGCCTTCGCCGAGGCGCGCGGGCACACGCTGCTGGAGCTCGCCTTCTCCTGGCTGCTGGCGCACGACCCCGTCGTCTCGGTGATCGCGGGCGCGACCAGCCCGGAGCAGGTGCGGGCGAACGCGGGCGCCGCAGGGTGGCGGCTCACGGCGGAGGACATGGCGGAGGTGGACCGCATCATGGGCGGCACCTGAAGCCTCGCGACGGGCCCTCACCCTGGCGCTGCGCGCCGGTCCCTCTCCCAAAACAGCCTGGGAGAGGGACGGGGGCTCGCTTCGCTCGCGGCTCTTCCGGCGCAGCGCACACGCTGGTGTGATCCCGAGGGTTCGCGGCGACGCGTTTCGGCAGCGCCGGGGCCGATCGCGTGCGACGCCACCCCGGCTGCACCGCGGCCGGTAGTCCGCGAAGGCGGATTGGGCGAGTGCGCCAGAACGCGCAACACCGCCGCGCTGGATCTGGTGCGCTCGCTTGAGAGCATCTACGCAAGCCACAAAGCGCCTCGGCCGGCGTGGCTGAGTGCCGTCCGTGACGAATACAGGCGGAGCGACGAACGGAGTGGCTGAGCGGTTGCCTACGGGAAGGACATTCATGTTCGGCGGGCGATTGGAGGGCTTGACCCCTCCTAGCCCGCCGTGCTGCTTTTGCGGTGGACGCCCGCGTGCAACCCAGCGCGGGGGAAGTTGGAGGCTTCCCCCGCGAGCCTGCCTTGGGGCGTCCGCGCGCCCAGCGCGCCGCCAACTCGCGAGCTCCGGCTAGGATCTCGGGTCTGCTCATCGCTGGGAGCGCGGCACGATTCGGCCACGCCGATAACTATTGGGGTGCTTTCGTCAACTATCGAGGTGCTTTCGTCGTGTCTCCATCCGGCGCGCTATCGCCCTGACCTGGCCAACTCTCTAGACTCGTAAACGCGACCTTCGGTAGCCAGCCCAAACGTCCACTAACTTCCGAGCACACGTACAGCCACTCGTCCGTACGTTCGAGGACGTAGACGACATCGCCGGTGCGAATAACGCCTAACGAGGCAGCGTCATCCCTTGGTTCAACTCTGTGCTCAACCGCTTGTTGCACATAGCCAACGTCGATGGCGGCTCTGGCGGCAAATACCGAAGGCAGGCGCCAAGTCACGATGCGCAGATAACCTTCAAACACTTTGATACTGAAGACCCTGGAATCGAGGGTTCGCAAGGAATCTGCAAGCGACTCCAGTCCTTCGAAGTCCCTCACGAGTCCTCCGCCGCTCCCAGTGATGCCGAGCCCCAGCCAGCCAAGCTGAAATGAGGCGCGACCGATCGACAGCTGATCCACTGCAAAGCGGAGGTTTCCGGCATCCTTGGCCACTGACATACCGAGCGCCAGATTCCGCCTGGAGCCATTGGAATTAACCGATGACGTAAAGAACCGGATGTAGTCAGGATGGAGTTCGACGCAATCCGCGCTCAAGGCCGCGGGCTCCGCGCTAGATATCAAGGACAGCGTGGCTGTCAGTTGTTCCTCCGTCAGGACATACTCACGCTTCAGGATGGGCGGAGCCTGCGTCAAGTCGACATACAATTCGGCGATACGACGCGCTTCCGCGGGGTGGAGAGGAGAAGCTTTGCCGCAGCGAGTAAGGAGCGGGTGATTGCCGTGATCCATCGCTTGCTGTGTCATAGCGTCTATTTGGGCGGCGACCTTGTCACGCCTGGCGTTTGTGTAGTTGGATACGTCGGAGAGGGTTGAGACTTGTGCCGACGTCTCACTGCGGCCAATTCGTCCGACGGGAGCGCGCATCGGTAGCCGTACCTTCAAGGTGGCATTCCATGCCTCTGCGTCACAGTTCATCAAGAAAACGGTCGTCAGGACACCAGCCATGGCCAACATGACGCTGATGACGGCTTGAGGCTGCGTGCGAGCGAGTTTTCGCATTCGTCGCACGCCCTGACGAACTCGCCGTAGAACCAAATGCCGCCGCCATCGCTTGCCGATGCGGCGGCTCGACAGATAAGTCAAAACGCGAATGATGGCGAACAACACGATGATGCTGAGAAGGAATAGGAAAAACAACGTGAGCGCCGTCAGGAGGAGTGCGAAGACGAATGACACACCGAAAATGATGAAATTTATGACGGCGTAGGCACCAAAGAGCACAATCAGCCCTGCCCCAATTGATGCAACGATCGCGAGCGAGAGTTGCCATACTCGTTTCGCAAGAAACCCCGCGAGCCTCCAAGCGAGCCACGCCTCTAGAGGCAACGGAGATTTTTTTGTTTCCATCTGGATACTCTACACAAAGGAGCGAGTGCTCTGGTGGGACCGAAACACAGGTTCGAGAACTAGTCCCTGGCGACTAACTCAACAGCGCCCCCAGCCGGCGACCGTCCTCCATCACACGAGAAACTTGTCGGGGAGCGGGGCTGGGTCTATAGAATGGAGCGGGCACCCGGGAGCCAAGGCCGAAAACACACTGGTGGTGCTGACCCCGTCAACAGCGTGGCCTGGGGAGATTGCGGCCCCATCACTGGTGACACGCCAGCGCCGCTGCCGCGGTGCTGGACGTGATCCCGTTTAGGAGAATGCCTCTCCTTGCCGCCTCCCTGCTCCCGGATGCCCTGTCGCTCTCCCCAGAATGACAGGAGGTCCCGGTCACGGCTACTGCTCGAAGGTCGCGATTCTCGTCTACTGCTCGCCAGTGCAATCGGCTGGTGCGTAGACGCAAGCGTGCCCAAGTCCTCGATTTCACGCTGGTCGCCATCGACACGGGCGAACTCCTGCTGGCGTGAGTTTCTTAGGAG
>JBJMPM010000379.1:0-21208 GCA_045803205.1 Longimicrobiaceae bacterium
AGGCCGACGCTGCCGATCATCAGCGCCCAGTTCACCAGCGGCACGTACACCTGGCCGCGGTGGTGCGCGGACGTGTGGAGCACCTTGAGGCGCGGCAGGTAGTCGAGCTGCATCGCCTGCACGGTGAGCGAGAACGCTCCCGAGATGAGGGCCTGCGAGGCGATGATCGCCGCCATGGTGGCGAGGATGGCGAGCGGCGTGATGGCCCAGTCCGGGGCGAGCCGGTAGAAGGGGTTCTCGATCGCGCTCGGGTCGCGGATCAACAGCGCGGCTTGGCCGAAGTAGTTGCAGACCAGGCCCGGCAGCACGACGCCGTACCAGACCACGGTGATCGGCTTCCGGCCGAAGTGGCCCATGTCGGCGTACAGCGCCTCGCCGCCGGTGACCACCAGGAACACCGACCCCAGCACCAGGAACCCGGTGCCCCCGTTGCGGGCGAAGAAGGAGACGGCGTACAGCGGGCTCACCGCCCCCAGCACCTCGGGCGCGCGGACGATCTGCGCCACGCCGAGGATGGAGATGGTGGCGAACCAGACCAGGGTCACCGGGCCGAAGATCTTCCCCACCGTGCCGGTGCCGTTGCGCTGCACCGCGAAGAGCGCCACCAGGATGGCGATGGTGATGGGAACGATGTAGGGGCGGAAGAACGGGGTGGCCACCTCCAGCCCCTCGACGGCGCCCAGGACGGAGATCACCGGGGTGATCATCCCGTCGCCGTAGAGGAGCGCGGTGCCGAAGAGGCCGAGCATCACCAGCACCCAGCGCGAGTTGCGCCGCATGGCGCCCACGGGGGTGACCAGCGCGGTGAGCGCCAGGATGCCGCCCTCGCCGCGGTTGTCGGCGCGCAGCACGAACACCGCGTACTTCACCGAGATGACGAGCACCAGCGCCCAGAAGATGAGCGAGAGCACCCCCAGCACGTTCTCGCGCTGCACGCCCAGGCCGTGCGCCTGGTGGAACGACTCGCGCATGGCGTAGAGCACGCTGGTGCCGATGTCGCCGTACACCACGCCGAGCGCGGAGAGCGAGAGGAGCGCCAGGTACCGTCCGCTGGGCTCGCCTTTCGCCGTCGAAGGTTCCGTCAAGGCCGTCGGGGTTGAAAGCTCGGTCGTGCATTGGGCGCGGTACGTTGCAACGGCGGTGCCGCAACAGCAAGGCGCTGGCGCGCGAGACGCAGAGAAACCGAGAGAGCGCTGAGGTTCGCCTCAGCGCTCTCTCGGTTCCTCCGCGTCTCTGCGCGGCCGAAGGCCGGTTCAGTCGAACGAGGGCCCGTCGTCGGCGGTGGCGGCCAGCCCGCGGATGCCCAGGACGTCCTTCACCTTCGCCTCGATGGCGGCGGCCAGGTCGGGGTTCTCCTGCAGGAAGGCCTTGGCGTTCTCGCGCCCCTGCCCCAGCCGCACGTCGCCGTAGCTGAACCAGGCGCCGCTCTTGTTGATGACGTCGTTCTCCACCGCCATGTCCACCACGATCCCGTAGTGGTCGATCCCCACGTTGAACATGATGTCGAACTCGGCCTGCTTGAAGGGCGCCGCCACCTTGTTCTTCACGATCTTGGCGCGCGTCTTGTTCCCCACCAGCACTTCCTTGTCCTTGATGCTGCCGATGCGCCGGATGTCGACGCGCAGCGAGGCGTAGAACTTGAGCGCGCGCCCGCCGGTGGTGGTCTCGGGGGAGCCGAACATCACCCCGATCTTCTCGCGGATCTGGTTGGTGAAGATCACCGTGGTCTGCGAGCGGTTGATGGCGCCGGTGAGCTTGCGCAGCGCCTGGCTCATCAGCCGCGCCTGCAGCCCCACGTGGCTGTCGCCCATCTCCCCCTCGATCTCGGCGCGGGGGACCAGCGCCGCCACCGAGTCGATCACCACCACGTCCAGCGCCCCCGAGCGCACCAGCACCTCGCAGATCTCCAGCGCCTGCTCGCCGGTGTCGGGCTGCGAGACGAGGAGCCCGTCGACGTCGACCCCCAGCTTGCGCGCGTACTCGATGTCGAGCGCGTGCTCGGCGTCGATGAAGGCGGCGATCCCCCCCGCCCTCTGCGCGTTGGCGATCACGTGCAGGCAGAGGGTGGTCTTCCCCGAAGACTCCGGCCCGAAGACCTCGGTGATGCGCCCGCGCGGCACCCCGCCGATGCCGATGGCCGCGTCGAGGTTGATCGCCCCGGTGGGGATGGCGCTCACCTTCACCATGGGGCCGTTGATCCCCATCCGCATGATGGAGCCCTTCCCGTACGCCTTCTCGATCTGCCCGATGGCCACGTTCAGGGCCTTCTTGCGGTCTTCGCCGGTGTCGACCTTGGTGCTGATCATCTCTGGCTGAGCTCTCTCTTGGGAGGAAGGGCCGCTGTGGGCGTTCAGTACCCCGGCGGGAAGGGGGCGTTCCCGAAGATCTGCCGAAAGTTTACATCCGCCCCCGGCGCCGCACAAGGGTTTCGTGCGGGCGCCCGGAAACTTTGCCGCGCCTCAGGCGGCGAGCCCCGCCGCCGCCTCGCGGAAGGCGGCGACGGCGCGCTCGACGCCGGCGTCGTCCACGTCCATGTGGGTCACCGCGCGCAGCCGCCGCGGGCCGAACCGGGTCATCCACACCCCGCGCTCGCGCAGCCCGGCCAGCAGCGGCTCCGGCTTCAGCGCGGGGTCTTCCAGGTCCAGCATCACGATGTTGGTCTGCGGCTTGGGCACCACCACGCCGGAGACGGCGGCGCAGCCGCGGGCCAGCGCGTGGGCGCGGCGGTGGTCTTCCTCCAGCCGCTCCAGGTGGTTGCGCAGCGCGTAGAGCCCCGCCGCCGCCAGGATCCCCGCCTGCCGCATCCCCCCGCCCAGGCGCCGGCGGATGCGCCACGCCTTCTCCATCGCCTCCGCCGTCCCCGCCAGGATGGAGCCCACCGGCGCGCCCAGCCCCTTGGAGAGCGCCACCATCACCGTGTCGGCGTGGGCGGCGTAGGCGGCCATGGGGAGCCCGCTGGCGGCCGCCGCGTTGGGGAGGCGGGCGCCGTCCAGGTGCACCTTCACCCCCCGCTCCCGGGCCACCGCCTCCACCGACTGGAGCTGCACCAGCCGCAGCACCCGCCCCCCGGCCGTGTTGTGCGTGTTCTCCACGCAGACGACGGAGGTCTGCGGGAGCCAGGGCGACGCCGGACCGATCGCCTCGGCCACCTCTTCCGCGCGCAGCAGGCCGTCGCGGGTGGGGACGGCGCGGAACTGCACCCCGGCGAGCTGGGCGGCGGAGACCTCTTCCCAGTTCAGCATGTGGCCGGTGGCGTCGATCACCGCCAGGGTCCCCGGAGGGGCCAGGGTCATCAGGGCGGCGGTGTTCGCCATCACCCCGCTGGGAAAGAAGAGGGCGCGCTCCTTCCCCAGCAGCTCCGCGGCGTAGCGCTCCAGCTCGTTCACCGTGGGGTCGTCGCCCAGCACCGCGTCGCCCACCTCGGCCTCGGCGATGGCGCGGCGCATCGCGGGCGTGGGGCGGGTGACGGTGTCGGAGCGCAGGTCCACCACTCCTTCGGGGGCGCCGGTCATGGCCTCAAGATCCTCCCCCGCCGCCGCCCTCGCAATCCCTCGCACGCGAAGGCATGAAACATCCTCCGGGCCCGGAACGCAAGGTTTTTGTATCCTTTGTCCACTTGCGGACAGAACCGTTTCACGCAGAGACGCAGAGAAACTGAGAGTACGCGGAGAAATCTCTGCGTACTCTCAGTTTCTCTGCGTCTCTGCGTGATGCCGGGTGATCAGACGGAGCAGTAGTACAGCCGCGCGGGCAGGATGTTGAACGGCTCGAACGCCTCGCGGATCTCGTGGAACTCACGCCGCAGGAAGCGCATCACCTCGCGCGAGAACTGGTAGACCAGGAACTTGCCGCCGGGGCGCAGCGCCTCGCGGGTGGAGCGCACGATCGCCTCGCCGACCTCGGGGGGCATGGTGCTGAAGGGGATGCCGGAGATCACGCAGTCCGCCTGCCCCAGCCCCAGCTCGCCCAGCACGCGCCCCACGTCCGCCGCGGAGCCGTGCACCACGGTGAGCCGCGGGTCGGGGATGGCTTCGCGCAGGAACTCCACGAACTCGTCGTTGGTCTCGAACACCACCATCCGCGCGTCGGGGCGCATCCGCCGCAGCACCTCGGTGGTGATGTTGCCGACGCCGGGGCCGTACTCCACCAGCACCTTCGCCCGCTCCCAGTCCACCTGCCGCATCAGGTCGTGCACCAGGAAGCGGGAGCTGGGGATGATGGACCCGAGCATCCGCGGGTGCTTGAAGAAGTTGCGCGCGAAGAGCATCACCTGCCTGCGCCGCGTAGCCCTGGTCATCGCCATCCGCGTCTCTCGTCTCGTCGGGGTGGAGGTCCGGCCGCGGCCGCCGCAGGCGCAGGTTGCGGGCCGCCGTTCCCGTTCCGGGACCGGCTGCCCCGGTGCGTGCAACGGCCCGGGGCCACGCCCGCCCGCGGGCCGTGAAGGGCGGCAGTCTACGTCTCTCCCGCGCCGCTGTCCAGCGTGACGGCCCCCGCGTGGGCTCGCGAGGGACGGACCACACCCTCGCATCTACCGAAAGCCGCCAGCATCTGCGGCACCGGAACGGGCGGGCCCTCCCCCGCGCGCGTGCGGGAGAGGGCCCGGATTTCGACGGCCGCCAGGCGGGCGCGGGCGCGCTACCGGCCCATTCGGGTCCAGAGCATGACCGCGCCGCACTGGGCGGTGGTGGGGTTGTTGCGGATGAACTCCACGGGGACCGAGGAGGAGCCGTAGACCTCCACCCCCTCCAGGTCGTCGGGGCGCACCAGGTCGTCGACGCTGGTCGCGTTGCCGAACATGCTCACGTCCATCCCGTCGATGTACACCTGCGGCTCGCAGCCGCCGCGGGCGCGCACGGCGTAGCCGCCGCGGCGGGTGGCGCGGAACGACAGCCCGGGGATGCGGCGCAGCAGGTCGGAGGTGCGCGACGAGCGCGCCTGCTCGATCACGTCGCGGGTGAGGAAGTGCCCCTGGCGCCGCTTGGCGGAGCGCTCGTAGAAGCCGGCCAGGCGCGCCGACCGGTACCGCGGGGTGCTCACGCTCACCGGGTCCAGCGCCACCGCGGTCGAGATCATGCGGAACACCAGGTCCAGCGAGTCCAGCCGCTGGATGACCAGGTCGCCGGAGAGGAGCGACTCGAACCCCAGCCGCGTCGCCGCGACCCGGTAGGTCCCCGCGCCGGGAACCGGGATCACGAAGGTGCCGTCGTCGAGGGTGCGGACCTGCGCGCGGACGTTCTGGCCGTCGCGCAGCTCGAGGACGGCGGAGGGGATGGGCTTGTCGGTGCCCCGTTCCAGCACGCGGCCGTGCACCATCTGCGCGGCGGACGGGGTGGCCGATGCCGCCAGCAGGGCGGCGACGAAGAGCGGACGCATGGCGGGCCTCCCGCGCGGGGGAGTTGGGGTCCAGCAGGGTGGTGCCGGACGGAAGAAGCGGCGGCGGAAGAGCCGTCGCGGCTGTAACGATCCTGAGAGGGATTTTCTGGCATACGCCGCGCCAGCGCGAACGCACGCACTACAATCGTCACGACCAGCACGTTCCCGCGCAAGGGGGTCGTGCACGGAAACCCTCCCGGTGGAGCACCGTGGAACGCAGATTGGGGTACGCTGCACCGCGGCGGTGCAGCTCTGGTACGAACGCGGACGGTGGAGAGACGGAGGGATGAGCGACGTGTCGGGCGAGCGGACGGCGCGACGGAGGGGCGGCCTGGCGGAGCTGCGCCGCAACCTGGGCACGCTCCCCAACCAGCTCACGGCGTCGCGGCTGGTGCTCCTCCCCGTGCTCTGGGTGCTGGCGCTCCTCGGCGAGCCGGTGTGGCTGGGGATCGGGGTGCTGGTGGCCTCGGTCACCGACATGCTCGACGGCTACCTCTCGCGCAGGTGGAACCAGACCAGCGCCTTCGGCGCGCGGCTCGACGCCACGGCCGACCACCTGCTGGCGCTGTCGACCACGCTCTGGCTGGTGATGCTCAGGCCCTTCTTCTTCCGCGAGCAGATGGGGCCGCTGATCGCCTGGGGCGCCTTCGCGCTCTTCGTGCTGCTGGTGAGCTGGCTGAAGTTCCGCCGGATGGTGAACCTGCACCTGTATACCTCGAAGGCGGCGGTGATCCTGGCCTTTCTCTTCGGCATCCCGCTGCTGATCCTGGGGCGCTACAGCCACCTGCAGTTCTGGATCACCCTGGCCGTCTGCACCCTGGCCGCGGCCGAGTCGCTCGCCATCATCCTCACCCGCGACCGGGTGGACGAGAACATCGGCTCCATCCTGCGGAAGCGGCGGTAACCGCGTCTCACGCAGGGACGCGGAGCCACGGAGAGGGATTCCCGCCGTGTCTCCGCGTCTCCGCGCGAGTCCATCTTTTTCAGGAGCGTGGTGTACCGCTATGTTGGCGCGGACACGACCACGATCCACCGGAGCGTTCGACGATGAACTTCTTCCGCGCGGCCCTCGCCTGCGCCCTGGCCACGACCGCCGCGGCGTGCGGCGGTCCGTCCGGCGACGACGCCGCGGCGAAGGCCGCACCCGCCGCACCCGCCGCACCCGGCGCCGCGGCGCCCGCCGCTGCCCCCTCGGCCGACGCCCCCCTCGTCGTCGTGTACAAGGACCCCAGCTGCGGCTGCTGCAAGCAGTGGGTCGAGCACATGCGGCAGAACGGCTTCCGGGTCGAGGCGCACGACACTTCGGGGGTCGACGGGATCAAGGACGGCGCGCACGTCCCCGCCGCCGCCCGCTCCTGCCACACGGGGCTGGTGGGCGGCTACGCGATCGAGGGGCACGTGCCCGCCGAGGCGGTGCGGCGGCTGCTGCGCGACCACCCGGCCGACGTCGCCGGGCTCGCGGTGCCCGGGATGGTGACGGGGTCGCCGGGGATGGAGGGGCCGAACCCGCAGCACTACGAGGTGGTCGCCTTCACGAAGGACGGCCGCACCTCCGTCTACGAGCAGCACTGAGCCGATGGACGGCGCCGCGCCGGGGATGAAGCTCCTCTACTTCCGCGCCGACTGGTGCGGCGTCTGCCACGAGAAGTCGCCCGTGGTCGACGCGCTCGCGGGCGCCGCCGGGCTCCCGCTGGAGCTCGTCGACTGGGAGACGGAGGAGGGGCAGGCGAAGGCGCTGGGGCTGCGCATCAGGACCGTGCCCACCCTGGCGCTGGTGGACGGCGAGCGCGTGCGCTTCCGGCTGGTGGGGAGCGCGATCACCCCCGAGACGGCCGCGCACCTGATCGGAATGTACCGGCCCGCGAACGGGGGAGGCGGCGATGGGGACGGACGACCTGCGCGGTAAGCTCTCGGCCGCGCAGCAGGAGGCGCTGCGCGTGGGCGACAGCCCGCTGCGCGCCGACGCGCTGGCGGACCGCCTTCCCGCCCTGGCGCGCGACCTGGCCGCGTCGGACGCCACGGACGAGGTGAAGGCGCGGGTCGGCGCGGAGCTGCAGGCCGCCGAGCGCGTCCTCCGCCGCGACGACGACGGGCGCGAGGCCGCCCGCCACCTGCAGAACGCGCTGCGCTGGGTGGAGGACCGCCCCCGCCGCGCGTCGCCCTTCCTGGACGACGACTAGAGCGGATTGCGCAACGCTCCGGAGCCGACGGGTTGGAAACCCGCCGCTGGAACGGCACGAAGTCCGCCTTCGCGGACGATGCCGCGGCCCTGGCGTGTCCCCGACCGGCGGCGCTGCGTCTGCATTCACACGCTCCGTCGCAGGCCTCGTCTCCGCCGCGGCCACCTCCCTCTCCCGGCACGGGAGAGGGCTTGCGCTCTCAGGCGCAGGGAGAGGGCTCAGGCGCAGGGAGAGGGCTCAGGCGCAGGGAGAGGGCCCAGGCGCAGGGAGAGGGCCCCGCGGCCGCGGATGCACGACGAACTCCGGACCGGAGAGAAAACCGCTCTAGCCCGCGCGGTCGAGTTCTTGCAACCATCTGCAACGTGTCCACGGTGCAGATGGAGCGGACGGCATGGCATCGCGCGCATATACCGACTCGTCGGGCGTGGAGTGGCTGGTCTGGGAGGTGACGCCGGGGCAGCACACCCGCCCCGCGCGGCGGAGCGTGTCGGCCCTTCCCGACGAGCTCGCCGAGGGGTGGCTCTGCTTCGAGAGCGGCATGGGGAAGCGCCGCTTCTACCCGGTGCCGCCGGAGTGGGAGACGCTGGCGGACGACAAGCTGGAGATCCTCTGCCGCGCCGCCGTCGCCGTGGACGCGAGACCCTCGGCGGTGGAGACGGGCTGAGCCTTACCGACAAAGCGCCTCACGCGGAGACGCAGAGAGGCGCGGAGAGAGACGGCGGTGTTCTCTCCGCGCCCTCCGCGCCTCCGCGTGAGGCCCATCGTTTCTGAATCGTGACGACGACGGAGCCGGATCGGCACGGGCCGCTGGTCGCGCCGCCGCGACTGCGCGGGCCGGTGCGCGAGCTCGCCCGCTGGGCCGCGCGCCCGAACCCCGCCGCGGGGCTGCGCGCCGCGGTGGCCACGGTCGCGCCGGTGCTCGCCGCGCACGCGCTGGGGATCGGCGACGCGAGCTGGGCCGGGCTCGCGGGCTTCGTGACCGCGATCGCCGACAAGGGCGGCGCCTACCGCACCCGCGCGGAGACGATGGGAGCGCTGGCGCTCGCCGTCGCCCTGGGCGGCGTGCTCGGCGCGGTGGTCAGCGTGCGCCCGGCGGTCTCCATCCCCGCCATCCTCCTCTGGGCCACGGCGGGGGCGCTGCTGCGCGCTTTCGGGGCCGGCGCGGGGTCGGTGGGGACGTCGATGACCATCGTCTTCGTCATCTCCCTCTCCACCCCCGCGCCCGGCGCGGCGGCGATGGCGGAGCGCGGGGCCCTGCTGCTCGCCGGGAGCGCGGGGGCGATGGCGCTCTCGCTCTTCCTCTGGCCGGTCCGCGCCTACGGCCCGGCACGGCACGCGCTGGCCGAGTGCTGGCGCGCGCTGGCCGGCTACGCCGAGGCCGTGGCCGCCGCGGAGCCGCGCGACTTCGCCCGCTTCCGCGCGGCGCTGGAGGCGGCGCGCGCCACCCTGGCCGCCACGCGGCGCGGCCGCCCCGGCGAGACCGGCCGCGGCGAGCGGCTGCTGATGCTGGCCGAGGCGGCGGACCGCACCTTCGCCGCCACCACCGCGCTCGGCGGCGCGCTCGACGCCGCCGGCGAGCCCGGGGCCGAGCGGGCCCGCGACGCGGCTTCGGCGGCCGCGGCCCTCGCGCGCGAGGTCGCGGACGCGGTGGAGTACGAGCGCCAGCCGGCGCCGGCGCCGTCCTTCCCCGGCGCCGCGCCGGACGGCGAGGCGCCTTCCTGGATCGACCCGCTCGCGAAGAACCTGCGGCGCGAGGCGATGCTGGGGTGGAGCGCGGCGGCGGGGGTGGAGAGCGGGCGGCGCGTCCCCCTTCCCGACGCGCCGCACCCCCTGCGCGAGGCGTCGCCGCTGGACGTGCTGCGCGGCAACCTCAACTTCCGCTCGGTCACCTTCCGCCACGCGCTGCGGGTGGGGGTGAGCGCCGCCGCGGCCACGGCGCTGGCGCACCTGCTGGGGGTGCAGCGCGGCTACTGGATCACCCTCACCGCCCTGATCGTCCTGCAGCCCTCGGCAGGGGCGACCTGGGTGAAGGGGGTGCAGCGGATCGGCGGCACGGTGGCGGGCGGGCTGGCGGCGGCCGGCGTGCTGGCGCTGGTGCACGACCCGCGGCTGCTGCTGGCCGTGGTGTTCGTGCTGGCGGCGGCGGCGGTGTCGGTGCTGCAGGTGAACTACGGCGTCTACTCGGCGCTGCTCACCCCCACCTTCGTGCTGCTGGCCGAGACGACGGCGGCGGACCGCCACCTGCCGGGGATCCGCGTGGCCAACACGCTGCTGGGCGGGGTGCTGGCGCTGGCGGCGGCGCGGCTGCTCTGGCCGGCGCCGGAGCGGCTGGCCTTCCGCGGGCGCCTGGCCGAGGCGCTGCGTGCCTGCGGCGCGTACCTGCGCATCGCCGCGCGTGCCCACGCCGGTGCCGCCCGCCGCGCCGATACCGACGACGCGCGCCGGCAGACGGGGCTCGCGGTGCTGAACGCGGAGGAGTCGCTGCAGCTCGTGCTCTGGGAGGGGCGCCGCGACGGCGAGGCCGAGGCGGGGATGGCGGCGCTGGCGTACCTGCGCCGCCTGGGCGAGGGGGCGAACGCGCTCGCCTACGCGCCCCCCGCGGACGAGGCCTCGGCCCCCGCCGTGCTCGCGTTCGGCGACGCGGCCGAGGCGGTGTTCGACGGGCTGGCGAAGGGAGAGCTGCGCGCGCCCCTCCATCCCCCCGGCGCGCCCAGCGCCACCGAGGCCGCCCGCCTGCGCGCGATCGCCGAAGACGTCGCGGCGCTACGCCGCATCCTCGAACGGGAAGACCAGTAATCCCACGCAGAGACGCGGAGACGCAGAGAGGCGCGGCGGCAGTCGCCTATCGAGAGGCAGGGCGCATGGAGGGAGGGACCTCCATCACCAGCTCCTTCTCCTCCTCGCCGCGGCGGATGCGCACCACCCAGCGAACCTCGCCGGGCTGCAGGCGGAACGGCCGCGGCTCCCGCACGTCGCGGCCGTTCACCGAGAGCAGCACGTCGCCGAGGCGGAACCCTGCGCGCGCGGAGACCGAGCCGCTGTCCACCCGGACGACCCTGGGAAAGTTCACCACCCGGTAGCTGCCGTCAGGCCAGAGCTCGAGATCCATCCCGCCGTACAGCATCCCGGTCGGCGAGGGAATGGTCGCCGGGTCGCGCGTACCCTGGCCCGCGGCACCCGGAGCGAGCAGCAGCGCGAGCAGGAAGGCGACCAGCACGGACGCGCGCAGCTTCATGTGGCTCTTCGCTGACATCGGTGGAGCTGGAGAAGAGGCGCGGCGCCGGAACGCACCGGGGCCCGTGGTCATGCCGGAGTCGGCGGGCTCGCCGAAGGCACCTCCCTCACTACCGGAACTCCCGCTCCTGCGCCCACTTCCAGTAACCGATCGGCAAGTCGAGCTGGCAGGGCGCGATCTGCTGTGTCTCCACCACCTCGTCCTGCGCGTCATGGACCTGGACGCCGAGGGCCAGCGAGATCGTGTGCCGGGGGCCTGCGCTCAACGGCCAGAACCCCTCCAGCAGGTCGCAGACGTTGTGCAGCGCGGTGTCCACCGCCTTCTCGACCGCGGCCCTGACAGCTGCCGAGGACCCCGGCGGTACCGTGGCCATCGCTTCGTCCCGGCAGTGCCTGACGAGGTAGTACCCGAACAGGTCGGCTGCGTCTTCGGCGCGGTCGAAGGGCTCGCCGCGCCATTCGGGATAGTCACGCGGAGGGATTGCTGTTTCCATGCGACACCGCCGCCCTTTGCGGCCGAGCTCGTTGTTCGGTGGACGGAATTCCGGCCGACGGGCAAGGCCGCTGGCGCTGTTCCGGTTGCGGAAGGATGCACGGCCGGCCAATCCCCTGCCTCGCGCCTGGCCAAATCCGCTGCAATCTGGATAATGCTCCGCCATTCGAAGGTCAAGCGCCGGTAAATCATATGAGATTCCGGTTTTCAGACGAACCGGACGCGCGCGAAGTGCCGCTTCCCGCGCTGCAGCACGACCTCGCCCGCGGCGGGGACGCGCGCGGAGCGGTCCGTCACCTTCTCCCCGCCGACGGAAATCGCGCCCTGCTGGAGCTGGCGCTGCGCGTCCGCGCCCGAAGCCACCAGGCCGACGCGCACCAGCAGCTTCGTCACTAGCACCTGCCCGTCCTGCGCGCCGAGGTCGGGATCGTCCGCGCGGAGCTCGACCGTGGCGATGTCGTCGGGGATCTCGCGGCGCTTGAACAGCGCGTCGAACGCCTCCTCCGCCTGCGCGGCCGCCTCCTCGCCGTGGTACTGCGCCACGATCAGGCGCCCCAGCCGGCGCTTGGCGCGGTAGGGCTCGCGCTTCGCCTCCTCCACCGCCGCCGCCAGCTCCGCCGCGGGGAGGCCGGAGGTGAGCCGGTACCACTCCTCCAGCAGGTCGTCGGGGATGGATAGGGTGCGGCCGAACTGCTGGTCGGGCGCGTCGCTGATGCCCACGTAGTTGTCGAGGCTCTTCGACATCTTGTGCACGCCGTCGGTGCCGCGCAGCAGCGGCATCAGCAGGCACACCTGCGGCTCCTGCCCGTAGCGGGGCTGGAGGTCGCGCGCCACCAGCAGGTTGAACTTCTGGTCCGTGCCCCCCAGCTCCACGTCGGCATTCAGCGCCACCGAGTCGTACGCCTGCATCAGCGGGTACATGAACTCCACGATGGAGATCGGCCGCCCCTCCTCGTAGCGCTTCTCGAAGTCGTCGCGCTCCAGCATCCGCGCCACCGTGTAGTGCGCGGTGAGGCGCAGAATGTCCTTCATCTGCATCGGTGCCAGCCACTGCGAGTTGTGCTCGATGCGCACGCGCGCCGGGTCGAGCACCTTCCACACCTGCTCGGCGTAGGTGCGCCCGTTCTCGCGCACCTCCTCTTCGCTGAGCTGCGGGCGCAGGTCGCTGCGCCCGCTGGGGTCGCCCACCAGCGCGGTGTAGTCGCCCATTACGAACACCACGTCGTGACCCAGCTCCTGGAAGTCGCGCAGCTTCCGCAGCGACACGGCGTGGCCCAGGTGCAGGTCGGGGCGCGTGGGATCGAAGCCCTGCTTGACGACGAGCGGCTTCCCGCTCTTCAGCGAGCGCTCCAGCTTGCGCGCCAGCCCCTCCTCGGGAACGATCTCCACCGTCTCGCGGCGGATCACGTCCATCTGCTCGTTCACGGGGGGAAAGATCGCCCCCGGCTGCGTCGCCATCATCCGTTACCGTGCTGTCGTTCTCGTGCGTCAAAGGGGAGGCGGAGTGTAGCGGGCGAATGAATTCGCTGCAACAACTACACGAAGTCCGCCTGCGCGGACTACAGCCCGTGGTGATGCCGGGGTTCAGCGGCACGCGACAGGCTCCCACGCAGCCTCGGTCCGCGGGCCTCGGCCGCGGTGGAGCGGGTCGCGTGCCCTGCAACGGAGGCAGCACGGCAGGCGGGAGTCGGCGCAGGCCGACTTCGTGTTTCTGTTGCAGCGAATTCATTCGCCCGACCCGCAGGGGGCGATCGCGGCGTAAACGCATCTTCCGCGACCGTCGTCTCACACCGTCAACACCAACCGAGACGACCCCGCACCCCCGATACCATCATGCAGTCCCGCCCCTCCATCCTCCGTTCGATCCTGCTCCTGGCGCTCGCCGCCGTCTTCCATCCCCATGCGGCCGCCGCGCAGGAGCGCCGCGAAGACATGCCGGTGACACCCGTGCTGGCGGACTCCGTTGCGCGCGCCGCGGCCGGCGCCGTATCCACCCGCTACGTCTTCGTGGAGAAGGGCGCCACCGCCGCGCGGACCGTCCTGCAGGGCGTCCGCGCCGGGCGCTACCGCTCGCTGGCGACGGCGTCCGCGCTCACCGACTCGCTCACTGGCGACCTGCGGCGCGCCACGGGCGACGCGCACCTGCAGGTGGTGTTCAGCGTCCGCGCGCGCACCGCGCCGCCGGGGTCGGGCACCTCCGCGGCCGACCTGGCGCGCGACCGCGAGGCGGCGGCGTGGCGCAACTACGGCTTCCACCAGGTGGAGCGGCTGGACGGGAACGTCGGCTACCTGGAGCTGGGGCGCTTCGACAACCCCGAGCTGGCCGGCTCGACGCTCGCGGCGGCGATGACCTTCCTCGCGGGGACGGACGCGCTGGTGATCGACCTGCGCGGCAACGGCGGCGGGTTCGCGGCCATGCAGGCGCTGGTCCTCTCGTACTTCTTCGCCGAGCCCACGCTGCTCACCACGCTCCACCGCCGCGACCCGGCCGACGTGGCGCAGCTCTGGACCCTTCCGCACGTCGCGGGGCCGCGGTACCTGGGGAAGCCGGTGTACGTGCTGGTGAGCGGACGCACCTTCTCCGCGGCCGAGGGGCTCGCCTATCATCTCCAGGCGCACCGCCTGGCGACCGTCGTGGGCGAGAAGACGCGCGGCGGGGCCAACCCGGGGGGATGGGAGATGATCGGCACGCACTTCGGCGTCTTCGTTCCCACGGCCTGGAACGAGGCCGCCGCCACGCGCGGCAACTGGGAGGGCACCGGCATCACCCCCGACCTGGCCGCGACCTACGCGGAGGCGAAGAAGGTGGCGCACCGCGCGGCGCTGGCGGGGCTGATCGCGCGCAGCGCGGGCTCGGAGCGCGCGGAGCTGTGGAAAGAGGCGCTGCAGGCGCTCGACGCCGCCGCCGTCCGCGCGGCCGCCGCGGCGCGCTGACCCGGGTCGGACGGGAGACGAGAGGCGCGGGTGCCGACCCCGACGGCGGGCGCGGAGCCGGTGGAGGCGATGGCGGCCCGCGCGCGCGCCGGCGACGAGCGCGCCTTCGCGGAGCTCGCGACCGCCGTCCGCGCGCAGGTGCACCGCTGGGCGCTGGTGCGCACCGGCGACGCGGACGACGCGGAAGACGTGGCGCAGACCGTGGTCATCCGCCTGCACCGCCACCTGCACGCCTTCGAGGGCCGCTCCCGCTTCACCACCTGGCTCTACCGGCTGACGGCGAGCGCCGCGCTGGACTGGGTAAAGGGGCGCGGCCGCCGCGAGCGGGCGCACCTGGCCTCGGCCGAGGCGGACGCGCTCGCCGCGGCGACGGAGGACCGCATCGCGGCGCTGGAGAACGAGCGGACGGTGGCGCTGGTGCGGAGCTTCTTCGCGGAGCTCCCCGCGCGGCAGCGCGAGGTGTTCGACCTGGTGGACCTGCAGGGCTTCACCCCGGCGGAGGCGGGCGAGATGCTGGAGATCGAGGGAGTGACGGCGCGGGCGCACCTCTTCCGCGCCCGGCGGGCGATCCGCGAGCGCATCCTGGCCGCGCACCCGAACGCGGGGGAGGACCGATGACGATGGACTGCGCGGCCGCCCGCGCCCTGCTGCTGGAGGCCGACCTCGCCGAGATCCGCGGCGAAGTCGACTCGCCGCTCGCCGCCCACCTGCGCACCTGCGCCTTCTGCCGCGAGGACGCCGACGCCATCCTGGCCGGCGAGGCGGAGCTCGACGCGGCGCTGCGGACGCTCGCGGCGCCATCCGCCGATCCGCAGGTGATCCCCCTGCGGCCGCGGCGCGCCTGGACGCGGCGGGTCGCGCCGGCGGCAGCGTCCCTCGCGGCGCTCGCGGCGGCCGTCGCGGCGGTGATGCTGGCGCGGCCCGACGCCGCCCCGCCCCGCGGCGCGACCGCGGAGCAGATCGCGCGGCTGATGTTCCCCGCCCCGCCGGTCGCCCGCGCGGCGGACGGGCGGAGCGTGGCGGTGCTGGAAACGAGCGACCCCGGCGTGACCGTGGTCTGGGTCTACTGACTTTTTCGGGAGACGACGACGATGAAGAAGACGACGACCCTGCTCGCGCTGGCGGCGCTGGCGCTGGGGGCCTGCGACTCGCACCGGGGGATGGTGGTGCGCACCTACCCGCTGCACCGCCTGAGCGCGGACGAGGCGACGACGCTGCTCACGCCGTACGTGGGCGAGGGCGGCTACCTGACCGGGCGGAGCCGCTTCGTGACCGTGCGCGAGCGGCCGGCGCAGCTCGACAGCATCGCGGCGGTGCTGCGGCGCTACGACGGCGGGCCGCAGATGGTGACGCTCCGCTTCCAGGTGATCGAGGCGGGCGACTTCGCCGGCGGCGACAGCGCGATCGCGCGGGTGGTGGCGCCGTTGCGCGAGCTCTTCCGCTACCGCGGCTACCGCCTGCTGGGGGAAGTGACGGTGGTGGCGCTGGAGGGCGGACACTTCCTGCAGGTTCAGCCGGGCCTCCGCATCGACGGGACGGTGCGCGAGGCGACCGCCACCGGCCCCGAAGCGCGCGTCACCCTCGACCTGGAGGTGGAGAGCGAGGGCAGCTCCGTGACGACGTCGGTGAGCGGCGTGCCCGGGAAGACGATGATCGTCGGCTCGCAGAAGAAGACGGGCGGCGGCGCCATCATCGCCGCCGTGACGCCGGAGGTGGCGCAGCGGTAGATTCGTGCGCGTCCACGGCTGTGGCCCCCCTCCCCGGTTTTTCGACGGACGGTACTGCTGTCCGCGAAAAACCGACCCTCCCACAAGGGGAGGGTAAATCGCTTCGCTCACCACTGCGTGACTGCGGCGGAACTCGCATGCCGCCGTAGTCCGCGCAGGCGGACTTCGTGCCGGTTCCAGCGGCGGGTTTCCAACCCGTCGACCGCCCAACCCGTCGGCCCTCCAACCCGCCGGCGCCCGCCGGACGACGCCGGGGACGGCGCACGACAGATGCTATGTTGTTGCGTCGGTTATAGATCCTTCGGGCTGCGGGTCCTGCAGCACGACGCAGCGCTGGCGTGGCCGCCCTCAGGATGACGTCCTGGGGGGCGGTGGATCATCCTCATCCAATCGCTCCCGCACGATCGCCGTCAGCGCGTCGCCCGTGTTGAGCGAGGGGTCGTCGGTGACGCGCTCCAGGAGGTCGCGGAGGATCTCGCCCATGGCGGGGCCGGCGGAGACGCCCAGGGCGCGCAACTCGTCGCCGCCGATGGCGAGGTCGCCGATCTCAAGGGCGGCGCCGGCACGCATCTCGGCGTCGGCGCGGCGGCGGAGGGCCTCGGCCTCGCGGACGCGCGCCTCGTCGGGGCGCGCGCGGCCACGGGCGTTCGCGACTTCCAGCCGCAGCAGGTCGTGCACGTACTCGCGCCCGACGCGGCGCAGCCACCGCCGCACCTCGGGCGCGGGGGCGTCGGAGGCGGGGAAATCCTCGTGCTGGGCGACCAGGTGCAGCACGCGATCGCGCTCCGCGTTCGAGAACTTGAGCCGCGCCATCATCCCCCGCGCCAGCGCGGCGCCCGCTCCCGCGTGGCCCTCCATCCCCAGCGGCTTGCCGACGTCGTGGAGGAGGCCGACCAGGCGCAGGTGGATGCGGCTGACGGGCGCCTCGTCGGCGGTACGCAGCAGGTGCGACCAGACGTCTTCATCCCCATCCATCACCCCGACGCAGTCCTGCAGCTCGGGGTAGAGCGAGGCGAGCGCGCCGGAGGTCTCGTACAGGCGCAGCGAGTCGGAGGGGCGCTTCACCTCTTTCAGCACCTTCAGCAGCTCCTCGCGCACCCGCTCGGCGGAGAGGTGCGGGAGCTCGGGCGCGGCCGCCCTGGCGGCCTCCCAGGTGGCGGGGTCGATGCGCAGCCCGAAGCGCCCGGCGAAGCGGAGCGCGCGCAGCACCCGCAGCCGGTCCTCCCGGAAGCGCTCGCGCGGGTCGCCGACGGTGCGCAGCAGCCCGTCGCGGAGGTCGGGGACGCCGCCGTGCGGGTCGAAGACCTCGTGGCGCAGCGGGTGCCAGGCGACCGCGTTGATGGTGAAGTCGCGCCGCTGCAGGTCCTCTTCCACCGTGTCGGAGAAGGAGACGCGGGCGTGGCGGCCGTCGGTCTCCACGTCGCGGCGGAAGGTGGTGACCTCGTAGAGCCGCCCGTCCTTCCCCAGCACCCCCACGGTGCCGTGCGCGATGCCGACCGGCACGGTGCGCGGGAAGATGCGCTGCACCTCGCGCGGGCGGGCAGCGGTGGCCAGGTCCCAGTCCTTCCCCTCGCCGTGGCCGGCGAGCGCGTCGCGGACGGCGCCGCCCACGGCCCAGGTGGCGTGGCCGGCGTCCTCCAGCCGCCGCGCGATGCGCACGACTTCGGGGGGCGGGCGGAGGTCGGCGGTGGGCGAATCCGGCACGTTAGCGGAAGATGAAGGCGAACACGCAAACCCCACGGCGGCAAGCGCTTGGCGAAACTGCCACGCGCTGTTATCTTCAGCGGTCCACCCAACCGCCCGTCTCTCCCCACCCGGGACCGATGAAGATCTTCGAGCTGCTGGACGGTTCCAGCGCCACGGACGAGTTCCGCGACGCCGTCAACCGCTTCGTGCGCGACGGGCGGCCGAACGAGCGCCTCAGCTTCAACCGCGACTGCCCGGCGGTGAAGGTGGAGCGCACGCTGGTGCGGGCGCTGGAAGAATACCCCGGGCTGCAGGTCGAATCAATCGAGATCCGGGGGATCTCCGGCTGCGAGTTCTTCCGCGGGGTGATGCACCTGCACACGCCGGGCGAGGTGCGGCGGGTGAGCTTCCACTGGGACTGCAAGTGGAAGGCGATGGAGATGGGGTGGCACGACTACTTCGGCTTCCCCGACCAGACGCGCGCCGCGCGGGAGTATCCGTACGAGTGCTTCCGGGCGTGGAACGAGGAAGAGGCGGTCGAGAAGGACCTCGTCACGGCCTGACAGACAGCAGGCTCACGCAGAGACGCGGAGGACACGAAGCGATGCGCCGCTTCGTGTCCTCTGCTTTTGGGGTGGGGATATGCGGCTGAAGCCGCGGCTACAACCTCACGCTGTCCGCCTTCGCGGACACCAACGGCGGAACGTCGTGCGCGCGGAGGCCTGGTGTCGCGCCACTGCGGCGGCATGCGAGAAGTCCGCGCAGGCGGACTGCGTGCTTTTGTAGCGGCGAGTTCACTCGCATACGCGACACCCTGTGGCCTCTCCGCGTCTCCGCGTCTCCGCGTCTCTGCGTGATGCCGTTTTACTTCGTGCCCAGCACGAAGGTGTTGCCGTCGGGGTCCTTGAAGATGGCCGAGGTGCCCCAGTGCTCCGTCTTCGGCGGCTGGACGAACTCCACGCCGCGGGCAGAGAGCTCCTCGTACGTCTTCTGCACGTCGTCCGCCGTGAAGGCCATGTTCATGAACCCGCCGATGCGGTCCTCGTGCCCCTCCGGGGTGAAGAGCACGAACCCGGTCTCCGCGCCGGGGATGCGCAGCTCGATCCAGCGCTGCGGGCCGAAGGGCTGGTCGGTCACCACGCGGAAGCCGAGCTTCTCGGTGTAGAAGGCGAGCGCGCGGTCCTGGTCGCGGGTGGGGATGCTGACGAACTTCACGGCCTTGATCATGGTTTCGGCTCCGCCGTCTGGGTGTTCGGGACGATTTCCAGGCGGATACGAAAATGGAAAAACCCTTGCGCTGCAAGGCGTGCAGCCACCACTCTGGCATCGGTTGCCATAGCTCCTCCCGGCACGCCCACCCCCGCCCCTCCGCGCCGATGCCGATCCTCCTCGACGACTACGTGCTCGAGACGCTGATGCCCGACCTGGTGGGGCACGACCGCCACCCCTCGGCGTTCCTGCTCTACCTGGCCCTCTGGCGGCTCACCGGTGGCGGCGAGCGGGAGACCGTCGCCAGCCTGCGCCAGCTCGGCGAGGAAACCGGCCTCTCGCGCCGCGCCGTGCAGGACGCGGTCGCGCGGCTGGCGGCGCGGAGGCTGGTGGAGGTGGAGCGGGTGGGGATCACCGACGTGCCCGCGTACCGCCTCCGCCGCCCGTGGCAGCGCGGCGGATCGTCGTGAAACAACGACATGGTCTCACGCAGAGACGCGGGTTTTCTGGGTGGGGATATGCGGCTGAAGCCGCGGCTACAACCTCACGCTGCCCGCCTTCGCGGACACAACGGCAAACCCCTCGTGCGCGGATGGCCGCGTGCCGCACCGCCCCAGCGGCATGCGAGAAGTCCGCGCAGGCGGCCAGGCGCGGCGGGCGGGCCGCACCGGCGATCGTCGGGATCGGTGGTTCGGGGGATGGGCGGCGCGCCGGCTCCCGGCGCGCCGCGGGAAGGGCTAGGTGCGCTGTCGGTCGGCCGCCGCGAGCTCCTTGCGGGCCTCGGCGCGGACGGAGCCGTCGGAGTGGGACTCCGCCATGCGCGCGAGGATGGCGCGAATGTCCTCGGGCCGCGCGTGGCGGTCGACGTCGGTGCGCCAGATGGTGGAGGCGAGCGCCTTCACCGCCCGCTGCCGCACCGCGCCGTCGCGCTCGGTGTCGATCATCCGCACCAGGGTGGTGATGCTCTCGTCGCACGCCATCTGGCCGAGCCCGGCCGCGGCGGCACGGCGCGCCTCCATCCCGGGGTGCTGGAGGGCGATGCGGACCAGCCCGTCGAGCCCCACGTAGTCCGGGAGGTCGGCGAGCGACTCGGTGGCCTCGCGCTGGGTGCGCGGGTCGCTGGAGGCGAAGATGGTGCGGAGGAGCGACTCCGCCGCGCGCTCGTTGGCGTCCTTCCGGTTCCCGTCGTCGGCCAGCGAGGCGGCGAGGAGCCGCGTTCCCTCGGGCGTGGCGAAGGTGCACTCGGGGCCCACGCAGTTGGTGGCCGCGCGGCCGGAGCCGACCCGGCGCAGGTGCACGCTCCCGTTCACCGTGCGGACCTTCACGTGCACGCGGCCGTCGCCCACCCGTCCGCGCGTCCGCACGAAGCGGCGCGGGGTGCCGTTCTCGACACGCTCGTAGTCGCGGCTCTCCGTCACCGGCAGCCCGAAGTCGCTCTCGATGGTCACCGGCCGGCTCGAGGGCGTGTACCCCGTCTCCACGTCCAGCTCCACCCCCGCGCCGGCGGGGATGTCGACGGTGACGCCGCCGGAGCCGGAGCGCACATCGACGGTGCGCACGCCCGAAGGCGTGGCGAGCCCCACCCTCACCGCCCCGCTCCCGGTGGACGCGACGACGTCTCCGTCCACCTCTTCCAGGAGGATGCGGCCGCCGCCGGTGCGCGCGTGCACGAAGCCCCGCGCGCGGCCCACGGTGATCGCGCCGCCGCCGGTGTAGAGGTCCGCCCCGTACGGCGCGTCGTCGACGCTGATGATGCCACCCGCGCGGTGGATGCGCACCGGGGTGCCGTCCGCGCTCCCGCCGTCGTCGTTGCGGCCGCCGCGCAGCACCTGGCCGCTGGCGGTGTAGCCGCGCACGTTCCCCTGCACGTTGGAGAGCCGCACGTCGCCGCCGGCGGTGCGCAGCGAGCCGTCGAGCCGCGAGTCCGTCACCTCGATCTCGCCGCCCCGGGTGGTGAGCTCGGCCCGCCCGCGCACGTTCTTCAGCACCAGGCTGCCGCCGCGGGTCTGCCCGGCGAAGTCGCCCTCCACGCCCCGCAGGGTGATGCCGCCGCCGCCGGACTGCACGCCCACGTCGAAGCGGCGCGGCACGCGGAGCTGGAAGCGGTGGCTGGTGGAGTAGCTGCTCCGGCCGCTGGTGTCGCGCGCCCGCAGCCGGACGTCGGCGCCCTCGCCGGAGAGCTCCACGCGGGTGGAGCGCCAGTCGCGGCCGGAGAGCTCCGCGTGCAGGAACACCTGCTCGCGGTCCCACCCTACGACCTCCACCTCGCCGCCCGTCTCCAGCTCCAGGGTGAGCCGCCCGCCGGGGCTCGCGGAGACCATGCGCTCCACCACCTGCTCCTGCGGCACCTGCGGCACCTGCGGCACCTGCGG
>JBJMPM010000396.1:0-7649 GCA_045803205.1 Longimicrobiaceae bacterium
CCCCCCCTGACTCCGTGTGAGGATCTTTTCTGCTGGGTGTTTTCGAACGCACCGTCATGCGTCTGGCCTGGCATCACAGGCCCGGGCGGACGAGGAAGATGAACTGCCAGCCGTTCGGACCCCGCCGGAAGCCGGCGCGCAGGTCGTTGTAGCCGCGCTGGGTCACGTACTCCGGCGGCGCCGCCCAGACGCCGCTGGGGCCCGCGCTCAGGATCCCGCGGTCCAGCAGCGAGGGGAGGCGCTGCAGGTCGCCCGTGCGCCGCCCCTGCCACGCCGACAGCGCCTCCAGCGCCCCCTCGGCGTCGTCGAGCGAGTACACGAAGTCGCGCGACATCATCGCGCGGAGCGCGGCGTAGTCGCGCAGGCGGGCGGCCTCGCGCACGGCGAGCGCGAAGTCGGCGAGCTCCAGCTTCGCGGCGTCGGCGGGGGCGCGGACCTCGTGGACGACGCTGGCGCGCGAGAGCATCCCCGTGGGCGCGCCGCGGCAGACCAGGCAGCGCACCAGCAGCTCGGCCGAGTCCACGCGCAGCACCTGCAGCCGCATGAACGCCCACGGCAGCGTCACCGCTCCGCTATCGCCGCGCAGCACCAGCCCGGGCTGCGACGTCCACACCTCCGTGGCGGTGAAGGGCGGCGGCCCCGGCGGGGGCGCGGGCGGTGGCGGCGGCGGCACCGGCGCGGGCCTTGGCGGCGGCGTGCAGGCGGCGAGCGCGCAGAGCGCGAGCACGGCGAGACGGCGGATCATGCGCTTGGGTCTCTCACGGAGACACGGAGGAACGGGGAGAGTCGCGGCGCGATTGGCCGAGGCGCCACGGCGGGGGTAACTTCCGTCGTCGCAGCGAACCCGGCAACCCGCCCGCCGCAGCCCGATGCCCCTGACGCTCCCGTTGGCCCTGGTCTGCTCCGTACCGCTGGAGTGCGCACGGCTGCGCGACGCGCTCGGCTCGCGCGAGGAGCTGGTGGTCGGGCGGAAGGCGGCGTGGAGCGGGGTGCTGGATGGCGCGCCGGTGATCCTCTTCCCGGCGGGGATGGGGAAGACGAACGCGGCGCACGGGCTCACCGCGCTGCTCGAGACGCGCAACGTGAGGGGCGTGGTCGGCTTCGGCGTGGCGGGCGCGTACGAGGGGTCGGGGCTGCGTATCGGCGACGTGGCGCTCGCCTCCGCCGCGGTGTACGGCGACGAGGGGGTGGAGGCGCCCGGCGGCTGGATCTCGACGGAGCAGATCGGCATCCCGCTGTTGGAGCGTGGCGGGGAGCGCACCTTCAACCAGATCGCCCTCGACCCCGCGCGCGTGGCGAGGGCGGCGGATGCGCTCGCGGCGGGCGGCGTGCACGTGCGCGTGGGCCCGTTCGTCACCGTGTCCACGTGCTCGGGGACGGCGGCGCGCGGCGCGGAGGTGGCGGCGCGCTTCGGCGGGATCTGCGAGGGGATGGAGGGCGCCGCCCTGGCGCACGTCGCCGCCCTCTACGGGGTACCCTTCCTCGAGTTGCGCGCCGTCAGCAATCGGGTCGAGGACCGCGACCTCTCGCGCTGGCGCCTCGGCGACGCCGCCGAGGCGGCGCAGCGCGCCGTCCGCGTGCTGGTCGCCGCGCGCGAGGGCATCTTCCCGGCATGATCCGGCAAGCGGCAGAGAAGCTTACCAGGGAACCCGATGTCCGTCGACACCGCAACTGAGACGCGCACGCTGACACTCGGGTACTCTCCGTGCCCGAACGACACCTTCATCTTCCACGCGCTGGTGAGCGGCATCGTCACCGCCGAGGGGCTCGCGTTCGCCGAGCGGCTGGAGGACGTGGAGACGCTGAACCGCCTCGCCGAAGACGCGGCGCTCGACGTTACCAAGGTGAGCTACGGGGCCATCCCCCACCTGGTGCGCGACTACGTGCTCCTGCGCAGCGGCGGCGCGCTCGGGCGTGGCTGCGGACCGCTGGTGGTGGCACGCGATGGATTCGACGCGGCGCGGCTCGCCGGCGCGCGGATCGCCATCCCCGGGCGCAACACCACGGCGAACCTGCTGCTGCGGCTCTTCGCGCCGGATGCGCAGGCGGGGAGGGAGATGGTCTACAGCGACATCATGCCCGCCGTGGCGCGCGGCGAGGTGGACGCGGGGCTCATCATCCACGAATCGCGCTTTACCTATCCGCAGCACGGGCTGGTGAAGGTGGTGGACCTCGGCGAGTGGTGGGAGGGCGCCACGGGGCTGCCGATCCCGCTCGGCGGCATCCTCGCGCGCCGCGACCTGGGCGAGGAGACGATCCGCGCCGTCGACGACGCCATCCGCCGCTCGGTGGAGCATGCCTTCGCGCACCCGGCGGACTGGCGCGACTACGTGCGCGCGCATGCGCAGGAGATGGACGAGGAGGTGCAGCGGCAGCACATCGACCTCTACGTCAACCGCTTCACCATCGACGTCGGCGACGAGGGCGAGCGCGCCATCCACGAGCTCTTCGCCCGCGCCCGCGCCGCCGGCATCATCCGCGACGACGTGCCGTCTCCGTTCCTCTGATCAGTTCGATCTCACGCAGAGACGCAGAGGCACAGAGAGGAAGCACAGGTTGACAGGTGCGATATGCAACGGCACCGTTGAGGTGGCCACGAGCAGAATGGAGATTCGGAATGAAGAAAGATACCGGGGTTACCGAGAACGCCTCCGCCATGGTGAAGCACGATGGTGCCACCAGCGACGCGGCGCCTCCGCCCGACCATGCGGATTTCGTGAAGGTGCGCAGCGCCGGGTTGCGCGCCGTGCGGGAAAACCTGGCCCGCCGGAAGAAGGTGCCGGGCTCGTAAACAGCGGCCGTAGCAGCATCACCTCAATTCACGGATCAGCTCTCTCCTGTCGGCCATTCCGGATCATGCGCTATCCCGGTGAAGTGTGGTTCCTCCCGCCCGAGGCTCGGGCCGAAGGGGACTTCAAGTGGAGAAGGCACGTCCTGCTGACGGTCTGCGACGAGCAGGAAGACATCGGGATCTTCGCTTACGCCAGCACTTCCGCGCTTGAAACAGGGTTTGGAGGTGCAGGCGTCCTCGTAGATCCGTTCACCAGCGCATATCGCCATACCGGCTTCACCGCTCCCACGTACGTGATGCCGTCCCGCCTCGTGCCGGCAGCAAGCGAAGACATGCAGCGCATGGCTGGCAGGCTCATCGACGAGATGCCGGCGATCCGAAGCGAGTTGCGGCGCGCGCTGGGTCTCGGCACGGGTACGCGCGCCGCCGGCACGGCTGCGGAAAGCCTGCGCGGGTGCGTGGTCGAGCTCAGCGATGTACTGGCGGCGGAAGCCGGCTTCTGGCTGGGCGTGATCGTCACGGAAGCCGGATACTCTCGCGCGCGCCGCTATCAACTGATCATCCCGCTCCTCGATGGAGCCGAGTACGAATCACAGCCCGACGATGTCGTCATCACCGGAAACGCATGGACTCGCGACGTCCGCCAAGGAATCGAAGAGGCTATCCTTTCGGTGAGGCTGATCCAGACTGCGTTTCATCCTACCGAGATCGTGCGAGTGCTCCCGGTCGTGGTGGACGAAGGGACTATCGGTGAAATCGATCGTGCACTGCTCAGCGTGTTCGGGCTCTAGCTCTAGCGTTTCGTACCGCTCTCCCGCGGCTGCGGCTCCTTATCCAGCCGGATCACCACACCTTCGTCGCCCGCGAGGTCAACATTGCGCTCGATGCGCGTGCCCTCGCGGGCGGCGTTCGTTGCGAGCGCGACGATGCCGACGGGGTCGCTCTCGGGGCGGGTGAGGGTGGCGGGGGAGGAGGCGAGATTGAGCGCGACCAAGAAGCGGCGGTCGCCTTCGCTGCGGAGGTAGGAGAGGATGCTGCCTTCGGCGCGGATGGAGGAGATGGCGCCCACGGCCAGCGCCGGCTCGGAGCGGCGGAGCGCGAGCAGGCGGTGGTGGAGGGTGAGGATGGAGGCGGGGTCGCCGCACTCCACCTCGACGTTCACCGCGGCGTAGTCGTCCGCGAGGGGGAGCCAGGGGGTGCCGGTGGTGAAGCCGGCGTTCGGGGCCGCGCTCCACTGCATCGGCGTGCGCTCGGGGTCGCGGCCCAGCCCCTTGCCGGGGACGCGCTTCTCGAACGGGTCCTGCACCCGCTCGGGCGGGATCGGCACGTCGCGCATCCCGATCTCGTCGCCGTAGTAGAGGGTCGGCGTGCCGCGCAGGGTGAGGAGCAGCATGGCCGCCACCCGCGCCTGCGCCGCGCCCACGCGCGTGGCGATGCGGTGCTGGTCGTGGTTCCCCAGCACCCAGTTGGGCCACCCGTACGCGGGGACCGCCCGCTCGTACTCCTCCACCAGCTTGGCGATGTGGCAGGCGTCCCACTGCGCCTGGATTAGCTGGAAGTTGAAGGGAAGGTGCGCGCCCTTTCCGTCGTCGCCGTAATAGGCCACCAGCCGCTCCACCGGCAGGTAGATCTCCCCGATCAGCACCCGCTCGCCGAACTCGTCGAAGAGCGCCCGCATCCGCGCGACCAGGCCGTGCACCTCGGGGCGGTCGGCCGTGTAGACGGGGAGGAGCGCGGCGAAGGGGTTGTCGCCCTCGTGGAAGTTCGGGTTGGGCGGGTTGTCGCGGAACTGGTCGTCCTTGATCAGGTGCCAGAGCACGTCCACCCGGAAGCCGTCGACGCCGCGCTCCAGCCAGAAGCGCAGCACGCCGAGCATCTCCTCGACCACCGCGGGGTTGCGCCAGTTGAGGTCGGGCTGCTGGGGGAGGAAGGCGTGGTAGTAGTACTGCCCGGTCCCCTCGTCGAGCGTCCACGCGGCCCCGCCGAAGTTGCTGAGCCAGTTGTTGGGCGGCCCGCCGCCGGGCGCCGGGTCGCGCCAGATGTACCACTCGCGCTTCGGGTTGTCGCGCGACGCGCGGCTCTCCACGAACCAGGGGTGCCGGTCCGACGAGTGGTTGGGGACGAAGTCGAGCAGCACCTTGAGCCCGCGCCCGTGCGCCTCGGCCAGCAGCCGGTCGAAGTCCTCCATCGTCCCGAACACGGGATCGATCCCGCGGTAGTCCGACACGTCATAGCCGAAGTCCGCCATCGGGCTGGGGTAGATGGGCGAGATCCAGAGCGCATCGACCCCCAGCCACTGCAGGTGCTCCAGCCGCTGCGTGATCCCGGCCAGGTCGCCCACGCCGTCGCCGCTCGCGTCCATCCAGGAGCGCGGGTAGACCTGGTAGACGACGCCTTTCTGCCACCAGAGATGATCGGTCGGCACGGGTGGTCTGGGTGGAAGAGTGCGGAAGTGCGGGAGTGCGGAAGTGCGGGAGTGCGGAAGTGCGCTGGAACCGGTGGCGAGTGATCGGGCAACTTGGCGCGCTCCGGCTCAGCGCCCTCTCCGGCTCGCTTAGGCTCGCCACCTCTCCCGTTCCGGGAGAGGTTGAAGACCCAGCGCCTGCGCAATCCCGATCCGGTCGCGCTGCCGCTGATTCTGCACGGCTCCGCGCAGGCCAGACCACCGCCGCGTCCATCCCCCTCTCCCGGTACGGGCCCCGGTACGGGAGAGGGTTTGCGCCTCAGGCGCAGGGAGAGGGCGCCGCGGCTGCGGATGCGGCATCCTCCGGGTCCACGCGCGACCCGCGCTACCCCGCCTTGCGCAGCTCCGGGAGCACGCGCTCGCCGAAGACGTCGATGAAGCGCTCCTGCGCGCCGCGGTTCACGCAGTGGATGTCGATCTCCTCGAAGCCGAGCTCCAGGTCGCCCAGCAGCCACTCCAGGTGCCGCCCGGGATCGGCGGAGACGCGCATCTTCTTCGCGACGTCGTCGCGGCGCACGTACTCGCCGGCGGCGTCGAACTCGGCGGGGAGCTTCAGCTCGGCGAGCACGGGGCTGGGGAACATCGCCGCCCGCCACTGGCGCCACGCCGCCTCCAGCGCCTCCTCGTCCGTCTTCCCGAAGGAGAGCTGCGCCTGCAGGTAGAGCGGCTTCCCCTCCCCGCCGCCGCGGCGGAAGGCGTCCACGATCTCCCGCATCCCCTCGCGCTCGCCCACCACGGTGATCAGCCCGTCCGCCCAGCCGCCCGCCCACTCCGCGGTCTCGGGGCTCAGCGCGGCGCCGATCACCTTCGGGGGCTGGGCGGGAAGGGAGTAGAGCTTCGCCTCCTCCACCGTCAGGCGGCCGCGGTGCGTCACCGTCTCGCCGGACCAGAGGGCGCGCATCACTTCCACCGCCTCGCGCAGGCGAGCGTTGCGCTCGGCCTTCTCCGGCCAGTGCGCGCCCACCACGTGCTCGTTCAGCCGCTCGCCGCTCCCCACCGCCATCCAGAAGCGCCCGGGGAACATCTCCGCCAGCGTGGCGGCGGCCTGCGCGAGCACCGCGGGATGGTAGCGCCATCCCCCCGGCGCCGTCACCACGCCGAAGGGGAGCGAGGTGGCCTGCAGCGCGGCACCCAGCCAGCTCCAGGCGAAGCCGCTCTCCCCCTCCGCCTCGCTCCAGGGGTGGTAATGATCCGAGCACATCGCGCACTCGAACCCCGCCGCCTCGGCGTGGCGAACGTGGCGCAGCAGGTCGCCGGGCGCGTACTGCTCATGGCTGCAGTGGTAGCCGACGCGCACCGCCATCAGCGCGAGGTCGACTTGCCGGTGGGCGAGAGCACCTCGCCGGAGTAGTAGCGCGCGTCGGCCGAGGCCAGGAACACGTAGCTGGGTGCGATCTCCGCCGGCTGGGCGGGGCGCTTCCAGAGGGTGTCTTCCCCGAACTTCGCCACGTGCTCCTTCGACAGGGTGCTGGGGATGAGCGGCGTCCACACCGGGCCGGGCGCCACGCAGTTCACCCGGATCCCCTTCTCGCCCAGGCTCTGCGCCAGCGACCTGGTGAAGACGTGGATCGCGCCCTTGGTCGAGGCGTAGTCGATCAGCCCCGCGTTCCCCTCGAAGGCGGTCACGGAGCCGGTGTTGATGATGGCCGCGCCCTTCTTCAGGTGCGGGAGCGCGGCCTGCGCCATCCAGATGTACCCGTAGATGTTGGTGCGGAAGGTCCGGTCGAGCTGCTCGGGGGTGATGTCTTCGATCCCCTCCTGCTCCATCTGGTACGCGGCGTTGTTGACGAGGACGTCGAGCCGGCCGAGCTCCTTCACCGTGCGCTCGACCAGCGCGCGGCACGCCTCCGGCTCGCGCACGTCGAAGCGCTCCACCAGGCAGCGGCGCCCGGCCTTCTCCACCCACCCCCGGGTCTCCCCGGCGTCTTCGTCCTCCACGCCGTCCAGGTAGCCGATGGCCACGTCGGCGCCCTCGCGCGCGAAGGCGATCGCCACCGCGCGCCCGATGCCGCTGTCGCCGCCGGTGATGAGCGCGACCAGCCCCTGCAGCCTGCCGGAGCCGTGGTAGCTCTCCTCGCCATGGTCCGCCTGCGGCTCCATCTCCCGCTCGATGCCGGGCGGGTCCTGCTCCGGCGTGTCGCCCGCCTTCGGCCCCTGCGTGGGGTCGCGCTCCTCGGCCATCCGCATCCTCCATCCAGGATTGGGGGCGGCGAGCCGGTGCACGACGCGTACCGGGCGGCGGTCAGCACAGCGACTGCAATCTCACACAGAGACGCAGAGGCACGGAGAGGCGCGGCTCAGGTTCTCGTGGGAGCGGTGAGGCGCAGGCGGGGACGGGGGAGGAGCCAGACCAGGACGGCGGCGGCGTAGACGAGGCGCGCCACGCCGGCGACG
>JBJMPM010000399.1:0-15471 GCA_045803205.1 Longimicrobiaceae bacterium
CCGCATGCTGCGTGCCGGTTGGGCTGGAATCGAGCGGTGGCATCGTCGACAAAAAGCGTCTCACGCAGAGACGAATCGCGTTCCGGGCCTGGGCTCAGGCCGGACCGGCGACGCACCCGGTCCGCGTCGACGGCGGGGGACAGTAGGCCTCCAGGTACGACGCGCCGGTGGTGCAGGTGTACGTGCAGGCGGCGTCACAGGTGGCGTACGGCGGGGTGGGCGCTTCCATCCCCTGCACCGTGCCGGTCTCTTCGATCGCTTCCGTGATGGGGAACGAGTCCACCGCCAGCGAATCGACGTCGAGCATCAGCTTCTTCATCCGTACCTCCTGTGGGTGTGATCGTCCCCGCCGGGGTGCCTTCACCGGCGGGAGCCTGCACGCGGTTCAGAGCTCGTCCGCGCGCGGCGTGCAGGGGCAGCAGGTGAGCCGGGTGGCCAGCGTGCCGCAGAGCGGTCCCGAAAGCGCTCCCAGCTCCAGCCCGTCGCGCGGCTCATTCGTGGTGGCGAACGATTCCACCGCCACTTCGTCCCAGTCCAGCTTCAGCGTCTTCACCCGTCCCTCCTCGGTCGAGCGGTTTCAGCCGACTTCGGCGTTCCGGCAGAACGGGATGAGGCAGGTGCGGCTGCCGGCGGTGACGTACGCCTGCGCCGCACCCGCATCCTCCTCGCGCCCCGCCTCCACCGGGAACGACTCCACCACGACCGAGTCCAGATCGAGCGCCAGCCTGTTCATTCGTCCCTCCGCGTGTACGGGGATCGTCTCACGGCCACCCCTATCGTAATCCGCCGAATTGTAGAGTGCAAGGAGCCATCGCGAGATACGGATTCACGTAACAGGGCTGATATGAGGTGCTTCCGAGACGTCCCGAGGCTGCGCCGCCCGCTTCGTTTCCCGAGAGGGCGGCGCATTCCGGAGGCGCTGGAACGCAACGTGCGCCGAGGGCGCGGCTCCGACGGCAACTCCACCCCGATCGCAAAGGAGCAGGGTGATGACTCCCGGACCCGAAAATCCGCTCGGCAACCCGCTCGGAAGCCCGGCCCCCAGGGCGGATTTCTCCGACGTGCAGAGCGGGAGCTCGACCACCGCGCCCGCCACGCCGGCGGCCGGCGCCGCGGCCGAGACCTACACCGTGAAGTCCGGCGACTCGCTCTCGAAGATCGCCAAGCACGTCTACGGCGACGGGTCGAAGTGGCGCGCGATCTTCGAGGCGAACCGCGACCAGATCGACGACCCTGACCTCATCCATCCGGGGCAGGTCCTGAAGCTTCCCGCCCAGCCGTGAGGACTCGAATGCGCGCCAGCCTGAAGCGACCCGTGGTCGTCCTGGTCCTCGCCGCCGCCGGCGTGGGAGCCTGCAAGAAGAAGACGGCCGAGCCGGCCAACACCACCACCCTCCCCGCGCCCCCCGCCGCCCCCGCATCGGCGCCGATGGCGGTGACCACCGTCAACCTCGGCAAGAGCCTGGGGGCGGACAAGCGGGTGACGAGCGAGACCACCACCTTCGGACCGCGGGACACCATCTACGCCTCGGTGGCCACCTCGGGCAACACGGGCGGCACCCTCGCCGCCCGCTGGACCTTCCAGGACGGGCAGGTGGTCGACGAGACCAGCCAGACCGTGGGCGCCACCGGGCCCGCGGTCACCGAGTTCCACGTCTCCAAGCCGAGCGGGTGGCCCACCGGGAACTACAAGGTGGAGGTGATGCTGAACGGCGCCCCCGCGCAGTCGAAGGAGTTCCGGGTGCAGTAGGCCCGAAGTGCGGAAGTGCGGGAGCGCGCTTCCGCATTTCTGCGCTTCGGAACCCACGCACTTCCGCACTCCCGCACTGCCGCACTGCCTTATACAAACGCCTGTCGTGGCGCGGCATGGCCCGTGCATCGGGGGCGGGCGCATCGGGTTGCGTGCGGAGAGGGCGGGGCGTAGCTTTTCGAGTTCCGCAAGTCACTGTCAACTCGTCGCTACGCCGCCCGATGGCCCCTGCGCTCGGCAGGGCGCACCGGCGGGAAAGTCTCGGTCCGCACATGGCTCTGGGCTGGTTCAAGAAAGGCACCTTCCTCCCGGTCAACGACATCGCCGTCGACCTGGGCACGGCCAACACCCTGATCTACGTGAAGGGCGAGGGAATCGTCCTGAACGAGCCCAGCGTGGTGGCGATGGAGAAGGCGACCAACCGGATCAAGGGGATCGGCCTGGAGGCCAAGCGCATGCTGGGGCGCACCCCCGAGGGGATCCTGGCGGTGCGGCCGCTGAAGGACGGGGTGATCGCCGACGTGGACGTGACGGAGATCATGCTCCGCTACTTCCTGCAGACGGTGACCTCCAAGCGGTTCCTGAAGCTGAAGCCCACCGTGGTGGTGGGGGTGCCCTCGGGGATCACCGAGCTGGAGCGGCGCGCGGTGCGGCAGAGCGCCAACGCCGCCGGCGCCAAGGAGGTGTACATGGTGGCCGAGCCGATGGCCGCCGCCATCGGCGTGGGGCTCCCGGTCGAGACCCCCACCGGCAACATGGTGATCGACATCGGCGGGGGCACCACCGAGATCGCGGTGATCGCGCTCTCCGGCATCGTCTGCGACACCTCGATCCGCGTGGGCGGCGACGAGATCGACATCGCCATCGTCACCTTCCTGCGCAAGAACTACAACCTGATGATCGGCGAGGCCACGGCCGAGGCGGTCAAGATCCAGATCGGCAGCGCCTTCAGCACCGGCGACGAGCGGGAGATGGACGTGAAGGGGCGCGACCTGGTCTCCGGCATCCCCAAGACGGTGCGGGTGCACTCGCAGGAGATCCGCGAGTGCATCCAGGAGCCGATCCAGGCCATCGTCGAGGCGGTGCGGCGGGCGCTGGAGATCACCCCGCCCGAGCTGGCCAGCGACATCGTGGACCGCGGGATCGTGATGACCGGCGGCGGGGCGCTGATCCGCGGGCTCGACGTGCTGATCGCCCGCGAGACCAACCTGCCGATCCACGTGGACGAGGAGCCGCTCACCTGCGTGGTGCGCGGCGCGGGGCGGATCCTGGACGACATCGCCAAGTACAGAGGAGTGTTGGCCTCCTGAGCACCTTCAGACCTTACCTCCGCGGCACGGGCGAGCGCGCCCGCAAGCGCGACCTCGCCGTCGCCGGCGCCTTCGCGGCGCTCAGCGCGCTCCTGCTCGCCATCCCCGCGGCCTACCGCGACAGCGTGGGGCACGCGGTGAGGAGCACCGTGCTCTACCCGGTGATGGCCATGGAGCGCGGCGCCACCGACCGCGCCGGCCGCTACGCCGACGCGGCGCGGCTGCGCGCCGAGCGCGACTCGCTGGCCTCGTTCCTGGTGGGGCAGAGCAACCTGGCCGCCGAGAACCGCGAGCTGCGCTCGCTGCTGGGCTTCCGCCCGCGCCTCACCTACACCTTCGTTCCCGCCGAGACCGACCGCATGGCCGGGCCCGGCTCCAGCGGCACGCTGCGCCTTTCGGCGGGCACGCGCGACGGCATCCACTCCGACGCGGTGCTGGTGACCGCCGAGGGGCTGGTGGGGAAGGTGTGGAAGCTGGGGGGCGAGTCGTCGGTGGCCATCGACTGGACGCACGACCGCTTCGCGGTGGCGGTGATGACGGTGGAGGGGGAGACGTACGGGATCGCCAAGCCGGTGGACGGGCCGCACGGCGAGCGGGTGCTGGCGCTCACCCCGGTGGCCTTCCACACCGTCCCCGACACGGGGAGCATGGTGGTGACCAGCGGCGACGGCGCGCTCTTCCCGCGCGGCATCCCGGTGGGGAAGGTGATCGGGGTGGGGAAGGAGCCGGGGGGATGGCAGCGCACCTACTTCATCCGCCCGCTGGTGGCGCCGTCGCAGATGTCGCACGTGCTGGTGCTGGGCGCGCCGCAGCAGGGGCGCAGCGACGCCGACCTGGCGAGCGCCTGGGGGGTGCGGCTGACGACGGCGCAGGTGGCCGACACCAGCGCGCGCGCGGTGGCGCCCGACGCGGCCACGCCCATCGCGCGTCCCGCGCCGCGGCAGGTGGCGCCCGAGCGCCCGCGGCCGCGCCCCCGGCCCAGGCCGCGCGACCCCACCCCGGAGCTCCCGGGGAAGCCGGTCTTCCCCACCCCCTGACGCGCGCAGAGGCTGAACCGTGATGGCGAGCGAGGATTGATGGCGGACGGGACGCGCTGGCGGTTCGCCCTGTTCATCGCCGGGCTGGTGGTGCTGCACTTCGTGCTGCGGGTGGGGCTGGGGCTGGGGGTGCTCGCCCCCGACCTGCTGGTGATCGCGCTCCTGCTCGCCTCGCGGCGGATGCGCCCCGGGGGCGCGGCGGGGCTCGGCTTCCTGCTGGGGGTGCTGGAGGGCTCGGCCAACCCCACGGTGTTCGGGGCGGCGTCGCTGGCGCTCTCGGTGGTGGGCTACCTGGGCTCGCGCTCGCGCGAGTGGCTGGCGGGCGACGACCCGGTGACCATGGTGGCCTACTTCTTCGTGGGCACCCTCCTCTACGAGGGGCTGCTCTACCTCCTGCTGGCGGTGATGGGCGCCGGCGGCTCGCCGATGGCGCTGGTGATCCCCGCGGTCTTCGCCTCGCTCTACGCGGCCGCGGTGGGGCTGGGCGCCGCGGCGCTCTACCGCACGGCGGTGGCATGAGGAAGGGGGAGGCGTGAGGCGCTACCGTTCGCTCCTGCTGGGCGACCCCATCCTCTTCGGGCTGGTGGTGGGGCTGGCGATCTTCGGCATCGCCATGATCTACAGCGCCGGGGTGCTCGACGTCCCCGACCCGGCGGTGGTGGGCGCCTGGCGCCAGCAGCTCATGTGGTTCATGCTGGCGCTGCTGATCGTGCCGCTCATCCTGCGCGTTCCCGTCGGCTGGCTGGAGTGGGGGGCGCAGCCGGCGTACGCCCTGGCGCTGGTGCTGCTGGTGCTGGCGCTCTTCATCGGCGGCGGGCGGGGAACGGCGGAGAGCTCCAAGAGCTGGCTCTACCTGGGGCCCATCCACCTGCAGCCGGCCGAGGTGGCGAAGATCGCCACGGCGCTGATGCTGGCGCGGGTGCTGGGGGAGTGGCGCGAGCCGCCCCGGACGGTCTGGGGGCTGTGGAAGCCGATCGTGGTGGTGATGGTGCCCATGGGGCTGGTGATGCTCCAGCCCGACCTGGGGTCGGCGCTGGTGTTCGCCTCGATCCTGGTGTGGTGCCTGTTCTGGGCGGGAACGCCGCTCTCCACCATCTTCTTCCTGGTCTCGCCCATCCTCTCGCTCTTCCTGTCGATCAACCCCTGGGTCTGGGGGGTCTACATCGTCGTGGTGCTGCTGCTGCTGGTGCGCCGCGACGCGTTCATCTCCGAGAAGGCGACCATCTGGGTGGCGAACGCGGTGGCGGGGGCGGTGGCGCTCCCGCTCTGGAACAAGCTGCAGCCGTACCAGAAGAACCGCTTCATGGTCTTCCTGGACCCCATGGTCGACCCGCGGGGCGCCGGGTACAACCTGATCCAGAGCCGGGTGGCCATCGGCAGCGGCGGCTGGTTCGGGCGCGGCTGGCTGGACGGGCCGCAGAAGCGCCTGGCCTTCCTCCCCGAGCAGCACACCGACTTCATCTTCTCGGTGATCGGCGAGGAGTGGGGGTTCATCGGCGTGCTGTGCGTGCTCATCACCTTCGGGCTGATCTTCTGGCGGCTGGTGAAGGTCGCCGAGAAGAGCAACGACCCGTTCGCCTCGCTGGTGCCGATCGGGATCTTCGGGAGCTGGTTCGCGCACGTGCTGATCAACGTGGGGATGACGGTGGGGATCATGCCGGTGACCGGCATCCCGCTCCCCTTCATCAGCTACGGCGGCTCGTTCCTGCTGGTGAACCTGCTGGCGATGGCGGTGATCCAGCGGGTGGCGGCGGAGACCGGGCGAATACGATAGCGACGGCGAGTGCGGGAGTGCGGACGTGCGGGAGTGCGCTTCCGCCTCCGCGCGCGCTTCGCCTTCGGATCGCACCGCCTCCACGCACTTCCGCACTCACGCACTTCCGCACTCTCTGTCCAATGGCCTGGTTCAAGAAGCCCAAGACGCGCCTGCAGGCGACCGACCGCCGCGACCTGCCGGGCGACGTGTGGGAGAAGTGCCCGAGCTGCGGCGAGATCCTCTACCGCGAGAAGCTGAAGGAGAACTGGCAGGTGTGCCCCAGCTGCGGGCACCACCACCGCCTCTCCGCCACCGGCTACATCGCGCTGCTGCTGGACGAGGGCACCTTCCGCGAGACCGACCGCGACCTGCGCTCGGGCGACCCGCTGGGCTTCGTGGACCTGAAGCCCTACCGCGAGCGCCTGGCGCAGGCGGAGCGCAAGAGCACGCACGGCGAGGCGGTGATCACCGGCGACGGGGCGATGGAGGGGATCCCCGTCTCGCTCGGGGTGATGGACTTCTCCTTCATCGGCGGGTCGATGGGCTCGGTGGTGGGGGAGAAGCTGGCGCGCGCGGGACTCCGGGCGCTGGTGAACCGCACGCCGCTCCTCATCGTCTCGGCCAGCGGCGGGGCGCGGATGATGGAGGGGATCTTCTCGCTGATGCAGATGGCCAAGACCTCGGCGGTGCTGGCGCGGATGCACGAGGAGGGGCTCCCCTACGTCTCCATCCTCACCGACCCCACCACCGGCGGGGTGACGGCGAGCTACGCCATGCTGGGCGACGTGAACGTGGCCGAGCCGGGGGCGCTGATCGGCTTCGCGGGGCCGCGGGTGATCGAGCAGACCATCAAGCAGGAGCTCCCCGACGGCTTCCAGCGCTCGGAGTTCCTGCTGGAGCACGGGATGCTCGATCTCATCGTCGACCGGCGGCAGATGAAGAGCGAGATCGCCCGCCTGCTGCGCCACATGCTCGGCCAGCCGGAGCCCACCGAGGAGTTCGCAGTCGCGACCGCCTGAACGGCAGGTTCACAGGACCAGCGAAGGAAGGGCCGCGAGCCGAGATGAAGGCTGACGAACCGGGGGCGTGGCTGTTCGCGCGCCCCACCGGCGGGATCCGCTGGGGGCTGGAGCGCACGCGGGAGCTGCTCGCCGGTGTGGGGGATCCGCACCGGCGTTTCCGTAGCCTGCACGTGGCCGGCACCAACGGGAAGGGCTCCGTCTCCGCGCTCTGCGACGCGGCGCTGCGGGCGGCGGACGCGGGGCGGACGGTGGGGCTCTACACCTCGCCGCACCTGGTCTCGTTCGACGAGCGCATCCGCGTGGGCGGGCGGCCGGTCGACCGCGCGCTGCTGCTGGCGTGCGAGGCGCGGCTGCGGCCGGAGATCGAGCGCACCGAGGCCACCTTCTTCGAGGCGACCACCGCCATCGCCTTCCTCTGCTTCGCGGAGGCCGGGGTCGACGTCGCCGTGGTGGAGGTGGGGCTCGGCGGGCGGCTGGACTCGACCAACGTGCTGGCGCCCGAGGCGTGCGCCGTCACCAGCGTCGCGCTGGACCACACCGAGTACCTGGGCCAGTCGCTGCAGGCGATCGCGGCGGAGAAGGCGGGGATCTTCAAGCCCGGCGTCCCCGCGCTCACCGGCGAGCGGGAGTCGGGGCCGCTGGGGGTGCTGCGCTCCGCCGCCCGCGCCGCCGGCGCGCCGCTCACCGTGCTGGACGAGGTCGCGTCGGTCGGCGACGTGCGGGTGGCGCTGGAGGGGACGCGCTGCCGCCTGGAATCGGCGCGGTGGGGGAGCCGCGAGCTGCGCCTCCCCCTCGTCGGCGCGCACCAGGCGCGGAACGCGGCGCTGGCGGCCGAGCTGCTCGGCCTCCTTCCCGACGCCCTGCGGCCGGGGTGGGAGGCGATCGAGACGGGGTTCGCGGCCGTGCGCTGGCCCGGGCGGATGCAGGTGGAGCGGGTCCGCGGCACCACCTGGATCTTCGACGTGGCGCACAACCCCGCGGGCGTCGCCGCGCTCGCCGCCACCCTCGACGAGCTGGACCTGCCGCGGCCGGTGGTGCTCGTCACCGCCATCCTCAAGGACAAGGACTGGGCGGAGATGCTCCCGCCGCTCCTGGCGCGCTCGGACGCGGCGGTGCTGACGGTGGCGCCGAGCTCGCCACCGGAGCGGCGGTGGGAGCCGGCGACCGCGGCGGAGCAGGCGGGCGTGTTCAGCGGCGTGCAGGTGCGCATCATCCCCGACTTCGCCGCCGCCCTGCAGCGCGCCGGGACCATGGCGCCGCACGGTACCGTGCTCGTCACCGGCTCCGTGCACACCGTCGGCGACGCGCTGCAGGCGCTCGGTATCGCGGCGGTGTGACGGCCAGAACAGAATTGCCTCTCACAGAGGCCACAGAGGTCACGGAGGAAAGCACTGCAGTCCTCCGTGACCCCTGTGACCTCTGTGAGAGACTGCCGTTGTTCAGTTGCGCACGGAGCCGTAGGCCGTCTCCGGCACCTGCGGGGTGACCTCGCGGTGCGCGTCGGCCCACCAGGCCCAGAGCGGGAGCAGCCAGGTCAGGAGCCCGATCCAGGCGATCGCGCGCTCGCCCGGCGGCGGGGGGCCGACCACGTTGCCGGCGTAGGTGACGAGATAAAACGCGATCAATCCCCAGAACGCCCAGCGGCCGACCGCGTCGCGGGAGCGCGTCGTTCCCACGTACACCGCCAGCCCCACCGCGAAGAGCAGCAGCTCCACCACCAGCGTCAGCGGCACGGAGTGCCACATCCCCATCCCCGTCCTGGGGCCGCCGGGCCAGAGCGGGAGGTCGGGGCGGTGGGTGAGCCAGTCCAGCACCCAGTGGCTCAGCACCAGCAGGCCGACGGTCCACGCGCCGTACCGGTAGCGCGTGGCGGCGTGGTAGACGAGCGCCGCGGCGGCGGACCAGCCGAGCACCGCCAGCAGGCTGTGCGAGATGGGGTAGGAGACGAAGTCGAGCGGCGTGAAGGCGGTGTTCCCCGGCGCGACGCGCACGCGCTCCCACCCCAGCAGCAGGAAGAGGGGCCAGAGCAGGTCGATGAAGGTCGCCGCGGCGAGCAGCACCCCCAGCGAGGTGCGGGGCGCCCCGCGCTTGCCGATCAGCGCGACGGCGGCGTGGCCGATGAACATGGGTGGGCGTTCGAGGGTGGGGAGGGGGCGATGGGTCAGATGGCGAGGGGTGCCGGCGGCATGAACGGCGCGGGCTCGCCGGCGAGGGAGACGAACTGCACCGCGCCCTCGGCGGTGACCTCGCAGCGGAAGGGGTGCACGCGCGGGTTCACGTTCCATCCGAAGCCGTGGCGCAGCACCTCGTCGGAGTCGCGCTGCTGCTGCTGGCGGATCTGCTGCGGGGTGTGGTTGGGCAGCTTCTGGCGGTAGTCCGCGCAGGTCGCCTCGGCCGGGCCGTCTTCCGCGGGGCCGTGGAAGAGGAGGTAGACGTCCTCCACCTGGTGCGCCGCGATCAGGAAGGCGCACTCGCGGCGGAAGGCGTCCGCGCGCATGAACGCGACGCCGCTGGGCGTGAGCGCGCCCGGGCCGCCGGGCACGTACAGCCGGTCGTAGTGCGTCACGCCCAGGGTGGCGAGGAACTCGTCCACCGGCTCCTGGATGCGCCCGTCGGAGCAGGCGATCACCAGCACGCCCGGCCGGGCGGAGTTCCACGGGTCGCGGGCGACGTAGGCTGCGGGCACGACAAGAGTGCGGAAGTGCGTGAGTGCGGGAGTGCGCTACCGCGTGAAGGTAATCCTCCCGGCGCACTTCCGCACTTCCGCACTCCCGCACTATCCCACTGCGCGCAGGAACTCGATCCGGATGGTGCGCGTGCCGTGGCCGGCGAAGTCGACCTCGGCGCGGTCGCCGTCGATCGCCATCACCATCCCCTCGCCGAAGGTGCCGTGCGCCACCTCGTCGCCCACGCCGAAGGCGGCGGGCGCGTGGTCCGGCTCCGGCGGCGCCACGATGCGCTCCACCACCGCCTCGCGCCGCACGCCCGGCTCCGCGACGCCGGCGGCGGACTTCGCGCCTGGCGCGGCCGCGTCGTTGTCGCAGTGGCCGCAGCGGAAGTCCTCGGCGCGCTCCTCGCCGAAGTACTCCAGGATCATCTTCGTGCGGCAGCGCGCGGTGCGGCAGTAGCGCACCATCTCCTCCAGCTTGTAGCGGTCGCGCTTGCGCCGCTCCTCGTAGTCGGTGAGCTCGCGGCTGAGGTCCGCCGCGGTCACGTCGGGGACCAGGCGCTCCCACACGCCGCCGCGGTGCTCGCGCACCATCGCGTGGCGCTTTAGCAGGGTGAGCACGATGCGCGTCTTCCGCCGCGGCACCTCGGCCATCTCGGCGATCTGGTCCAGCTCGCGCTTCTCCTCCACCGGCATGTTGTTGACCACGCGGGCGACGGAGATGGCCTCCTGCAGGTCGGGGTACTTCCCGCCCAGGAAGTAGCCCTGCACCGCGCTGTCCTCCACCCGGTAGAAGATGCTGCAGCGCGCGGGAAGGCCGTCGCGGCCGGCGCGCCCCGCCTCCTGGTAGTAGGCCTCCAGCGAGCCGGGAAAGTGGTAGTGGATCACGAAGCGGATGTCGGGCTTGTCGATCCCCAGCCCGAAGGCGTTGGTGGCCACCACCGCCTTCACCCCGCCCGCCATGAAGCGGTCCTGCGCCTCGTGCCGCTCGGCCGCGCCCAGCTTGCCGTGGTAGAGCGCGAGCGGGAAGCGCTTGCCGAACTCCTCGTGCAGCCGCTCGGCCTCCTTGATGGTCGCGACGTACACGATCCCCGTGCCCGGCGAGGTGCGCAGGTAGCGGTCGAGCGCCGCGTCCTTCTCGTTGTCGTTGACGGTGGGGACCACCTCGATGAAGAGGTTGGGGCGCACCAGCTCGGCCACGTGCACCAGCGGGTCGCGCATGCGGAGCTGCCGGACGACGTCTTCGCGCACCTCGGGGCTGGCGGTGGCGGTGAGCCCCATCACCGGCGGCCGCCCCAGCCGCTCGGCGATGGCGCCCAGCATCATGTAGTCCGGCCGGAAGTCGTGCCCCCACTGACTCACGCAGTGCGCCTCGTCCACCACGAACAGGCTCACCTGCCGCTCCAGCAGCAGCTCGAAGAAGTCGCGGTCGCGGAAGCGCTCCGGCGTCACGTACAGGATCTTCCCCTCGCCCGCCACCCGCGCCTCGGCCACGCGCTTCTCGGCGGCGGAGAGGGAGGAGTTGATGGTCCACGCGTCGACCCCGATCTCGTCGAGCTTGTCGGTCTGGTCCTTCATCAGGGCGATGAGGGGCGAGACGACCACGGTGAGGCCGGGGAGGAGGAGGGCGGGGAGCTGGTAGATGAGGCTCTTCCCCGCGCCGGTGGGCATGATGACCAGCGCGTCGCGCCCCTCCAGGACGGAGCGGATCACCTTTTCCTGGCCGGGACGGAACGCTTCCAGGTTGAACTCGGAACGGAGGACGGAGAGCAGGTCCGTCCGCTCGGCTTCGGTCACGCTCAAGGTCGGGTGGTCCCTTCGGGGGGTGGCGATGCGACGGCTGCGAGCGGGGAACGGATGAGCAAGCGGCGGACCACCTCCGTCGGCACCGTTTCGCCGCCGCGCACGGACGCGCATCTTCTCCCGGTGGCCTCGTTCCGCGTCCGCCGAACCCTGCCGTGACCGCCGCCGCCGACCTCCCGCTCGTCACCGTCGTCATCCCCACCTGGAACCGCCTGCCGCTGCTGCGCGAGGCGGTCGCCTCGGTGGTGGCGCAAACGTATCCCGCCTGGGAGCTGGTGGTGGTGGACGACGGGTCGACGGACGGCACCGCCGCGTGGGTGCGGTCGCTCGGCGACACGCGGATCCGCGTGGTGGAGCTTTCCCGCTGCGCTCAGGTAGGACGCCTCCGGAACGCGGGGGTGCGCGCCGGGTCGGGCGGGCTGATCGCGTTCCTCGACTCCGACGACGCCTGGCTGCCGCACAAGCTGGAGGCGCAGGTCGCGGCGATGCGGGCGAAGGGCGCCCGCTGGTGCTACGGGCGCTACGAGGTGATGGACGCCGAGGGGCGCCCGGCGGCGCGCCGCGCCGGCGAGTTCCGCCCACTCTCCGGCGCCATCGCGCGGGAGTTGCTGATGGACCGCACCGACGTCTGCGTGGTCACCCTGCTGGTGGAGCGGACGCTGTTCCAGGCGGCGGGCGGCTTCAGCGAAGACCCGCGGGTGCGGCGGCGGGAGGACTGGGAGCTGCACGTGCGCCTCGCCATGCGCGCCGACGCGCTGGCGCTCGACCAGGCGCTGGCGCGCATCCGCGACCATGGCGCCCGGACGACGGCGGCGATGGCGGACGTCCACACCGTCACCATCGCGACGTACGACGCCTTTCTCGAGACGAATCCGCCGTCCGACCTCGCGCGCCTCGCCCGCCGCGGCCGCGCCGAGCACCTGGCCGACGCCGGGGCGGAACAGCTCGCGCGCGGAGCGTGGGCGCGGGCCGCCGGGATGTTCGCGGGCGCGCTGCTGGGCGGCGTGCCTCCGGGGCGCTGGGCGCGCGCGGTCGTGCGCGGCGCGCGGGGCTGGCGGCGACGCGGGAAGGGCGTGGCGGGTGGACCCGCGGCGGGGTAATTTCAAGGATCCGAGCAGACCTCGCCCCTCCTTCCGCCCGGCCCGCCCGGCTCGATGTCGCCCTCGCCCGAGACGCCCGGCCCCGCTACCACGGCTGGAGATGAGCACGCCGCTCCCGGCGTCGACCCCGTCTCGGTGGTGATCGCCTGCTACAACGCCGCCGACTTCGTGGGCCACGCCATCGATTCGGCGCTGTCGCAGACGTACCCGGCGGTGGAGGTCGTGGTGGTGGACGACGCCTCCACCGACGGGAGCCGGGAGGTGGTCGCGGCCTTCGGCGACCGGGTGACCGCACTGAACCTTCTCGCCAACCGCGGCTCCTCGCATGCCCAGAACCGCGGTGCGGAGCTCGCCCGCGGCGAGTGGCTGATGTTCCTGGGCGCGGACGACTTCATCGCTCCCGACACGATCGAGGGGCTGGTGGAGGCGGCGCGGCGCGCCCCCGGTTCGCTCGCCGCGTGCGGGTGGGAGTTCCTGCACGAGCAAGCGGGCGGGGGATGGATCCCGCAGGTCCCGCGGCGTCCGTTCGCGCCGACCGGCGATCCGCTCGCGGGATGGCTGGCGGGGAGCTGGGCGCCCCCCTGTGCCGTGCTCTACCCGCGCCGCGTGTTCCTCTCCGTCGGCGGCTTCGACGAGGCGCTGCGCCGCAACGAAGACGGCGACCTCGTGATGCGGGCCTTCGCGGGAGGCGCCGGGCTGGTGCTGGCCGCGCGCGGGAGGGGCTTCTACCGGCGCCACCTGGACGCGAATCGAGCCCTCTCGACCGACGACCGGTCCGGGGCGGGGTTGCGCTCGCAGGTGCGGGTGCTCGACAAGCTGGTCGCGCTCCTGGACGCCCAGGGCCGGCTGGACGAGTACCTCCCCCTGATCGAGGTGCAGTATGGGCACATCGCCAACCACGCCTTCCAGGTGGGGGACTTCGCGGTCGCGCGGGAGTGCATGGCGCGCGGCGGCAAGGGGGTGGCGAAGGTGGTGCGCTCCGGCACCCTCGCGGGGCGGCTGCTCACGGCCGCCGTGGGGCTGGAGCGGAAGCAGCGCATCATCCGCGCCCTGCGCCGCTGGCGCGCGTCCCTGCGCGGGGACGGCCCGCGTGGCGGATGATCGTGCACGCGGGTAGATTCGCCCCTGCCGCCTCCCCTCGATTCCCATTCAACCGCACCGCGCGACGTCCGGCATGCCCCCAGTTCCAGGCCACCCGGCGGCCCCGCTCGCCCGGGCCGCTCCGGCGAGCCCCGGAAGCGAGGGGGTGGAGACCGCCTCGGTGGTGATCGTGTGCTACAACGACGCCACGTTCGTGGGCGACGCGATCGACTCGGCGCTGGCGCAGCGTTATCCCGCCCTGGAGGTGGTGGTGGTCGACGACGCCTCGACCGACGGGAGCTGGGAGGTGATCGCGGCGTATGGAGAGCGCGTGCGGGCGCTCCGCCTGCCGTCCAACGGCGGCTGCCCGCACGCCCGCAACCGCGGCGCGGAGCTCGCCCGGGGCGAGTGGCTGATGTTCCTGGACTCCGACGACTTCATCGCGCTCGACACCGTCGGGGCGCTGGTGGAGGCGGCGAGGCGCGCCCCCGGCTCCCTGGCGGCGTGCGGCTGGGAGTACCTGATCCGGCAGCCCGAGGGATGGATGTCCTACGTGCCCCCGCGGCCCTTCGCGCCCGTCGGCGATCCGCTCGCGGGGTGGTTGGAGGGAAACCATGCTCCTCTCTGCGCCGTGCTCTACCCGCGCGGCGTGTACCTGGACAACGGCGGCTTCGACGAGGCGCTGCGCCGCTACGATGACGGCGACATGGCGATGCGGGCATTCGCATACGGCGCCGGGGTGGCCCTGGCGACCGGGGGGCGGGGGTTCTACCGGCGCCACCTGGGCACCCGCCGCAGCCTCTCGGCCGACAACCAGTCGGAGGCGGCGCTCCGGTCGCAGCTGCGGGTGTACGACAAGCTGGTGACGCTCCTGGAGTCGCAGGGCCGGTTGGAGGGGTACCGCCCCCTGATCGAGGCGCGCTACGGGGAGATCGCCGTGCATGCCTTCGAGGTGGGCAACTTCGCGGTGGCGCGCGACTGCCTGGCGCGCGGCGGCAGGGGTGCGGCCCGCGTGGCGCGCTCCGGCACCCTGGCGGGGCGGCTGCTCTCGGCCGCCGTGGGGCTGGAGCGGAAGCACCGCATCACCCGCATGCTGCGCCGGTGGCGGACCGCCCTGCGCACCCCGGGCGCACGTGGCGGCGAGCGCGCGCACGGTTAGATTCGGCGGCGCTGGCGACCGGCTTCCATTTCCCTGACCCCCGCTTCGATGACCGACACGTCCCACCTTGGCGCCGCTGCACCCCGCGGCCGGTTCATCGTCCTGGAGGGGATCGACGGGTCGGGGACGACCACGCAACTCAACCGGCTGCGCGAGCACTTCCAGGCGAAGGGGCAGCGCGCGTTCTTCACCCACGAGCCGAGCGACGGGCCGGTGGGGATGCTGATCCGCCTCGCGCTGCAGGGGCGGCTGGCGGGCGGCCGCTTCACCCTGCACGACCCCGGCGACGAGGCGCACGCGCCGAGCGCGGAATTCGACCTCACCGCGCTGGCGCTCCTCTTCGCCGCCGACCGCGCGGACCACGTGGCCACGCAGGTGAAGCCGAACCTCGCCGCGGGGCGCATCGTGGTCTGCGACCGGTATCTCCTGTCGACGCTGGCGTACCAGGGGCAGAGCTGCGACGTCGATTGGCTGCTGGAGATCAACCGCCCCGCCGTCGTCCCCGATCTCACCATCTTCCTCGACGTCCCCCCGTCCGCCGCCGTCGAGCGGATGCGCGCGTCGCGCTGGAAGAAGGAGATGTTCGAGACGCAGGACGAGCAGGCGGACATCCGCGATGCCTACCTGCGCTACATCGGGATGGAGATCGGGCAGGTGGGAAAGGTGAAGGTGATCGACGCCTCCCGCCCGGCTGACGCGGTCTTCGCCGAGATCATCGGCTGCGTGGACGAATTCCTGAACGGCTGATTGCACGCAGAGAGACGCGGAGGCACGGAGAGAGCCATT
>JBJMPM010000441.1:0-10862 GCA_045803205.1 Longimicrobiaceae bacterium
CTCGTCGATGCCACGCAGGAAAAGCCCAGGCATCGACGAGCGCCGGCGTGGACGCGTCCAGCGTGCGGGCTTCCGCGGCGGGCTCCTGCGCATTCCTCGGCCAGATCCTCACGGCCCTGCCGTCTGCAGCGCCGACGCCAGGACCCGTGTGGCCGGGCCTCAGGATGACACCTGTGGTGTTGCGGAACGTGCGGGTTTCGCAACACGCTCTGAAGGAGCCGCTGCGCCAGATCTTCGGCCCCATCATATTCCGGCGGCGATCGAAGGATCTATAGCAGACCCTCGGAGCCAGACGTCGGATGCGCAGCATCTCCGGCATCCCGATCCAGTTGCAGCCCTTTGCCCCCGCGCAGCATCCAACCGGACGTCTCCGCAGCGCATCCCCATCTCCCCGGGCCCCTCCGATGCTCCGACTCACCACCCTGGGCACCATCCGCCTGGAGCGCGACGGCGCGCCGGTGCCGGTGCCGCAGCCCAAGCGCGTGGCGCTCCTCGCCTACCTGGCGCTCGCCCGGCCGGCCGGCTTCCACCGGCGCGACACGCTGCTGGGGATGTTCTGGCCCGAGCTCCCCGAGGAGCGCGCGCGCAACGCCCTGCGCCAGGCGCTGCACCAACTCCGCTCCGCCTGCGGCGCCAGCGTGATCGCGACGCGGGGGATGCACGAGGTGGGGATCGATCCCGCGCACCTCTCGTGCGACGCGCACGAGGCAGACGCGGCCGCCGCGCGTGGAGACGCGGCGGCCGTGGCGGCGGCGTACGGCGGCGACCTGCTGCCGGGGCTGTACGCGGCCGGGGCGGGGGAGTGGGAGGATTGGCTCGCGCGCGAGCGGATGCGCCTGCGCGCCCTGGCCGCCGACGCCGGCCGCGCGCTCGCCCACGCCGCGCGCGACGCGGACGACCTCGCCGCCGCATCGCGGTGGGCGCGCTGGACCTGCGCCCTCGACGCGCTGGACGAGGGACGGCTCCGCTGGGCGATGGAGATGCTGATGGGATGCGGCCTGCGCGGCGCCGCGCTGGAGCTGTACGAGCAGCACGCCGCGCAGATGCGCCGCGAGCTCGCCGCCGAGCCGGCCGACGACCTCGCCGCGCTCGCCGACGCGGCGCGCTCCCCCGGCCCCTCCGCGCCGGCGCGGCCTCAGCCGGTGCCCCCGCCCCGCCGCGTCCTCCCACGCGCCCTGGAAATCCCCGTCCCGCTGTTGTCGCCGCCGCCCTCGGTCCGCCTGGCGCGGCGCGCGCGGCGGCGGTGGATCGCCGCCGCCGCCGTGCTGCTGGTCTCCGGGCTCGGTGCCGCGGCCGCGGGCGACACGGGGCGCACGCCACCGCGCCGCGACCGCATCGCCGTCCTCCCCTTCCGCGCGGCCGGAGGCACCACGGCGGACGCCGCGCTCGCGCGTGAGACGGCGGACCGGGTGCGGGCGGCGCTGGCCGCCGCCGGCCTGGAGGTGGCGTCCGCGGATGCGAGCCGGCGCGACGAGGCGGGGACGGTGGTGAGCGGCGCCCTTTACCGGCGCGGCGCGGCCGTCGAGGTGCGCGCAGCCGTGTCCGACGTGCTCGCCGGGAGCGAAGTGGCGCCCGTGGCCGCGGTGCTCCCGCCGGGCGACACCGCCGCCGCGGCCGCGCTCGCCGACCGCGTGCTCGCCGCCGTTGCCACGCGCGCGGACCCGGTGTTCGGATGGGTGGGGCCGACCAGCCGCCCGGCCGGGTCGCCGGGGTACCGCCCCTTCGTCGAGGGGCTACGCGCGCTGCGGGACGAGCGGGGCGACGAGGCGGCGGCGTACTTCCATGCCGCGGCCCGGGCGGACACGGGGTTCGCGCTGGCGTGGCTGATGGCCGCCGGCATCGACGCCGAGGAGGGCCGCATCGCCGCGGCGGACTCGGTGGCGCGCCGGCTGGCGCCCCGCCGCGCGTCGCTCGCGCCGGCGGACCGGCTGCTCCTGCAGTGGCTGGAGCGCTCCGTGGTGCGCGACCGCGCCGGCGCGCTCGCGGCGATGGAGGAGCTGACGGAGGTCGCGCCGGAGCTGGAGATGGGGCACTTCCAGGCGGCGCTCGAGGCGGTGCGCTGCAACCGTCCCGCCGACGCGCTCCGCCACCTGGACCTGATCGACCCGGAGCGCGGCTTCAGCCGAGGCTGGGCGTCGTACTGGGCCACGCGCGCCGATGCGCTGCACATGCTCCGGCGCCACGCCGAGGAGCTGGCGCACCTGCGCCGGGGGATGGCGCTGCACCCCGAGCTGGTGGTGCTGCGCGACTACGAGCTGCGCGCGCTCGCCGCCCTGGGCCGCACCGCCGAGGTGGCGCGGCGCATCGACGCCTATGCGGTGATCCCCGCCCGCGGCGGCTGGGAGCCGGCCACGGCCATGCTGCACGCCGCCGCCGAGCTGCGCGCCCACGGTCACGCGGAAGCCGCCCGGGCCGCGTTCGCCCGCGGCGTTGCCGCCACCCGCGCGAACGCCGCCGCCCTGCCGGGGGACGCGAACGCGCAGGCGGTGCTCGTCGGCGCGCTCTACGCCGCGCGCATGGACGTGGAGGCGCGCGCCGCGCTGGAGCGGCTGGCGGCGGAGCGCCCCCCTTGCCGCGGGTGCGTGGGCGCGCGCGGCGTGCTCTCCGCGCGCGCCGGCGACCGCGCGGCGGCCCTGCGCGCGGACGCCGAGCTGGCGGCGCGCCCGCGCAAGCCGGGCCCGCTCCTCTGGCGCGCCCGCATCGCCGCCGCGCTGGGCGACGATGCCGCCGCCGCTGCGCTCGTGCGCGAGGCCGTCGCCCGCGGCTTCGCTTACGACGCGCTGACGCACGCGGACGCCGAGCTCGGCCGCTTCTTCCCCTGATCCTGCAAACGTCGCACGCAGAGACGCGGAGTCGCGGAGAGACCGGGCGGTTCTCTCTGCGACTCCGCATATCTGCGTGAGACGATCTCTGGATCGGCCGCTACGCCGTCAGGGCTGCGGGGCTCCGGAGCGCGCGTCGACCAGGGCCTGCGGGTCGATGGGGAGGACGATCTGCTGCTGCTCGGGGGTGGCGTGGCGCCGGAGCTCCTCCACCACCCGGGCCGCCACCTCCCTGGCGCGCGGGTCCGAGCCGGAGGGGATCACCACCGGCTGCCCCGCCACCGGCTTCGTCCTCTCCTGCGCGGCGGCCCCGGCGGCCAGGCCCGCCGCCACCGCGGGCGCCGCCGCGACGGCCGCGGCCTGGAACTCCTGCGCCCAGGCCTCCAGGTGGTCCGACACCACCCCGAAGTACCGCAGGTAGGCCACGGTGTGCTGCCAGGCGAGCTGCACGAAGAAGTTCACGAAGGCCGGCCGCAACGGGTCGATGAGCGACTTCTCCACGTCGAACGGGAACCAGCCGGTGTCGTGCACGAGCTGGGTGTAGTCCCCGCCCGCCGAGATCCGCTCGCCGAAGGCCACCAGGTCCTGGATGAGCCGGTCGGGCTCGATGTCGGGCACGTAGAGGGTGGGGATCTGCGCCAGGTCCGACGCCTGCCAGGCGTGCGGCACCACGTCGATGGCGTTGGCGAAGCGCGTGATGGAGAGCTCGCGGTCGGAGTAGCCGGCGAAGTGGGAGTTCCCGGCGGTGGGGCCCGCCGTCGGCATGGTCGAGAGCTTCACCAGGTGGAACGGGTCCCACAGGATGCGCACGTCGTGCAGCCAGAGCGTCAGGGTGGGCGAGAGCGCGCCGCCCAGGCTGTGCCCGCTGACGACCAGGTGCGTCCCCAGCTTGAACTCGATCCCCTTCAGGAACTCCAGCAGGGTGGTGCCCGCGCCGGGGATGCCGCTCCCCGGCTTCGCGCTCTGCAGGATGGCGAGCCCGATCCCCGTGCCCAGCGCGATCTTCGCGTCGGGGGCGGAGAGGAGCGCGTACACCCAGGGGATCTGGACCGACACGAGCGCGTCCTCCACCAGCCAGTCGAAGAGCGACGACGGGTTGGTGCCGGCGATGCCCACCACGTAGGTCTTCTCGCCCAGGAAGTTCTTGTGCTCGGCCACGTACATGGAGTTGATGGCGTACGAGTCGGCCGGGTGCTGCACCACCACGGGCCCCCAGGCGATCGACCAGTGGCCGATGTGGTGCCTGTCCTTCTCGAGCGCCGCCTGGATGGCCGCATACAGCTGCGCCTCCAGGCCCGGCCCCGTCTTGTTCGCCACCAGGCTGGAGTACATCGAGACCTGGTAGATGATGCTCTGCTCTTTGGTGGGAGGGCTCGTGCTCATGGTGTGCTTCCTTCCTGAAAAGGTTTGCCGGCCGGAGAAAGACGAGGACCGCTGCATTTCCCTGTCGCGTGCGGCGCCATGCGGGGACATTCTAAGGAGCCGCCCGCCCGTCCGTTAGTAAACTTTTGTAGTCGGCTCCGGCCGCGTTGCTGTTCTTCCCGCCTGCGTGTGAGTCCATCCGCAAAAATGTACAAAGAGTGTTGCATCCCCGGCTCACGGGCCGCATTCTATCCGCCTCCCGGAACGAGGGCTCCGGGAATGCGGCGAATCGGCGGGCGCGGGGGGGGGCGCGATGGAGGTGAAGCTCGGACCGAAGCAGCGGGGGTTCGCGCTCGCCACCAGCGGACTGGCCCTGGCGCTGGCGGTGATCGCCCTGCTCGACGGCGTCCGCTTCGTGCACGTGAGCCCCACGGCGTGGGCGGTCACCGGCGTCGCCGTGGTGCTCACCGTCGGCTCCGCGTGGCTCCTGCTGGAGCTCGCCCCCCGCTTCTGGGCCCGGTGGGACCCGCACTTCGTCTTCATCCCCTTGATCGCCACCGCGCTCCTCCTCTCCGAGTTCGTCTGGGCCGCGCCCGAGGTGCGCATGCTGGTGCTGGTGGTGTGGCCCGTGGTGCTCATCTTCCTGGCCGGCTACGTGGGCTTCACCGAGAGCGCGCTACTGAGCGGGCTGATGACCGTCGGCTACCTGGCGGCCACGGCGCTGGCGCGGCCGGCGGGGATGCGGCTGGGGGTGGAGGCGATCGTCGCGGCGGTGTTCTTCGTCACCACCCTCTTCGCCGACGTGGTGCTCGACGGGATCCGGCGGCAGCGGCTGGCGCTGATCGAGGCGCGGTGCGAGCTGGCGCGGCTGGTGAGCACCGACGCGCTCACCGGCCTTCCCAACCGCCGCCACTTCCAGGAGGCGCTGGACGCGGAGATGGCGCGGGTGCAGCGCTACGGCGGCAGCTTCTCCCTGGCGCTGCTGGACCTGGACGAGTTCAAGCGCTTCAACGACCGCTTCGGCCACCCCGCGGGCGACGCGGTGCTCTGCGAGCTCGCCCGCACCATCCGCCAGCACATGCGCGCGAGCGACCGGGTGGCGCGCCTGGGCGGCGAGGAGTTCGCCATCATCCTGGTGGGAACGGGGAAGGAGGCGGCGCGCTGCGTGATGGAGCGGCTGCGCGGCGCGGTCGAGGAGCTGGACCTGGACCACCTCGCCGCCCCCGGCTGCGTGGTGACCGCCAGCATCGGCATCGCCGCCGCGCCCGACGACGCGGAGTACGCAGCCGAGCTGGTGCGGCGCGCGGACGAGGCGCTCTACGAGGGGAAGGCGCGCGGCCGCAACTGCGTGGTGCTCTGGGACGGTGCCGAGAGCCGGATCGAGGCGAGCTGAAAACAGCGATCTCACGCAGAGACGCGGAGAGGCACGGAGAGCGGTTCTCTCTGTGCCTCCGCGCGTCTCTGCGTGAGGGCTTTATCGGCGGAACTTCGCCAGCGACGTGGAGTCCAGCGGGAAGAGGCTCGGGAACACAGTGCGGTCGGCGGCGCGCCGCACCGCCTCGACCCCCGAGGCCGTCGGGTCGAACGCCGCCGGCGCGGCGGACGCGCCGCCGCGCCGCTCCATCCACCCGGGCGCGAAGAGGTCGGCCGCGATGCCGGCGACGAAGATCATCGCCACGATCATCACCCCGTTCCCCACCGCCGCCGCGGCCTGCGCGAAGCCCAGGCGCAGGCGCGAGACGCCGAACATCCCCGGGAGCGCCGTCTGCGGGAGCACGAAGAGCGCGTACAGCCAGAAGAGGAGGCAGACCAGGGAGATCCACGGGTGCTTCGTTCCCGCCACCGTCATCCCCATGAACGGGATGAGCGCGAAGCCGTTCAGGTAGAGCATGAACTTGGTGAGCACCTCGGTCTCGATCCTCCCGCCCAGGAGCCGCGAGACGGCCGCCGCGTACATCCACGCGGCGGCGACCACGAACACCAGGAAGAGCGGGTCGGTGACGGCGCCCGGGAGCACGGCCTGGCCGCCGCGGAAGGGGATGCGGATCTCGGGGGAGACGTCGACCCCGAACACCCAGGCGCCCACGAAGGTGATCGTGTAGAGCAGCACGAAGTACTTCACGGCGTTGGGCACGCCGTGGGGCTTGTGGCTCACCCGCCGCCAGGCCGGCGCCAGGAAGAAGGGGAAGCTGGTGAGCCCGCGCTGCCGCCGCAGCACGCCGTTGAAGAAGCGGTGCGGGTGCACCAGGATCAGCCAGGTGGTCTTCCCCAGGGCGAACAGGTTGTGCAGCGGCCCCTCCACCATGTCGGACCAGAGGATCTCGAGCACGGTTTCGCGGGTGCCGTGCAGCGCCTCGCCGCAGCGGCTGCAGTAGTGGCCGGTGTCCTCGAAGCCGCAGTTCCCGCAGTGGCCGCCCTCCGGGCGCGTCCGCTGGCGCGGCATCCGGGCCGGCGTCGCCTGCGGGGCGTCGGTGTCGCCGATGGACGAGGGGCCGATGGAGGCGGTGCTCATGATCCCTACGTTTGCCGCAACCACCGCGTGAAGGCAAGGAAGACGGATCTTCACACGGAGGCACGGAGAAACGGAGAGAATGAGCGGGGCTCAGAAATATCCAGTATTTTCAAGGCAAATCTCCCGGGTTACATTCTTCCTCCCGAACCGTCCGCCCACCCCGTTCCGGAGCCCGTGCGCGTGCCCGAGCCGACCCTGCGCGAGCTGTTCGACCTGACCGGGCGGGTGGCCCTGGTGACCGGGGGCGGGCGCGGGCTGGGCGAGCAGATCGCCACGGGGCTGGCGCAGGCGGGCGCCGCCGTGGCCGTGGCGAGCCGCAAGCTCGAAGCGTGCGAGGAGGTCGCGGCCGCGCTGCGCGAGGCGCACGGCGCGCGGACGCTGGCGCTGCGCATGGACGTCTCGTCGGAGGACGACGTGCGCGCGGGGATCGACGCGGTGGAGGCGGAGCTGGGGCCGGTGGAGCTGCTGGTGAACAACAGCGGCACCGCCTGGGGCGCGCCCGCGGCCGAGATGCCGCTGGAGGCGTGGCGGAAGGTGATGGAGGTGAACGCCACCGGCGCCTTCCTCTGCTCCCGCGAGGTGGGGCGCCGGCTGATCGCCCGCGGCGCGCCGGGCGCGATCCTGAACGTGGCCTCCATCGCGGGGCTGCGCGGCTCGCCGCCCGAGGTGCTCGACGCGGTGGGGTACAGCGCCTCGAAGGGGGCGCTGGTGGCCCTCACCCGCGACCTGGCGGTGAAGTGGGCGCGCCACGGCATCCGGGTGAACGCCGTCGCCCCCGGCTTCTTCCCCACGAAGATGACCGAGGCCGTGCTGGCGCACGCGGAGAAGGCCATCGCCCGCACCGTCCCGCTCGGCCGCGTGGGGAGCGACACGGAGCTGATGGGCGCCGCCGTCTTCCTCCTCTCCCCCGCCGCGAGCTACGTCACCGGCCAGGTGCTCGCGGTCGACGGGGGTATGACGGCGGCGTAGGCGGACAGCGGCGTGCGTCCGCTGCCGCGGTGCCCTCTCCCCTGCGCCTGAGAGCGCAATTCCCTCTCCCGTACCGGGAGAGGGGAGCGGACGCGGCCGGGGCGCGGCCTGCGCAGAACCCTGCGAAATCAGCGGCAGCGATGCCGGTTCGGTCGTGCAGAGGCGCCGGGGAATTCAACCTCTCCCGGTACGGGAGAGGTGGCGAGCCTGAGCGAGCCGGAGAGGGCGCTGAGCCGGAGCGTGCACTCTACTCCGCGAAAACAGATGGTCACCCATCAGTGTTGATTTTGCGCCACCGCGTGATAGATTGAGCGGCGAAAGCTCCCCCACGCGTGCCCCCCCGCACCTGCAGTCCCCCCGAATGTCTCCTAGAGGCAGATGAAGGCTCTCCGACGCGTCCGGTTCCTGGCGCTGGCGACGGCGTGCATCCTCGCGGCACCGGCCTCTCCGCGGGCCCAGGCGGTGTCTCCGCGCCCCGCGCAGGTGCTCCCGCTCCTCCCCGCGGTGCACGCCCGGCCCCCGGCGTCGCGCGCCACCGCGCTCGCGCGGCCCGCGAGCGCGACGGGTCCGCTGGTGCGGCGCCCGGCCGTCGCCCCCGCGCTCGCCCCGCGGACGCCGCTCGACGAGACGAAGCTGGCGCCGAACGGCGAGACGGCCGCGCAGATCACGCGCGAGGCGATGAACGGCGGGCGCGAGGTCTTCCCCGTGGGCCCCGGCCACCGCGGGCCGTCGGTGCTGCGGGTGCAGGTGCTGCTGGACCGGGCGCTCTTCTCGCCGGGGATGATCGACGGCAGCTGGGGGAAGAACACCTCCGTCGCCATCTACTGGTTCCAGGCGCGCGAGGGGCTGCTCCCCACCGGCGTGGTCGACAGCGCCACCTTCGCGCGGCTGCAGGCGGCGGCCGGGCGCCCGGCGGAGTACGTGGTGCGCCGCGCGCTCACCGCGGCCGACGTGCGCGGGCCCTTCATCGAGATGCCGGGGAGCATCTACGCGCAGGCGGAGCTGGAGTGCTCCTGCTACGAGTCGCTGGCCGAGAAGCTCTCCGAGCTCTTCCACGTGCGCGTGGAGCTCCTCCGCCAGCTCAACCCGCGGGTGGCGTTCAGCTCGCTCAAGGCGGGCGATTCCATCAACGTTCCCAACGTCCGCGACCCCGACGCGCCGCCGCGGGGCATGGTGGAGACGCTGGTGGTCTCGGGCGCCGACCACTACCTGCAGGCGCTCGACGCCGCGGGGCGCATCCTCTACCACTTCCCCACCACGCTGGGCTCCTCGTACGACCCGTCGCCCGAGGGGAGCTTCCACGTGCTGCAGGTCACCGAGAACCCCTGGTGGCACTACCAGCCGGCCATCCTGCGCGGCAGGAACGCGAGCGCGCCCGAGGCCCACGTCCCCCCCGGCCCCAACAGCGCGGTGGGGAAGGTGTGGATGACGCTCTCGGCCCCGCACTACGGCATCCACGGCACCAAGAGCCCGGAGACCATCGGCTACGCGGTGTCGGCCGGGTGCGTGCGGCTGGCCAACTGGGACGCGCTCTACCTGGGGCGGCGCATCACGCGCGGCACGCCGGTGGTGTTCAGCGGCACGCGCACGGCCGTGCCCTCGCGCTCGGTGAACCGCACGCCCGCGCCGGCGCCGGCGCCGCGGCGTCCCGCCGTGGCCGGCGTCCGCTCGGACAGCTCGCGGACCCGGGCGGACTCCGCCCACCGCGACACGGTGCGCGTGACGACGGACTCGGCCCGTGCCCCGGCGCCCGCCCCGACGCCGGCTCCGGCGCGCACCGACAGCGCGGCGCCCGCCCCGGCTCCGGCTCCGGCACCGCCTCCGGCTCCCGCGCCGACGCCGGCGAAACCCGACAGCGCGGCGAGGCCGTAGCCCGACGTCGCAGCTCCTCCCGGCGTTCCAGCGACACCGGCGCCACCGCGTCTCCTTCTCCTGATGCACGAAGCCCTTCCGCGCTCCGCGGAAGGGCTTCGTGGCGCCCGGGGGTGCATCCGGCGCTCACTCGTAGACCACCACCGTGCCGGCGATGAGGTCGTGCAACGCCCGGTACCGGTCGTTGGTGAAGAAGGTGATGGCGTTCGCCAGGTTGTACAGGCCGAACGGGAGGTGGAAGAAGACGTTGAGGGCCGCCCCTGCCCGGGTCAGCATCCGCATGCGGTCGAAGATCCCGCCGGCGTCGTCGAACTGCGCCTGCGTGAGCACGCTCGCCACCACCACGGCCACGGCCACCCCCGCCACCTCCGACAGCAGGGTCGGGAGCCGGCGGAGGAACGCCCTTCCCCAGCCCACCCTGGCGCCGTCCGCGCGGCGCACCTGGATGTCCATCAGGCGCTTCCCGAGCGTCTGCCCGAAGGTGGCGGTGAGCCCGACGTGGTAGGCTTCGTAGACCAGCAGCGCGAAGACCACGCCGAACACCGCGCCGGCCGGCGACCGCGTCTGCATCCAGATCGAGGCGCCCCACGCGGGGAGAAGGACAAGGCCGTCCAGGAGGAGCGCGCCGAGCCGGGGGCCGAAGCCGGCATAGTCCACCGGCACCCGCGGAAATTCGTGCGGTGGGAGGTACTCGGGCGGCAGCAGTCGCTGTGTTTCGCACCGCGGGCAGTAGCTGCGGTTCTTCATCCGCAGGCGGCACAGCGGGCACTCCATCTCCTCTGGAGGCGGGGGCGCGCAGGCCACGGCCGCGTATTCCCGCACGCCCTCGGGCGCATACGCCCCCAGCGAAGATTCCGGCGCAGACGGATCGCCGGACGATGCGTACGCGGGCGGGACCGGCGCTCCGCCGAACGGTCCCGGCCGGCCGCAGCGTGGACAGACGCGCGCGGTCGTGGAAACCGGATCGGCACAGTCGAGGCAGCGGACGAAGGGCATGGTGGAATCGGGGAGGATGAAGGTTCTGCGGGAATGCCGGAGGGGGAGCAAGCGAAGAATGAGCCGCACATCAAAAATAATTGGCGCAGACGGGATGCGACAGGCTGTGGATGCGGAGAGCCTCCCCGCCGTCACGGCGTGTGTCTGCGCTGACGAGGCGACAACGTCCTCCGAGGGTGTTGCTGAACCGTTGTTCGGACACCCCGGGTGTCATCCTGAGGCCCGGCCACGTGGAATCAGCGTTCACTCCGATGGCGGCAGGGCCGTGAGGATCTGATTGCGGCCACGCCGGAGCCGGCTGCGGAAGCTCGCGCGGAAGCCACGGCCTC
>JBJMPM010000442.1:0-4112 GCA_045803205.1 Longimicrobiaceae bacterium
GACGGGGACGTTGCTCTCGATCCGGATCGCCCCGCCCCACCCGGTGCGCCCCAGCGCGTCCAGCGTGAGCCGGGCGGCGGCCTACGCCCGCGAGCGGTCGCCCGGCTCCACCGTGAGCGGCCCCGAGCGCAGCGGACGGAAGCGGACGCGGGTGCGGTACAGGGTGCACGGGAGGGTGACCAGCCCGTGCTCCACCGTCTCGTCGCTGGTGTAGAACATCCCCTGCACGATCTCGCCGTGGTGCGCGTGGATCTCGCCCTGCCCCGCGCGGAACCCGCTCACGGGCGTCGGGAGGCGCAGCGCGGCCGGCGCGGTGCGCGGGGCAGCCGGCGCGGGGCTCGCGGCGGCGTCGCGGGTGTCCGGGAGGAGTGCGGAGCGCATGGCCGGCTCAGGAGGGGGAGGAGGTCTCGGCGTCCACGACGCCCGCGCCGCACCACTCCATCACCGCCATGGCGCTCCACATCTTGTGCTGGGCCTGCACCCAGGCCAGGCTCTGCGGCCCGTCGAGCACCTCGTCGTCCACGTCCTCGCCGCGCACGGCGGGGAGGTCGTGCAGGAACACCGTCCCCTGCGGCTTCGACACCCGCTCCATCAGCGCACGGGTGACGCCGAACGGCCGGAAGAGGGTCTTCCACTCGGGGTCCGACTTTCCCACCCCCATCTCCTGCCAGCGGCTGGTGTAGACCGCGTCCACCCCGCGCGGGAGCGAGCCGGCGTCGTGCGTCTCCTCCACCGTCGCGCCGTGCTCCGCGGCCTGCGCCCGCGCGATGGACAGCTTCCGCCGGTTGAGCCCGTACCCTTCCGGCGTGGCCAGGGTGAGCCGCGTCCCGCGGATGCGGCTCATGGCCAGCGCCAGCGCGGCGGCGGTCTTGTTCCCCTCGCCGCAGTACAGCACGTCGAGACCTTCCAGCCGCCCGAAGTGCTCCAGGAGGGTGGACAGGTCGGCGAGCGCCTGCGTGGGGTGCTCGTCGGAGGAGAGCGCGTTGACCACCGACATCCCCGGGTGCGCGGCGAAGGTCTTCATCTCGTCCACGCTCTCGTTGGTGCGCATCACCAGCACGTCCAGGTACCCGGCCAGGGTGCGGGCGGTGTCTTCCAGCGTCTCCCCCGTGTTGGACTGCAGGTCGGCGGGGCCGAAGGTGGCCACGGTGGCCCCCAGCCGCCCGGCGCCCACCACGAAGCTGGTGCGGGTGCGGGTGGAGGTCTTGCGGAAGTAGACGCCCACCGTGCGGCCGCGCAGCGTCTGCGGGGCGGCGGGGGCGTGCTTGATCCGCACCGCGCGCCGGGCCAGGTAGAGCACCTCCCCGGGCGACAGGTCCAGGATGGAGAGGACGTGCCGGGTCCGCGCCGCGTCGGGGCGAAGGGCGAGGGCGGGGATCCGGAAGAGGCCGGGTGCGGGCTCGGCGTGCAGCGTCATTGCGTGCGATCGGTTGGGTGAAGGTTGTGACCCGTGCCGGGACTCCGGGTGCCACGCGGCATCCCGACCCTGGCTCCTTCGGCGCGCAAGCTCTGATGCGGCAGATGGCTTCGTGCACCGCGCCCTCGGGGTGACCGCGGGGGGGAGCCCGGCAGCACCTGATCGGGACGACCCGCGGCGTCCCGCCGGATCAGGCTTCCCGGGTCTGCGTCCGCAGGCTCTTCGGCGTCATGTCGGTCCACACCTCCTTCACGTACGCCAGGCACTCCTCCCGGGAGCCCGGCTTGCCCACGGCCGACCAGCCCAGGGGGATCTCCTTGTCCGCCAGCCAGAGCGAGTACTGCTCCTCGTGGTTGACCAGGACGATGCAGGTGCGGGTGTCTTCCGTCGCGTCCGCCGGCATGCCTCGCCTCTCGCTGTTCAGGGGGTCGGAAACGGCCCGGCGCCGTCGCGCGGAAGCGCTCCGGAGCGTGCGCGGATGCGACCCGGCTTCGGGCCCGCGGCGCCGGCCGTCCCGTTCTCGATGGGGGAAGGCGTCGTCCCCTCCGGCGCGAACCGTGCGCGCACTGGCGCGTAACGTTCGACGCGGCAGGGGTTAACGTTCGTCTGTTCGGCTGGAAAAAGCTAATCGTTATTCGCCAAATCACCAACCCGCGGGACGAAGTGCGGCTTTGCCGCCATGGATCGAGAGGTGTGAGAATCGAGACGCCAACCGTTTCGGCGGGCGGCGGTGCCGGGAGGTCCCGGCGCGAGGCCTCGAGCTCGGCCGCGCGCGTCTCGTCGGGGATCTTCCGGGTGCCCGGCACGAGCCTGCCTTCAGCTGCACAGGCACGGGTAGGAACGGTGGCCGCCGAGGTTGGGGTTCGGATCCCAGACAGGCGGTGCGGACGGATTGGGACCGAGCGTCTCGAAGGTCGCGAGCAGCGTCTCCAGGGCGGTCTGGATCTCCGCGCGCGCGATGCTCGCCCCGGGGCAGCGATGCGGGCCGTGGCCGAACGCCAGGTGCGGGTTCGGCTGACGCTCCCACTTGAGCTGATGGGGGTCGGGGAAGCGGGCGGGATCGCGGTTGGCGGCCTCCAGGAAGAGGACGACCCTCTGCCCCGTCCGGATCAGGTGGCCGGGACCCCACTCGCCCGAGAGATCCACGTCTTCGGTGGCATGGCGCCCGAGATAGCGGGTGGGCGTCACCATCCGCAGCAGCTCCTCGGTCAGCCGCCGGCTCGTGCCCGGGTTCGCCGCCACCATCTCCCGCCAGGCGGCCCACTCCGGAAACAGCATCGGGACGCCGTCTCCGATCAGCTTCTGCGTGGTCACCCTGCCGGCGGCGAAGGCCCCCATGCAGTTGATCACGAGATCCTCGTCCTGCTCGAAGGTTCCCGCCTTCAGGAACGAGCTGACCAGGTCGTCGGACGGCGCGGCCCTGCGGGTGGCGACCCGCTCCCGGAAGTAGTCGCCGAACCGCGTGATCTCCTGCATCCGGATGTTCAGGTACCCGCTGGTGAGGTCCGCCAGGGTGTTGGACCAGCTCGCCAGCTCGGCCAGCCGGCCGGGATCGTCCAGCGGCAGGCCGAACACCCTGCACACGGTCTCCAGCGCGTACGGCAGCGCGAAGTCGCCCACCAAGTCGAGCTCGCCCCGGGCACGCAGCGGCTGGAGCAGCCGGACCGCGAGCTCCCGGATCGAGCCGGAGAGCTCGTGCATCTTGCGCGACGCCTCCTGCAGGATCACCCGCTGGGCACTCTGCTGGTCCGCCCCGTCCGAAAAGATGATCGTCTTCTCGACCACGTCCTGGATGAACGACCGCCGGGCCGGCCGGGACCTTCCCCCGCTCGCGAAGCGCAGGTCGGAGGTGAACCGCCGGTCCTCGAGGATGCTCCGGACGGCCCGGTGGTCGGTGACGAGCCAGCAGTTGCCGAGCGGGTCGAACGCGACCCCGTCCCGGGCTCTCGCCCGGTCGTAGAGCGCGTGCGGAGCCCGGTAGGCGCCCACCAGGGCGGCCATGCTCGGGCGATCGGGATGATCGAGGTTGGACACGCGCGCTCCGCGGGTACCGGATCCGGACGATGCCGTCGGGTGAATCGAGCCCGTAAAAAGCGCCTCACGCATGAGGCGCAGAGGCGCGGAGGAGCCCCGGTGCAGGTGCCGGGCCGACGATCGCCTGCCAACGATATGCAGGAGGGGTCGGAGCGCGCAAGTCGTCTCGTTCCATGTTCCTCACACAGGTGCCGCCATTCTTCACCGGGTGTAAACGAGGGCGTTCCACACCTCGCGCGCTGTGCTCGCGCGGCCTCCTGTTCTGCCCCGGGGCGGCGGCCACACCGAACGAACCCTTCTTCCCGCGCATCCTGAGAGGGTGTTGCCGAACGCGCACATTCCGCGGTACCACAGGTGTCATCCTGGTCCTGAGGCCCCGCCACACGGGTCCTGGCGTCGGCGCTGCAGACGGCAGGGCCGTGAGGATCTGGCCGAGGAATGCGCAGGAGCCCGCCGCGGAAGCCCGCACGATCGCCGCGTCCACGCCGGCGCTCGTCGATGTCCGGCTTTTCCTGCGTGGCATCGACGAGTGAACGTGAGGCCGCGGCTTCCGCGCGAGCTTCCGCAGCCGGCTCCGGCGTGGCCGCGATCAGATCCTCACGGCCCTGCCGCCATCGGAGCGAACGCTGATTCCACGTGGCCGGGCCTCAGGATGACACCC
>JBJMPM010000011.1:0-9798 GCA_045803205.1 Longimicrobiaceae bacterium
CTCACGCAGAGAGAGCCGCCGCGCCTCTCTGCGTCTCCGCGTCCCAGTCAAGCTGTCTATGCCGCGCGCGGACGTGGACGAGCCGCAGGGATCCCGTCCAGCATCCCGCGCACGCTGATGTCCTCATCCACATCCGGCCAGTGGACACCCTCACCCGATCCGATCAGCCGCCAGTTCGCCCTCTGCTCGGGCGTGGCGTCCGATAGCCGCCACGACCATGCGAGCGGCACGCTGATCGTGCGGCCGTCCGCCAGCTCGGCCACGATCGAGTCGTCCGTGACCTCGAGATCCTTGATTCGCACACATCCTTGGATGAACACACTCCACTCCTTATCGTGAGCTGTTGCACAGCCTCCGGTTCCATTCAGAAAACCTTCAGTGAAAGGCCATCCCCATGCGTACTCTTCTCTTGGCGGGGGCTCTGATCGCCACGATTACTTCCACCGCGCCGGGGCAGCGCGGCCCCTATACGCCGCCTCGCGGAAGTATCGAGCGGCAACAGATCATGGAGGCGTTTCGCGTGCCGATCGCGCGCCAGCTTGGCCGCACCGTGATATTCAATGATGTCCGCCTGCGAGTCCAGAATGGTTGGGCCTTCGTGTGGGCGGTACCTCGATCGACCGATGGCCGACGCGTGATCGATCTGGATGCTCCCGACTGCGTAAACTGCACCGACAACGTAGTCGGACTCTTACAGTGGCGAAGAAACCGCTGGGTCGTCGTCAATTACTTCGTCGCTCCCGGCGAACTTCCGTACGAATGGCGGAGATACCCCGCCCCACCAGCGATTTTCCCGTGGAACTGGCCGCAATCGCCGGCAGGCCCGCAGGTACCTACACCGTGAGCGATCAGCGCCGTCAAGTGCTGGAATATGCACGTACGCTGAGTTCAATCGCGAGGTGGAGGAAGGTGAACGCATAGAGGTCTGGGAGTGAACTCGTCATCACGCTTGACGTTGCTTGTCCCACACCTGCAGGCGATTCACATTACCGCCATCCGCTGACCCGCTCTAACCGCCCGAATCCCTTCTCGTGGAACACTTCCTCATCAGCCTGGGGCTGCCGGCCTCGCTCGTCGCCACGCTGAAGCTGGCGACGCTGGGGAGGCTGGTGCTCGCCGGGTTCCTGGGCGGCTGCATCGGGCTGGAGCGCGAGCTCAAGGCCAAGCCGGCGGGGCTGCGCACCACGCTGCTCATCTGCGTCGGCGCCGCCCTGTTCACCCAGCTCTCGCTGCAGATCGCGCTCCTCGCCACCGGCGCCGGCGACGCGCTCCGCGCCGACCCCGCGCGGCTGGCGGCGCAGATCATCCCCGGCATCGGCTTCATCGGCGCGGGGGCCATCCTGCACGGCAAGGGGCGCGTGACCGGGCTCACCACCGCGGCCACGCTCTGGGTGGTGACGGCCATCGGCATCGCGGTGGGCGCCGGCGCGTACGTGGAGGCCATCGGCGCCACCCTGATGGTGCTCGGCACCCTGGCCCTGCTGGGCCGCTGGGAGCGCATCATCCGCCACCGCGTGAGCCACCGGCGCTACACGGCGGCGGTCGACCCCGGCACCGAGTCCTTCGAGCGCCTGCTGGAGCGGTTCAGGCAGGGGAAGCTGCGGGTGAAGGTGGAGCGGGTGGAGAAGTCCGCCGGCCACGTGGAGGTCACCTTCCGGGTGACCGGCCCCGCGCCCGACCACGAGCACCTGATGAAGCACATGCTCCAGGACGCCGCCGTCCACCGCTTCAGCCGCGTGTAGCCTGGCCTTCGCCCGATGAAGAAGCGCCGCATCGTCGCGAGCCTGCGGGAGCGCCGCCCGATCTGGGACGCGCCGCCGTGGGCGCTGGAGGAGATCCGCGCCGCGCTGCCGGACGACTGGGAGCTCGTCCCCCTCTCGTTCCAGGCCGACGGGACGGGAGACGGCGGCGACGTGGCGGAGGAGGTGCTCGACGCCGTCCGCGGGGCGGAGGTCTACCTGGGCTACGGCATCCCGCGCGAAGTCTTCTTCGCCGCGCGCGACACCCTGCGCTGGGCGCACTCGGCCGCGGCGGGGGTGGGGAGCTCGCTCTACCCGGAGATGGTCGCGTCGGACGTCGTCCTCACCAACTCGGCCGGGGTGCACGCGGAGCCCATCGCCGACACGGTGCTGGCGATGATGCTGCACTTCGCGCGCGGGCTGGACTGGGCGGTGCGCGCGCAGGCGGAGCGGCGCTGGGGGAAGGAGGACTTCGAGGCCGCCGGCGCGCCCATTCGCGAGCTCTCCGAGGGCACCGTCGGCCTGCTGGGGCTCGGCGGCATCGGCCGGGCGGTGGCGCGGCGCGCGGTCGCGCTGGGGATGAAGGTGGTGGCGTCGCGCCGCTCCTCCGCCGAGGGGCCGCCGGGGGTGGAGGTGCTCACGGGCGACGGGGCGCTGGACCGGCTCCTCTCCATCTCCGACTACCTGGTGGTGACGGTGCCCAGGACGGCGGAGACGGAGGGGATGATCGGCGCGCGCGAGCTGGCGCGGCTGCCGAAGGACGCGGTGGTGGTGAACGTGGCGCGCGGCGGGATCGTGGACGAGGCGGCGCTGGCGGAGGCGCTGCGCTCGGGCGCGCTGCGCGGGGCGGGGCTCGACGTGTTCGCCACGGAGCCGCTCCCGCCCGCATCGCCCCTGTGGGGCCTTCCCAATGCGCTTCTCCTCCCCCATGTTTCCGGCACCTCCCATCGCTTCTGGCGGCGCGAGACCGACCTGATCGTCGCGAACCTGCGGCGCTGGGTGGCGGGTGAGCGCCTGCTGAATACCGTCGACAAACGGGCCGGTTACTGAATGAGCACCCCTGAGCCGCCCGCCGAGCGCGGCGGCGACCTTCGCGAGGCGGTCGAGAACATCATCAAGGCGGCCGTTGCCCGCGGCGCCAGCGACCTGCACATCAAGAGCGGCGACGTCTTCCGCGCGCGCATCAACGGGCAGCTCATCCCCTTCACCAAGCAGCGCCTCACCCCGGACCAGACGCGGGCCATCGCCCTCTTCCTGATCCCGCACGAGCGCGACCGGGTGCGGCTGGACGACATCACCGACTACGACTGCTCCTGGGGCCTGGCCGGGGTCGGCCGCTTCCGCGTGAACATCCTGCGGCAGCGCGGGAGCTTCATGATCGTGATGCGGGTGATCCCCATCGAGATCCCCACCTTCGAGCAGCTCGGGCTGCCGGGGGTGATGAGCGACATCGCGGCGCAGGAGCGCGGGCTGGTGCTGGTGACGGGGGTCACGGGGTCGGGGAAGAGCAGCACGCAGGCGGCGATGATCGGGTACATGAACCAGAACATGCGCCGCCACGTGGTCACGCTGGAGAACCCGATCGAGTTCCTGCACCGCGACATCAACTGCTCCATCACCCAGCGCGAGATCGGCGTCGACACCGACGACTTCCGCCACGGGCTGCGGGCGGCGCTGCGGCAGGACCCCGACGTGATCCTGATCGGCGAGATGCGCGACACCGAGAGCATCGACATCGCGCTCAAGTCCGCCGAGACGGGGCACCTGGTGATCAGCACGGTGCACACGCGCGACGCGGCGTCCACCATCTCCCGCCTGGTGGCCGTCTTCCCCCCCGAGGAGCAGGGGATCGTGCGGCTGCGGGTGGCGGAGCAGCTCCAGGCGGTGGTGAGTCAGCGCCTCCTCCCGCGCAAGGACGGAAAGGGGCGCGTGCTGGCGGCGGAGGTGATGGTGGTGACGGGCACCATCCGCGACTGCATCGTGGACCCGGAGCGCACCGAGGAGATCCGCGAGCACATCGCCGAGGGGCGGGTGACGTACGGGATGCAGACCTTCGACCAGTGCCTGATGGAGCTGGTGCAGAACGACCTGGTGGAGTACGAGGTCGCCAAGGCCGCCGCCACCAACGCGGGCGACTTCGAGCTGAAGATGAACATGCTCTCGTCGCGCTCCGGGGCGATGAGCACGTCGTACTACTGAAACGGCGGGTCTCACGCAGAGGCGCGGAGGAAACAGAGAGGCGCAGTGGCGGGGTGGACGGGCGGGGAGCCAGGCTGTTACCATCCAGCGCGGCCAGATGAAACATCCGGGGCCTGCGGTTCGTCCAGGTGAGACGCCGCGGGCCTCGTGCGTTCCGCGTGGGGTGCTCCGCGCGGCGAACACGTCGACCCGCCAGGAGAACGAAAGTGACGAGACGTCGTTGGATGGTGCTCGCCCTCGCCTGTGCCGCGCTGCCGGCCTGCGGCGACGGCACGGGCCCGCGCCCCTCGCTGCAGGGGCAGTGGGTCTACCGGGTGCGCCTGGACCAGATCCGGGGCAACCCGTCCGCGCGGTGCTCCGTGTCGGGGGTGGTGCGCTTCCAGCAGAGCGGCGCCTCCGTCAGCGGGAAGATGCAGGATCCGGCGATCGTGTGCGTGAACCTCGGCGTCGGCGTCGATGACAGCGACTTCGATTCGACCACCACGGTGTTCGGCTCCGTGCAGGGCGACTCGGTGCTGCTGACGATGCAGGGCCCGGGGCTGGCGGTGACGCAGAGCGTGCGCGTGCTGGGCGACTCGCTGGCCGGCCGGCTGCTCGACTCCGGCGGCGGCGTCGTGGCCGGACGGCGGTACCCCGACAGCGAGCCGCTCGGGCGCACCACGGTCCACGTCTCCGGCGCCGTCACGCAGACACAGGCGCTGTACGCGCGCTTCAGCGGGCCGATCCTGTTCATGGTGCCCAGGTTCGGCATTCACGGGCTCATGCTCCGGCCGTACGACCTCAACGCGAAGCTGTCGACGGGGACCTTCACCGTCGGGGGGACGGGGTCAGCCTACAACGGCTACTACGCGGGGCCGATCGTGGGGGGCCACTTCGAGCCGTTCGTGGACTTCACCTCGGGAAGCATGACCATCACGTACGCCGACCACCAGATCGCGCGCGGCTCGATCGACGTCCAGGGGCCGGTGTCCTCTACCGGGGCGGCCGCGCGCGTGCAGGCCGATTTCGTCGCCATCGTGGACCGCCACCCGGTGGAGTTCTAGGACACGCCGGCGGCGGCCTCGCGCAGAGGCGCGGCGGACGCCGCTGAAACCCCGGAGGCCCGCGGCACGTCCTGGAAGGCGTCCGCGGGCCTCGCGTTTGCGGGTCTGATCCGCCGACCCATTCACCGGGAGAACGATGGCGTACGCACTGCTCGTGCTGGCGCAGGTCGCGGGGCTGCTGCTGGTGCCGCTGGGGCTGCCGGGAACCTGGCTCCAGGTGATCGCCATCGGCGCGTACGCCTATGCGACGCACTGGCGGCTCGGCTGGTGGATCTTCGCGGTCGCGCTGGTGCTGGCCGCCGTGGCCGAGGTCATCGAGTTCGTGATGGGCGGCCGCTTCGCGCGGAAGTACGGCGGGAGCCGCCGCGCCGCGTGGGGCGCCATCCTGGGCGGCCTGGTGGGCGCCTTCCTGGGCGTCCCGGTCCCCGTCATCGGCAGCGTGATCGGCGCCTTCGTGGGCGCGTTCGTCGGCGCGGCGCTGCTGGAGATGACGGCGGGCTCCGAGGCGCGCAGCGCGCTGCGCGTGGGCTGGGGCGCCTTCCTCGGCCGCCTGGCCGCCGCGGCCATGAAGTCCGCCGTGGGCGTGCTGATCGCCGCCATCGTGCTGGTGTCGGCGGTCGGCTCGGCCGTGCGCTGACATGGACGTGCCGGGAGCGCAGGCGCCGGGGGAGATGGAGGCGCGCCTCGCGGAGCTGACGGAGCTCGGGTGCTGGGAGTGGCAGCTCCGCTCGTTCGACGGCGTGTCGTTGACGCTGGCCGGCGGGCAGAGCATGGACCGCGGCCACCACGCCGAGGCGCGCTTCTCCGGCGTGACCTGGATCTCGTGTCCCACGCGGATGATGCATCCGCGCTTCCGCCTGGCCACGGACCTGGAGACGTGGGTCGCGCAGGCGAAGGCGGAGGTCGAGCGCGGCGCCTTCGTCGTCGCCATCGATTCGCAGACGACGGCGAGCCTCGACGCGGTCTCGATCATCGTCGCCCACTCGGTGGAGGTGAAGGTCGGCTGGGTGCAGTACTGAGAGAAAGATCGTCTCACGCAGAGACGCGGGAGTCGCGGAGAGCGCCATCCAGCCGCTCTCCGCGGCTCCGCGTCTTTGCGTGAGATGCTTTTGCGGGCGGAGCTTTCGCCGTAACATCCTGCCGACATGAGACCGACGTTCATCCTCCTTGCGCTGGCCACCCTGGCCGTCTCGCCGCTGCACGGGCAGCGCGCGGGCGAGCGGCTGTTCTACGCCGTCGACACCCAGGAGAGCTGGGAGAGCTTCCGCCGCAACCTCTCGCGCGTCGACGTGGTGGCGCCGGACCTCTACAAGGTGGACGGGCAGGGGGTGGTGTGGGGCGAGCCGGACGCGCGGATGCTCCGCCTGGCGCGCGAGCACCGCGTGCGGGTGATGCCGTTGGTCGACAACCAGGCGTTCGACCAGGCGATGCTCCACGCGCTGCTCGCGAGCCCCGAGGCGCGCCGGCTGCTGGTGTCGACGCTGGTCGAGCTCTGCCGCCGCCACGGCTACTGGGGGATGCAGCTCGACTTCGAGAACGTGGCGATGGCCGACCGCGACCTCTACACGCAGCTCGTGCGCGAGGCCGCGGACGCGCTGCACGCGGCCGGCTTCAAGCTCTCGCTGGCGGTGGTGCACCGCCCCGACGAGCTGGCCGGCGCCACGCAGTACCAGAAGTGGCTCTTCGAGAACTGGCGGGCGGGATACGACCTGGCGGCGCTGGGCCGCGCGGCGGACTTCCTCTCGGTGATGACCTACGCGCAGCACACCCGCCGCACGCCGCCGGGGCCGCAGGCCGGGGTCGACTGGATGGACGCGGTGATGCGCTACGTCCTGCGCCACGTGCCGCCGGAGAAGGTGTCGCTCGGGATTCCCACCGGCGCGCAGCACTGGTACACCTCGCAGGAGGACCGCATCACCCCGGAGATGGCGCGCTCCTACAGCGAGCAGGTCTCGCACGCCCGGGCGATGGGGCTCATCGAGCGCCACGGCGCGCGGCTGCAGTGGAGCGACGAGGCGGCGGTGCCCTTCGCGCACTACGCCCGCGCCGGCACCTGGGAGTGGATCTTCCTGGAGAACGCGCGCAGCTTCCGCGCGAAGCTGGCGCTGGTGGAGCGCCACCGGCTGCGCGGCATCTCCGTCTGGGTGCTCGGCCCCGAGGACCCGGAGATCTGGTCCGCACTGGAGGCTCGTCCATGAGCGAAGAGCAGCTCGAGCGCGTGCGGCGGCTGTCGCTGGCGCTTCCCGAGGCTACGGAGCAGGAGGCGTGGGGCGCCCCCACCTTCCGCGTGCGCAACCGGATGTTCGCGATGTACGTGCACGACCACCACGGCGACGGGCGCCTCGCCCTGTGGATCAACGCGCCCATCGGCGTGCAGGAGATGCTCGTCGGGGACGACGACGACACCTACTTCGTGCCGCCGTACATGGGCCCGAAGGGGTGGATCGGCGTGATCCTGGAGCGCATCGGCGACGACGCGCTGCGCGAGCACCTGGTCGACGCCTACTGCATGGTCGCGCCGAAGAAGCTGCAGGCGCTGGTGGGCTGAACCGCTTTCACCGTTCCCAGCGAAGGATCGCCGCATGCGCATCCAGCTTCTCGTGCTCGCCGTCCTCGCCGCGGGATGCAGGCCGGCATCTCCGCCTGCGGCGCCGGAGCCGCTGCCGAGCCCGGCTCCGCCTGCACCGCGGCCGCCTCCTCCACCGGTCGGGATCATCGTCGACGGCTTGAGGACCTGCGTCGTGCGGAATGGGCGCATGGAGGATGTGGAAATCCAGTACAACCCCCAGCGCGGCGACACCACGTACCAGGGCCGGCCGTTCCACGCCGCCTTCCCCACCGACAGCACGTTTGCGCTGAACACCTCGTGGTACCGGGACAACGAGCCGATTGCGTTCGGGCTGGGCAGATACGTCAAGTACGGCCTTCCCCGCCTCCTGGGATCCACGGACGTGGTGCCGATCGGCACCTTCCGCGGCACCACCGTCTTCGCGGAACCCACGATGCCCCGCGACAGGCCGGAGGTGATTTACATCCCCACGCGGCCCGTGTGCGAGTTCCAGCCGTACATGATGACGGGGATCAAGTAGATCGGTGGCTCTCACGGTGGACAGGTCACGCGAGCGAAACGGCATGCGCACCTTGCCGGTACTGGTCGCGGCACTCGCCGCCGGATGCGCGCGCGGCGTCCCGCCCGCTCCGCCGGCGCCCGTTGCCGACACAGCGCGGACGATGCGGCTTCCACCGCCCATCTCCTCCGTGACGATCCCACCCGTGTTCCAGTACTGCGTTGTTCGGAACGGGCGCCTGGAGTCCGTCGAAGCGCAGGTCTTTTTCAGCGGCGACACCGTCCATGGCGGCGTGCCGCTCGCTCGGGCGTTCCCGGCCGACAGCACGTACGCGCTGAACGCGCCGTGGTACGTGTACTCCCAGTTCATCACGGTGGCGGGCGGCCTCTACGTGAAGTACGGCCTCCCCCGCATCCTGGCCGTGACCGACGTGGTGCCGGTCGCGGCGTATCGCGGGGTGGCGGTGTTCGCCGAGCCCGTCGCCAACCCGCGGCGGCCGGAGGTCGTCTACATCCCCGTGCGCCCCGGCTGCGAGTTCCAGACGTACGTGCCGATGGCGAAGATGTAGGGTCCGCCCCGGCCACCGTGCTTGCGTGATTGCCGTCGACAAACCTGGAGATGCGATGAGCCTGCCTTCACGCTGCGCAGCTTTCCTGCTGTCCCTCGCCGTCGTCGCCTGCTCGAAACCCGGCCACAAGGCTCCGGAGGGTCCGATGACCATTGCCCTGACCTCCCCCGCGTTCACGGCGAACGGGCCCATCCCCGCCGTGCACACCTGCGACGGACGCGACCTGTCGCCGCCGCTGGCGTGGAGCGGCGTGCCGTCCGCCGCGAAGTCGCTCGCGCTGATCGTCGACGATCCCGACGCGCCGCGGGGGACGTGGGTGCACTGGGTCGTCTACAACCTCCCGCCGTCGGCCGCCGGGCTGGCGGAGGGCGCGGGATCGGGCGGCGGCGCGCTCCCGGCCGGGACGATGGCCGGGGTCAACGACTTCAAGCGCACCGGCTACGGCGGGCCGTGTCCCCCCTCCGGCCGCCACCGCTACGTGCACAAGCTCTACGCGCTCGACATCCTGGTGGAGGGGATGGACGGCCCGACCGCGTCCGAGCTGGAACGTGCGATGGAGGGCCACGTCGTCGCGCGCGGCGAGCTGGTCGGTACCTACGAGCGATGATCACAAAGTCGCCTGTGTGCGAAATTCCTTGCGAGACGATGGCACTGCCTCGTATTTTTCGTTCTACCGTAGTTGGTTGAACTCGCCTGCAATAGGTCGCAAACTTTTACTTTGGGATTATAAATGGCTACAAAAAACGATCTTGAGGATGCCAAGCGGGAAGAACAGATCAAGAAAATCAAGCGCCAGGGTAAATTGGCTGCCGCCAACGAGTATATTTCCTTTGCGGTTTCCAAAATGCTTGGAGTTGGTGGACTTGGTTTGGGCGGACTCGAGCTTCTAGATCCATCCATTACCCCACTTTCACTCAGCCACCCGACGTGGGTAGCAGGCGCAGGGGTTGCCTTGCTCACGGGCAAGACCGTTCTTTCGCTCATCGCTAAGGTGGATGGTGCTATCGGAGGTGCGAAATGAGCGACCGCAGTGATCTTCACTGGAAGAGGATGTTTGCGTTGAGGGATCCGAATGCGAAGACAATGACACTGCCGCGTTTATACAGCGTGCTTCTCATCGCTGTTATCAGCGTAGCCTTCAGTTGGATGGGAATAGCACTTGCAAGAGAACGCGGCTCTTT
>JBJMPM010000105.1:0-2638 GCA_045803205.1 Longimicrobiaceae bacterium
CTCCTGGCGCTGGAGCGCGAGCGGCGGGTCGCGGCCGCACGCGGCGCATACTGGGGTCCGCTCGCGTTCGTCGTGGCCGCCCTCGCCGGCGTGCTCCTGGGCGGCGGGGGGCTGAAGCCGGGCTCCGCCACCTTCTTCTTCATCGGCATCGGGGTCCTGGTCCTGGGCCTGCGGCTGCACGCCCGGCGCGCCGCGCGGCGGCTGGAGGCCGCCACCGTCACCCGGGAGATGGAGGACTCGGCGCACGACGCGTGGCTCCGCGGCCAGAAGGCGCGGCTCACGCAGGTGCTGGCGGGCGCCATCGTGGCGGTCGCGGCGGCGCAGGCGATCTCGCCGGGAGAGTCGGCACGCGTGGCGGGGATGCTTCCGGCCGCGGTGAGGGCCGGCGAGTGGTGGCGGCTGCTGAGCTACGGGATGATGCACGCGCATCCCATCCACCTGTGGTTCAACCTGCTCGCGCTCCTCTCGCTCGGGAAGCTGATGGAGGTGCACGCGGCCCGGGCCCTGCTGCCGCTCGTCTTCCTGGTCACCGTGATCACCGGCGGCCTGGTGGGCCTCGCGCTCGGCCCGGACATCCCGATGGTGGGCGCGTCGGGCGGGCTGCTCGGGCTGATCGGCTTCCTCACGGTGGTCGGCTTCCGGCGCCGCGAGCGGGTGCCGCACGGCTTCGCCGCCACCATGCTGAAGGACGTCGCCTTCGTGGCGGCCGTGGGGCTGGTGGGGTTCCGCTTCATCGCGAACGCCGGGCACCTCGGCGGGCTGCTGGGGGGCCTGGCCCTCGGCGCGCTCCTCGTCCCCCGCCCCGGCCGCGAGGAGCGCGCCGGATGGCGTCCGCACCTCGCGGTTGCGGCGCTCGGCTGGGCCTCGATGGCCGTGGTCCTCGCGACCTGCGCGGCGACGGCCGTGTACCTGTTCGCCGCGCCCCGCTGACCCGGAAGCGGCGGTAGGGCCGTGCGTTCCAACGCCTTAGGCCGAAACCAGCCGCGCCCGCGGTGCGTACGTGTACGTCGCCGGCGCCGGACGACGCCGGTGACGAGAGCGCTTGTCGCCTCTCCCGGGGGCGGGTAGGTTCAGCATCCGGCCGCCCCCGACAGACCCGCATCTCCGCCTTCGGTGAGCCACCTCTCCCCCGACTCCGGCCCCTCCCGCACCGCCGCGGACCCGTCTCCCTGGGACGAACCCGCGGCGAGCGGGCGCGAGTGGCTGGTCGAGGCGCACGGCTGCCGCCCCCCGCTCCTCGCGGATCTCGCGACGCTGCGGGCGCTGTTCGCGCGCATGGTGCGCGAGCTGGGGCTGCACCCGGTGGCCGAGCCGCAGTGGCACCAGTTCCCCGCGCCGGGCGGCATCACCGGGCTCTGCCTGCTGGCCGAGAGCCACCTCTCCGTGCACACCTTCCCCGAGCACGGCTCGCTCTGCCTGAACCTCTTCTGCTGCCGCCCGCGCCCCGAGTGGCCCTACGAGGCGCGGCTGCGCGAGCTGTTCGGCGCCGACGAGGTGGTGGTGCGCGCCGTAGACCGGCCGTACGCGGCCACGCCCGCCGCACGGCCGTGACCCGCTTCTCCGCCAGCTGCCCGAGCTGCGGCGCCCCGGTGGAGTTCGTCTCCGCCGCCTCGGTGCAGACCACCTGCCGCTACTGCACCTCGGTGCTGGTGCGCACCGACATCGACCTGCGCGCGGTCGGCGTGAAGGCCAGCGTGCCGCCCAGCGTCTCGCCCATCCGGCTGGGGACGCGCGGCGCCTGGCGCGGCCGCCGCTTCGAGGTCGTGGGGCGGCTGATCTACGCGTACGAGCGCGGCCGCTGGAACGAGTGGCACCTGGCCTTCGAGGACGGCCGCACCGGGTGGCTCTCCGACGCGCAGGCCGAGTACGCCGTCACCGAGGCCGCCCCGGCCGAGCGGCTCCCCGCCGCGAAGCAGCTCCAGCCGGGGCAGGAGCTCGCGCTGGCCGGCCAGCCGTACACCGTGACCGGCATCACCCGCGCGCGCTACGCCGGCACCGAGGGCGAGCTCCCCTTCGAGCGCTGGGAGCCGGGGGAGATGGCCTTCGCCGACCTGCGCGGCGCGGAGGGCCAGTTCGCCACCATCGACTACAGCGAGGACCCGCCGCTGCTCTTCACCGGCGCGCGGGCGGAGTTCGAGGAGCTGGCGCTCTCGCCCCTGCGCGAGCCGGAGGAGATCCGCGCGGCGGCGAAGACGGTCTCCTGCCCCAACTGCGGCGGAAGCGTGACCGTGCGCACCGCCGACCGCGCGGTGAGCGTGGTCTGCGAGCACTGCCGCTCGGTGCTCGATGCGCGCAGCGAAGGCTTCCGCGTGCTGCAGTCGGCCGAGCGGCAGATGGAGTACCGGCCGAAGATCCCGCTGGGAACGGCGGGGACGCTGCGCGGCCGCGAGTGGGAGGCCATCGGCTTCCAGGTGCGCTCCATCCGCGTGGAGGGCCGCGACTACCCGTGGGACGAGTACCTCCTCTTCTCGCCCGCGAAGGGGTTCGCCTACCTCACCGCCTACCAGGGCCACTGGAGCTTCGGCACGGCCTACCCCGGCGTGCCGAAGAAGAAGGGGTCGCTGCGGCCGACGGTGGAGGCGGGCGGGTGCGTCTACCGGCACTTCCAGCGGGCCAAGGCCGAGACGCGCTTCGTCCT
>JBJMPM010000114.1:0-15673 GCA_045803205.1 Longimicrobiaceae bacterium
GACGTCTGGCTCAAGCGCGAGGACCTGAACCACACCGGCGCGCACAAGATCAACAACTCGCTCGGCCAGGTGCTCCTCGCCCGCCGCATGGGGAAGGAGCGCATCATCGCCGAGACCGGGGCGGGGCAGCACGGCGTGGCCACCGCCACCGCCTGCGCCCTCTTCGGCCTGCGCTGCGTGGTCTACATGGGCGAGGAAGACGTGCGGCGCCAGGCGCTGAACGTCTACCGCATGAACCTGCTGGGCGCCGAGGTGCGCCCGGTGGGGAGCGGCACCCGCACCCTCAAGGACGCCACCAACGAGGCCATCCGCGACTGGGTCACGAACGTCGGCGACACGCACTACATCATCGGCTCGGTGGTCGGCCCCGACCCCTACCCCCGCATGGTGCGCGACTTCCAGTCGGTGATCGGCCGCGAGAGCCGCGCGCAGCTGCTGGAGGTCGAGGGGCGCCTCCCCGCCGCGGTGGTGGCGTGCGTGGGCGGCGGCTCCAACGCCATCGGCATGTTCCACCCCTTCGTGGGCGACGCGGAGGTGGAGATGGTGGGGATCGAGGCCGCGGGCGAGGGGGTCGACTCCGGGCGCCACGCCGCCACCCTCACCCTGGGGAAGCCCGGCGTGCTGCACGGCTGCCTCAGCTACCTGCTGCAGGACGGCCACGGCCAGGTGGCCGCCGCGCACTCCGTCTCCGCCGGGCTCGACTACCCCGGCGTGGGGCCCGAGCACTCCTTCCTCAAGGACAGCGGCCGCGCCCGCTACACCTCGGTGACCGACGCCGAGGCGCTCGACGCCTTCGGGCGGCTGGCGCGGCTGGAGGGGATCATCCCCGCGCTCGAGTCGGCCCACGCCATCGCCTTCCTGCTGCGCGAGGGGACACGCTGGAAGGAGCGCGGCCCCGTGGTCGTCTGCCTCTCCGGCCGCGGCGACAAGGACGTGGCGCAGGTGGCGGAGCTCGCGGGGTGACCGCGCCCGCGCGGGTGGTGCACGCAAGGGGACGAAAGGCGCGCGACTGGGAACAAATGCGTTGTGGAAACGGTCCCACCGCGTTACTCTGTGCGCCCGTCCCCCCGATCCTCTCCCGCCGGTCCCCATGACGGAAACCCTCGCCACTCCGGGCACGCCCACCGCCGCATCCGCCCCCGGCGACGCCGAGGTGCGCGCCGCGGTGCAGGGCGCGTTGCGCGGCATCGCCAAGGCGTGGCGGACGCACCTGCTGTACGAGGGGCACAGTCCCGCGCTCGACCGCATCGTGGAGCAGCTGCGCGACACGCTGCGCGCCACCTTCGCCCTCGCCCCCTTCTTCACCCTGGCGGTGGAGGAGCGCGAGCTGCTCTGGAACGGCCTTCCCGTCTACCAGGGCGACGACGGCGGGAGCGAGCGCCCCGGGTACGCGCGCGAGGACGGCCGCCCGCGCGAGGGGAGCTTCCGCGAGAACCTGGCCTTCGCGATGTACCGCGACGGGCTGCGCGAGGTGAGCTTCCACCGCGGCTTCGAGCGCGAGGAGCTCGACGCCTTCCTGGAGGTGCTGGCGCGCGTCTCCCGGGTGCGCGACGAGCAGGACGACCTGCTGACCCTGCTCTGGGACCGCGACTGGTACCATCTCCGCTACCGCTACGTGGAGGGGCTCCCCGAGGGCACGGTGCTCCCCGCGCCCAGCGGCGAGCAGCCCGAGCAGGCGCAGTTCCAGCTCGAGGAGGAGCGCGAGGAGCTGACCCGGGCCGGCACGGTGAGCCCCGACGACTTCCGCGGGGCGCTCTACTTCCTGGACGCCGACGAGCTGCGGCGGCTGGAGCTGGAGCTGGAGCGGGAGATGGGGCGCGACGTGTGGATGGACGTGCTGAACGCCCTCTTCGACCGCGTGCAGGACAGCGGCCCGCTCCGCCAGGAGCAGATCGTCGGCATCCTGGGCGACCTCCTCCCCACGCTCCTGGGCTCGGCGCGGCTGGGCACCGCGGCGCGCCTCCTCTCCGAGCTGGTGGGGATCGCCACCGGCGGGCAGCGGCTGGCGGTGCCGGTGATGCGCCAGCTCCGCGCCCTCTTCGACCAGCTCGCCGACCCCGCCACCGTGGCCGAGCTGGTGCGCACGGTGGAGGAGAGCGGCGGCGCGGCCGACGAGAAGTCGCTCTCCGCCCTCCTCTCCTACTTCCCCCCCGAGGCGCTGGGCCCGCTGCTGCGCGCCGCCGAGAGCAGCGCCTCGCCGGCCGTGCGCCGCACGGTGCAGGCGGCCACCGAGCGGCTGGCCGGGAGCGCGCGCGAGCACCTGGCGCGGCTCCTCCTGGACCACGACCCGGCGGTCGCCGCGGGCGCCGCGCGGCTCGTCGGCCGGGTGCGCATCCAGACCGCGGCGGGCGACGTGGCGCGGCTGCTGCGCCGCCCCGAGGCCGCCACCCGGCTGGCGGCGATCGAGGCGCTGCAGGAGCTGCGCTCCACCAGCGCCGCCGAGGCGCTGGAGGCCGCGCTGGAAGACGGCGACCGCGAGGTCCGCGTGGCCGCCGCCCGCGCCCTGGCCGCGCTCCGCTATGCCCCGGCGAAGGCGAAGCTCGAGGCGGCGCTCGACGGCAAGCGGCTGCGCGACGCCGACCTCACCGAGCGCATCGCCTTCTTCGAAGCGTACGGCGGGCTGGCGGGGGCCGAGGGGGTGCCGGTGCTGGAGCGCATCCTGAACGGGCGGAGCTGGATCGGCCGGCGCGAGAGCGCCGACCTGCGCGCCTGCGCGGCGCTGGGGCTGGGGAAGGTGCGCCACCCCGCCGCCGAGAAGGCGCTGAACGGCGCCGCCGCCGACCCCGACCCGGTGGTGCGCAGCGCCGTGGGGCGCGCCCTCAAGTCCATCCGCCAGTGAGCGACACGCTGATCCCCGGCGGCGAGGCCACGCGTGCCGCCGCCCAGCCCTCGCCCGCGCTGAGCGCGGAAGACCGCGACCTGCAGCGCCGCGGCCGCGACCTCCTCTTCGCGCTGGCCGGGGCGCTGCGCGCGCTGCAGCTCTATCCCCTGGAGAACCAGGCGGTGGTGCACGCCCTGGGCGAGCTGGAGGCGGCCGCCGCCGCGCTGCTGGGGGGCGAGAGCGAGATCGTGGTGCGCTACGTGGCCGACTTCTTCTTCGTGAACGACGTGCGGCTGCGCGTCGACCTCGCCAGCTACGCCACCTACGGGCAGGTGGGGCGCGCCCTGTCGCGCCACCGCATCGGCCAGCTCGAGGTCTTCCGCGGCGCCGAGCGCGGCGAGTGGACGGCGCTGCTCGCGCTGGTCAACGCCGAGCCGGCCGAGGAGGACCCCTTCGGCGCCTTCTTCGAGCGGCTGGGGAAGACGGCGGTGCTGCACCTGGCCGTGGGCCCCGACCGCGAGGGCGAGCCCGACCCCACCGGCGACAAGGCGCGGCAGATCGCCAAGCGCACCTACGCGCAGACGGTGGCGGTGGCGCGCGAGGCCATGACGGGGCTCAGGATGGGGCGCGGGGTGAGCCTGCGCCCGGTGAAGCGCGCGGTGCAGGCGATCGTGGACCAGGTGCTCACCAACGAGGCCTCCATCGTGGGGCTCACCACGCTGCGCGACTACGACGTCTACACCTTCACCCACTCGGTGAACGTCTGCATCTTCTCCGTCACCCTGGGGAAGAAGCTGGGCTTCGGCAAGGCGGAGCTGTACGAGCTGGGGCTGGGCGCGCTGCTGCACGACGTGGGGAAGGTGCGCATGCCGGTGGAGCTCATCAACAAGCCCGGCGCGCTCACGGCCGAGGAGATGGCGGTGCTGCAGGACCACCCGGTGGAGGGGCTCCTCTCGCTCTTCGAGATGCGCGGCCTCTCCGAGCTCCCGCTGCGGGCCATGCTGGTGGCGTACGAGCACCACATGAAGGTCGACCAGACGGGGTACCCGCGCTCCATCCGCCCGCGCCAGCCCACCCTCTTCGGGCGGATCGTGGCGGTGGCCGACGCCTTCGACGCGGCCACCACCAAGCGCAGCTACCAGTCGCAGCCCTGGTCGGCCGACCGGGTGCTGCGGGAGATGCGCGACAACCCGGGGCGCGGCTTCGACCCGCTGGTGGTGAAGGCCTTCATCTCCATGACCGGGATCTACCCGGTGGGGAGCGTGGTCATCCTCGACACCTACGAGCTGGCGGTGGTGGTGCAGGCCAACCCCGACCCCGAGGCGCTGCACCAGCCGATCGTGAAGGTGGTCTTCGACTCGCTGGGCGTGCCCGTCTCGCCGCCGCGGCTGGTGGACCTCTCCGAGACGGGGGCCGACGGGCGGCCGGTGCGCAGCATCATCAAGACGACGGACCCGGAGCGGTACGGAATCAATGTCGGCGACTACTTCGTCTGACCGCGGCGGGGCGGCGCGCGCCTTCGCGGCGGCGCGCGCGCAGGGCCGTGCCGCGCTCGTCCCCTACGTCACCGCCGGCCATCCCTCTCCCGGCGACACCGCCGCGGTGCTGGAGATGCTCGCCGCCGAGGGCGCCGACCTGATCGAGCTGGGCGTCCCCTTCAGCGACCCGCTGGCCGACGGGCCCACCATCCAGCGCTCCTCCTTCCTGGCCATCGAGCAGGGGGTCGACCTCCCCTGGACGCTCCAGGCGCTCGCCGACTTCCGGCGCGCGCACGACACGCCGGTGGTGCTCTTCACCTACCTCAACCCCGTGCTCCACCACGGGCTGCAGCGCTTCCTGGCCGACGCGGCGGCCGCCGGGGCCGACGGAGTGCTGCTCACCGACCTCCCGGTGGGGGCGGCGCCGGAGCTGGAGCGGCAGTTCGAGGAGAGCGGGCTGGACCTGATCCGCCTGGTGGCGCCCACCACCACGCCGGAGCGCGCCCGCGAGATCGCCCGGGCGGCGCGCGGCTTCCTCTACTACGTCTCGCGCACCGGGGTCACCGGCGCGCGCGAGGCGCTCTCGGCGGGGCTGGAGCGCGAGGTGGCGGCGCTGCGCGCGGCGACCGACGTCCCCGTCGCCGTGGGCTTCGGCATCTCCACCGCGGAGCAGGCGGCGTTCGTGGGCGGCATCGCCGACGGGGTGGTGGTGGGGAGCGCGCTGGTGGACCGGCTGGACCGCGAGGGGGTGGAGGGGGGGCGGGCGCTGATGCGGGAGCTGCGGCGCGCGCTGGAGGGCGGCGCGGGTGGCTGAGCCCGCGGCCGCCGCGCCGCGCGCCTCCTCACGCGGGCTCGCCCTCCTGCTGCGGGAGTACGCGCGGGGGCTGGTGTGGCTGGGGGCGCTGGTGCTGGCGGCCTCGTGGCTGCGCTGGCCCCCACCGCCGCGCGGGTACGCCGCGGCCGGCATCGGGCTGGTGGCCGTGGCGGCGCTCCGCTACGGGGCGGTGAGCCTCAGCAAGTTCGCCTACATCACCATGACGGTGGTGCCGGTGGCGGCGCTCACGCTGCTCCGCCAGCCCACCGCCGCGCTCCTGGCCGCGGCCGGCGGCACCCTGCTGGGCGACCTGCTGCGCGGCAAGCAGGGGTTCCCGAGCGCCGTGAACGCGGGGCGCGAGGTGGTGGCGGCGGCCGCGGCGGCCGGCGTCTACGCCGCGGTGCGCGCCTGGACCGGCGACGCCTCGCCCGACCCCCTGGCCCTCACCGGCGTTCCCGCGCTCGCCTTCTACTTCCTCGCCTACTTCACCTTCACGCGCGGGCTCTTCTACTTCTCGCTGGTGGCGCGCGGCAAGCTCACCAGCGCCGAGTGGATGGTCATCCTCCGCTACGAGTTCGTCTCGGCGGGGCTGGGGGCCATCGCGGCGCTGGTGGCCACGGCGGCGCTGCGCTTCGCGGGCGAGGGATGGGTCTGGCTGCTGATCCTGGTCCCCCTCGCGGTGGTCGGGGTGCTGGCGCGCGCGCTGATCGTGGAGGCCATCGCCAGCGAGGAGCTGCGCAAGGTGGTGGCGATGGAGGCGGTGATCGCCGCCGGGATGCCGCTGGACGAGTCGCTGGCGCGCATCGAGGAGCTGGCGGCGCGGCTGGTGGAGTGGACGCGGCTGCACATCTACGCCGGCGGGGCGGGGCGCCTGCGCTCCATCTACCCCCCCGGCGCCGACGGGCTGGCGGTCGACGGGCTGCGCGACACCGCGCTGGCGCAGGACGAGGCGGTGGTGGTGGCCGACGCGCGCCGCGACCCGCGGGCGGAGGGGGTGTCGGCCGCGGTGCGGTCGCTGGTGCTGCAGCCGCTGCGCTACGGGCGCAGAACGCTGGGAGTGCTGGAGGTCGCGCACCACCGCCCCGGCGCCTACGGGGCGAACGAGGTGCGGCTGATCGAGCGCTTCGGGCGGCAGGTGGCGCTGGCGATGCAGCTCGACTCGCTGGTGCGGCCGATGACGCAGAGCGCGGCGGAGATGGAGGACGAGCTGCGCGCGCTGGGCGGGCGGCTCTCGGAGCTGCGCGAGAGCGGGCAGGGGGTGGCGGGCCACGCGGGCGAGATCCGCGCGCGCATCGCCGACCAGGGGGCGCGCACCGCCCGCGGGCTGGAGGCGACGGAGGCGCTGGCGGGCGCCACCTCGGCGATGGTGGCGGACGCGCGCGACGCGGCGGCCACCAGCCGCGGGGCGGGGACGCTGGCGGCCGAGAACCGGGCGGCGATGCGCGAGGCGCTGGAGCGGCTGGTGGAGCTGCGCGACTTCGTGGACGGCGAGGCGCGGGAGCTGGCCTCGCTGGCGCGTGCCTCGGGGCGGATCTCGGCGCTGGTCTCCACCATCCACGAGATCGCGGAGCAGACCAACCTGCTGGCGCTGAACGCGGCGATCGAGGCCTCGCGCGCCGGCGAGCACGGGCGCGGCTTCGCGGTGGTCGCCGAGGAGGTGCGCAAGCTGGCGGACAGCAGCGGCCGCGCCGCGGCGCAGGCGGCGGAGATGGTGGACTCGGTGCGCGCGCAGATGGACGCGGCGCTGGGGCGGATGGAGCAGGGCGCCGCCCGCGTGGCCAACGTGGGCGACCTGTCTCAGGCGGCGCTGGAATCCGTCGACCGGATCGTGACCGCGGCCGCGGGGTCGGCGGAGCTCACCTCGCGGATGGCGGAGCTGGCGCACGAGCAGCAGGAGCGCGTCGCCGGCTTGCGCGACGAGCTGGCGGCGGTCTCCCGGCTGGCGGGGGAGAACGGCGAGGGCGCCACCCGCGTGGCCCAAGCCGCCACCGAGCAGGCCGACACCTTGGCCGAGATCGAGCGCGCCGCCGCCGCGCTCGGTGAGGTCTCCGTCCGCCTGAACCGCTACATCTCCCGCTTCAGCGCGATGACTTGAACAGCAATCTCTCACAGAGGTCACAGAGGTCACGGAGGACTCGCTCCGACCTCTGTGACCTCTGTGGCCTCTGTGAGAGATTGCTGTTCGTATGCTTGCTGGCGCGGTTCTTTCGTGTCGCGGCGAGCATGCAACGTCGTACGAACCCCACCCCGGAGCCGCGGCGCGAGCGCCTGAAGGCGGTGCGGCTGGCCCTGCTGCGGCTGCACAAGGCGCTGATCGACGCCGAGCGCGGCGAGTGGGAGCGCAGCCGCGGCCCCGCCACCAGCGGCGAGCTGCTCAAGGCGCTCCTCGAGGACCCCTTCTTCGCCTGGCTGCGCCCCTTCTCCGGGCTGATCGTGGAGATCGACGAGGCGCTGGCCGGCGACGCCATGGTCACCGAGGCCCACGCGCGCGCCTTCGCCGAGCAGGCGCGCGAGCTCGTCGCCGTGGACGAGGGCGACGAGCCCACCGTCAACCGCTACGACCTGGTCTGCCGGCGCGACCCCAACGTGCTGGTGCTGCACGTGGAGCTCTCCAGCCGCATCGCCGATGCGCTCTCGACCAGTGCGTGAGTGCGGAAGTGCGGGAGTGCGTGAGTGCGTGGCGGCGACGATGCGAGTGAACTCGCCGCTACAACAGCACGCTGTCCGCCTTCGCGGACATCAACTGCGCTTGAGCATCCCAGTGCACGGTGGCGTTGCTGATCGAGGCTGCGACGATGGCAGGGGCGATTCGACCGCTCCCCGGCCACGAGAAGTCCGCGCAGGCGGACTGCGTGACGTTGTAGCGGCGAGTTCACTCGCATCGTCGCAACGAAACATTCCCGCACTTCCGCACTTCCGCACTGATTGTCAGGCCGCCGCCTCCTCCGCGACGCCCAGCGGCAGGGTGAGGGTGAAGGTGGAGCCCGCGCCCGGCGCGCTCTCCACCGTCAGCTCGCCGCCCATCGCCCGCGCCAGGTCGCGGCTGATGGCGAGCCCCAGCCCCGCGCCCTCGGTGGGCGCCGACAGGCTCCGCCCCACCTGCACGAAGGGGTCGAACACCTGCCCGAGCTGCTCGGCCGCGATCCCGATCCCCGTGTCGCGCACGTAGATGGCCGCGCACCGCCCCTCGTCCGCCACCTCGCACCACACCGTCACCGCGCCCCCCGCCGGGGTGAACTTGAGCGCGTTGGAGAGGAGGTTCAGCACCACCTGCCGCACCTTGCCGGCGTCGGCGTGCGCCACCAGGCCGTGCCCTTCCGCCGCGCGCAGCACCAGCTCGCGCGCCCGCGCCTGGGGCTCCATCAGCTCCACCGCCTCGCGCACCAGCGCGTCCACGGCGAAGTCGGCGGGCTCGACGGTCACGTGCCCCGCCTCCAGCCGCGCGAAGTTCAGCACCGCGTTGATCAGCGCCAGCAGGTGCGCCTGGCTGCGGCGGATGCGCTCCAGGTCGTCGCGCTGCTGCGCGGTGAGCGGGCCGCGCAGCTCCATCGCCATCAGCTCCGTGTACCCGCCGATGGCGTTCAGCGGGGTGCGCAGCTCGTGGCTCATGGTGGCCAGGAAGTCGCTCTTGGCGCGGTTGGCGGCCTCTGCCTCGCGCCGCGCGCGCTCCGCCTCGCGATAGAGGCGCGCGTTGTCCACCGCGACGGCCGCGCGGCGCCCCAGGTCCTCGGCCAGGCGCAGGTCCTCCTCGTCGTAGTGCCGCCCGCTCTCGGCCATCACCAGGGTGAGCGCGCCCAGCGTCCGCCCGCGCGCGATCAGGGGGACGATGATGACGGCCGAGAGCTGCAGCGACCGCACCCGCTCCAGCGCCTCCGGACTCCGCGCGGAGGCGGCCACCATCTCGTCCGTCACCGCCGGGTAAAACTCGGTGACCCCCTCGCGCAGCACCCGCGGAAGGCCGGTGGGCGCGCTCCAGTCGGGGCGCTGCTCCCCCTCCATCCGCCGCGCCCACTCCACCTTCGCCGGGTCCTGGTGCACCACGGCCAGCCGCTCCACCCGCGGCGGCCACTCGTCGGAGGTCGGGTCGGCCAGCATGTCCACCGCGCACCAGTCGCCCAGCACCGGCACCGCGGCGGCGGCGAGGGCCGCGAGCGTGGTCTCGTACTCCAGCGACGAGGCGAGCACGCGGCTGGCCTCGGCCAGGAACCCCGAGGCGTCCTGGCTGCGGCGCCGCTCCGTCACGTCCTGGATGAACACCACCAGCCCGTCGTCGGCCGGGTAGGCGCGCACGTACACCCAGCGGCGGAGCACGCGGCTGTAGTCCTCGCGCGTGGCCACGCGCCCGGTCCGCAGCGCCTCGCGCACCATCTCGCCGAAGAAGGAGTGCTCCGACTCGGGGAACGCCTCCCAGAGCGCCCGGCCCACCAGGGCGCCGGCGGGGTGGCCCAGCAGCTCCGCCGCGTGGTCGTTCACGAAGGTGAAGCGCAGCCGCGCGTCGAAGGCGATGAAGCCGTCGCGCACCGACTCCAGGATGGTCCGGCTGCGGGCCAGCGCCCGGCGCTCCGCGTCGAATGAGCGCGCGCGCTCCAGCGCCTGCGCGCAGAGGCGGCCGATGGTCTCCAGGAAGGTGGCCGTCTCGTCGTCGAAGGTGCGCGGGCCCACGTAGCTGAAGCTGACCCCCGCCACCGCCCGGTCCCCGATCAGCACCGGGAGCCCCGCGTACGCCTCGTAGCCCAGCGGCTCGATGTTGGCGGCGAACTGCCCGGGGTAGCGCGCCTCCCACTCCTCGCGCGAGCCCAGCAGCACCGGGCGGCCGGAGAGGATGGCGTCGGAGAGCGGCCGGCCGGGGGTGACGGGGAAGAGGCGGTAGAGGCTCACCGCGGCCGGGGCGTAGCCGCGGGTGCGCACCATCTCCACCTCCAGCCCGCCCCCGTCCTCCGCCTCGCGCACCACCCCCAGCGACCCGCCGTCGGCGCGCAGCGCGGCCAGCGTCTCCCGGAAGATCACCCCCGCCACCTGCTCGGGGGTGGCCGCCTCGCCGAGGGCGGTGGCTAGCGCCAGCAGGCTGCGTCCGCGCTCCTGCGCCCGGTAGCGGCTGCCGACGTCGCTGAAGGTCACCGCGATCCCGCTCCCCAGCCGCACCGCGGTGACGCGGAACCAGGTGTCGTACGCCTCGTGGCGGTAGGGAACCTCGGTCTCGAAGGGCTCTCCCGTCTCCACCGTGCGCACGTAGGCGTCGAAGAGCCCCGCCGGCATCGCGCCCGGGTTGCGCTCCAGCATCCGCGCGCCGCGGATCTCCTCCAGCGTGGCGCCGTAGGTGCGCAGCGCCGCCGGGTTGGCGTACTCCCAGGCGAAGTCGGCGACGCGCCCCGCCTCGTCGCGGACCGGCTGCAGCACCGCGAAGCCGTCGGGCGACGCCTCCTGCGCGCCGCGGAAGCGCTCCTCGCTGGCGCGCAGCGCCTCCTCCGCCTCCATCACGGGCGTGAGGTCCACGTGCGTGAGCACCACGTGAGTCACCGCCCCGTCCGCGCCGCGCACGGGGAAGAGGTGCGCCTGGCTCCAGCGCGCGTGCCCCTCGCCGCTGGTGGACACGGCGGCGATGTCGTAGCGCACGGGGGGGAGCGTGACCGCCTCGCCCGCGAAGGCGCGGCGGATGAGCGGGAGCGCGCCCTGCCGCTCCAGCACCGGGTCGGCGAGGATGGAGTAGCCCGGGGGCGCCGTGTCGAGCCCCACGCCCCAGAGCGCCTGGAAGGCCGGGTTGACGGCGAGGAGGTGCCCTTCCGGATCGTAGATGACGGTGCTGAGCGGCGACTGCTCGAAGAGCGCGCGCGATAGCTCGGTCTCGGCCCAGAGGTCGCGTTCGGCGGTCATCGGCTGCGCTGCCTCGCTGCGTGCGCGGGCCGGCGGAGAGGTGGGGAAGGGGACCCGCGCGGAACCAAAATGGCGCGGCCGGCGCGGCGCTTCGGATGGCGCCGGCGACCGCGTCGCGCCCGCAAGATTCGTCCCGCCGGGGGTAAAAAGCGTCTCACGCAGAGACGCGGAGACGCAGAGAGAACCGCCGAGCCTCTCCGCGTCGCCGCGTCTCTGCGTGAGACGATCTTTTCCCGGATGTCAGCTGCCCGCGTTCCCCAGCAGCATGCCGATGGCGAAGACCAGCGCGCCGCCGAAGATCACCTGGACCAGGGTGCGGCCCAGCGGGCTGTGCATGTAGTGCCGCCGGATGTAGGCGATGGCGACGAGCTCGATCGCCACCACCACGTAGGCGATGGTGAGCGCCAGGCCCAGGTCGGGGATGAGGAAGGGGAAGGTGTGGAACATCCCCCCGAGCACGGTGCCGATCCCGGTGATGAGCCCGCGCGTCCACGGGTTGCCGCGGCCGCTGATCACCCCGTCGTCCGAGAGCGCCTCGGCGAGCCCCATGCTGATGGCGGCGCCGAGCGAGGCCGAGAGCCCCACGTAGAAGGCGGCCATGGGGCTGTGGGTCAGCTCGGCCGCGGCGAAGAGCGGCGCCAGCGTGCTCACCGACCCGTCCATCAGCCCCAGCAGCGCGGGCTGCACCCGCTGCAGCACCAGGCGGTGGGTCTCCGCGTGCTCCGCGGCGGTCGTCCCCTCGGCCATCGGTCCTCCGGAAGTGCCCATGAGCGGCGGACGGCCCTGTGCCCGTCGACGCGGTCGTTGCCTTCGCGGGTACCGTGCCATAATTTGGCACACCCCCGCGAGAACTGTCGATGAAGCTACGCGCGTCGGCCCGGCATTCAAGCCTCTCCGCCCTCTTCCCGTCTCTGGCGATGGCGCGGCTGGTGATCTTCTTCCTGGTGCATCCCAACGGCCGCTTCCATGTGCGCGAGCTGCAGCGCCGCACGCTCCTCTCGAGCGCGTCGCTGCAGAAGGAGCTGGCGCGGCTGTGCGGCCTGGGCGCGCTGCGGCGGCAGCGCGAGGGCGCGCGCGCCGTCTACGCCGCCGACGAGGAGAACGGGTGCTGGCACGCGTGGATGCTGCTGATGCGCGCCGGCGCCGACCCCGTGGACGTGCTGCGCGAGGCGCTGGTCGACGCGCCGGGGCTCGACCTCGCCTTCGTCTTCGGCTCCGTGGGCAGGGGCGAGCCGCGGCCGGAGAGCGACCTGGACCTCTTCCTCGCCGGCCCCCGGGAAGCGCTGCGGCAGGCGATGGGGCTGCTGGTGGACGCCGACCTCTTCCTCCCGCGCCGGCTGGACGTGATCGGCCGCGACCGCGACCAGCTTTCGGCCGAGGCGGAGAGCGGCTTCGTGCAGCGGGTGATGGCGCAGCCCAAGCGCTGGGTGGTCGGCGGCCCGGACCTCGCAGCGCGGCGGAGTGCGGCTTGAATCATCGCGCCCGCGGCGCATGCCTCGTACGGTTCAACCCGTCGGCGTTGCCGGGGAGGCCCTATGGCTGGCCGTGATCGGGCAGCACGCGGGAAGGAGGCGTAATGCCCGTCGAGTACCATCGTGACCGCTTCCCTCCGGCTGACCTCGACTGGTCGGCTCTGATCCCGCTCCTCGGACCGGCGAGTGCCGCCGTCGCGCGGTACGAAGGCGTGCTTCAGGGCGTTCCCAACCCCGACGTGCTCCTGGCGCCGCTCACCACGCAGGAGGCGGTGTTGTCCAGCCGGATCGAGGGGACGCAGGCGACCTTCGACGAGGTGCTCGCATACGAAGCCCACGGTGGCCGAACCGTCGAGAGCGGCGAGAAGGCGGCCGACATCCAGGAGGTACTGAACTACCGCGCGGCGCTGCGGCACGCGGTGCAGTTGATGAAGTCGCTGCCACTTTCGCAGCGCATCGTGAAGGAGGCACACGCCGTCCTGATGCATGGCGTGCGCGGCCAATCGCGAGCTCCGGGGAAGTACCGGCGGGTGGCGAACTGGATCGGCCCCGCGGGCTCGTCGCGCGAGACGGCCCGCTTCGTCCCCGTCTCGCCGGAGGCCGTGCCCGATGCCATGTCGCTGTGGGAACGGTACCTCCACGTGGATGCGCCCGACCGGCTGGTGCAGCTCGCCATTCTGCACGCGGAGTTCGAGGCGATTCACCCGTTCCTCGACGGGAATGGCCGGCTCGGGCGGCTCCTGGTTCCGCTCTTCCTGGTGGAGAAGGGACTGTTGAGCAGCCCCAACTTCTACATCAGCGCTTTCCTGGAAGCGAACCGCGCCGAGTACTACGACCGCTTGCTCGCGGTGTCGCGTGACGACGACTGGACTGGCTGGGTCGCCTTTTTTCTGCGCGCCGTGGTGCTGCAGGCCGGAGCCAACGAAGCCCGGGCGCGCTCCATCCTCGAGCTGTATCGCTCCCGGAAAGAATGGATCACGGCCGAGATCCGATCGCTGTACGGCGTGCGCGCGCTCGACTGGTTCTTCTCCCGCCCGATCTTCAAGTCGTCGGACTTCGTGGCTTCATCGGGAATCCCGAAGCCCACCGCCAATCGCATTCTGCTCGCGGCGCGACGGGGAGGGTTGCTGGCCGAGTTCATGCCGGGTGGAGGCCGCCGTGCGGCCATCCTCTCGTTCCCCGAGCTGTTGGCGATCACCGAGGGCCGGCCGGCACCGACTCCTTGAGACTCACGAAATCGCATCAACCCGTTTTGAGACTCACGAAATCGCATCAACCCCGTTTGAGACTCACGAAATCGCATCAACCCAGTTTGTGGCTCATGAAATCGCATCAACCCAGTTTGTGGCTCATGAATCTGGGTATGTGATCCACAAATCACCACGATGTGATTTTCGTGAGCCACAAACCCGCCGGCGCCCGGTTGAGCACCGTACTTGCGTCGGGGGCGGTCGATCGCTGAGAAACCTTACCCGAGACGTGGAGGCCGTGATGCGCAAGCTCCTGTTCGCCCTGGCCGCGTGCGTGCTGTGCGCGGCGCCGCTGAAGGCCCAGTCCGCCGCGCTGGCGCCGGAGGCGCAGCCGGCCGCCGAGGCCGCCGCGCCCGCGCCGCAGCACGCGCCCAAGCCCAGCCTGTACCCCACCACCGACGAGGTCCGCCGGCAGGTGGCGAGCACCGAGCGGGAGCGGGCGCAGGGGCAGAAGTCCGCGATTTCGAACGACTTCCTCTACCTCGTCGCCGCGATCGTGGTGGGCGTGGTGATCGCCGCCCTCATCCTCGACTGACCGGAGCCGGCCGCCGGTGACGAACGAAAGGCCCGCCGACCGCTGAGGTCGGCGGGCCTGGTCGGCCCTGCGTCAGCCCGCGCTTACGCGCCGGCGAGCCGCCCGATGAAGGCGCTCAGGCGCGACTTGGCGCGCGCGGCCTTGTTCGGGTGGATGATCCGCTTGCGCGCGGCGCGGTCGAGCAGCGACGACGCCTCGCGGAGCGCCGCTGCGCCCCCGGTCGAATCCGACGCGGTGCGGACCTTCTTCAGCGCGGTGCGCAGGCGGGAGCGGAACGCACGGTTGCGCTCGGCGCGGATCTCGTTGGTCCGCATGCGCTTCTCGGCGGACTTGTTGTTCGGCAAGGCGGTTCTCCGGAAAACAGCGGCGCCCTCTCGGCGCCGGCACGTGTGCTCTGCTCGTAGGATTTCCCGAAAAAGGGAAGCCGAATTCTACCCGAACTGCCGGCCCCTGTCAACCCCGCGCCGGCTCACGGAAACGGCTCGCCGCCCACGCTTGTCCCGTTCCGCATCACCGGGTATCCTTCAGGCGAGACGACTTCCACCGACCGCGATCCTGGAGGCGCACGATGACCAACTCTCCCGAGCCCTGCTGCGACTGCGAGTGCTGCAAGGACGGCTGCTGCGACGGCGCCTGCTGCTGCTGCTGCTGCGGAGACTGACGCGCGGCGTATCGCGCGTTTTCAGGCGGCCACCCCTCTCCGGGGTGGCCGCTTCGCTTCGTCCGCCGCCGGAAAGGGACGTGCTGAGGGGTGGATTTCCGGCCGCGGAGGGGCGGCGGGATCGGTATTTCCGGCCCGTGTGGCACCTTACCTGCGACGCGACCCGGCATGACGGTGCGGTGCCCCACTGGAGATGGTCGACGCAATATGATGATTCTGGCCGAGTGGCTCGGACGGAAGCTGGAGGAGGCGGAGCAGGCGTTCGCCGCGGGCCGCCCCGCGGCGCTGGCGATGGTGCTCGGCGAGATCAAGGGCGCGCTGGTGGCGCGCGACGGCAACGCGGCCGAGGTCTTCACCGCCATCGACCGGCTGGGCGAGGCGGAGAAGGCCGCCATGCGCGGGCAGATCTCCGCCGCACGCGAAGGCTTCGACGCGGCCGCGGAGTGCATCCGCGCGCTGATCCGCCACGGGGCGGCCCAGAGCGAGACCACCGTCCCCTGACGGACGGCTGAGAAGCATCGAATCAGCCGGAACCCTCCGGTTCCCTGCGACGCCTACGGGGCCCTGAAGCCGGGGCCTCGGAGACGGTTGAGAAACCTCGCGAACTCCCCCGATACGTCATCCTGAGGCCGGTCGTGCTGCAAACGCGTCTGCGAAAGACCTTGCAGGCCGCAGGATCTATAACCACGGTAGCACGTGAGCCGGCGCAGTGCGCCGAGGCTGGAATGCGAGGGTCCAACTGCGCGTTTGCTCGGCTAAGTGCCTTCACAT
>JBJMPM010000123.1:0-31075 GCA_045803205.1 Longimicrobiaceae bacterium
GCCACGAGAAGTCCGCGCAGGCGGACTGGGTGACGTTGTAGCGGCGGCTTCAGCCGCATCGTCGCAACGAAACGTCCCGCACTCCCGCACTCCCGCACTCCCGCACTCCCGCACTCCCGCACTTCCGCACTGCGTCGTTACCCGCGGCTGCGCTCCAGCAGCACCATCATCAGCACGCTCAGCACCGCCAGGCGGTCGTCGTTCTCGCTCAGCTCGCCGGTGCGGGTGATGGAGTAGCTCCCCTCCAGGAAGGCCTTCTCCTTCTGCACCCGCATCAGCGGCGCGCCGTTGTCGGCGCGGGTCACCAGGTACGCCGGGTTGAAGACGTAGCCGCTCAGGATCCCCACCAACGGGAGCTCGCTGAAGAGCGCGTCACCCACCTTCACCCAGGGGTTCTCCTCCTTGATGTGCATCACCGGGCCGCCGCCGCGCAGCACCTCGTAGTGCGCCTTCCAGAGGGAGCGGCGCCCCTGGCGCTGCAGCGTGCCCAGGCTGAACCCCGACATCTCGTTGATGTGGTAGCGCGCCGAGAAGTCGAGCACGCGGTCGGCGTTGATGGTGTACAGCGGCTTCGTCTGCTCGGCGTCGGCATAGACGGTGACCGCCTCCTTGAGCTTGAACGCCTTCTGCTTCACGTACAGGATCAGGCGCCCGGACGCGTCGGTCACCGAGATCTGCGGCGAGAGCGCGAGCTTCTTGAAGTTGAGCTTGAGCGGGAAGTCCATGGCCGTTCGCGGGTGAGGTCGGTGGATGAGTACCGTGGGGACGGCAAGCTAGCGCGCGGCCGCGAGGCGGGCAAACGCAAAGCGTCTCATACAGGAGACACGGAGTCACGGAGAACGGCCGCCGGGCCTCTCCGTGCCTCCGTGTCTCCGTGTGAGATCAAACTCAGCTTCCGGGCACGCGCAGCCGGAGGAGCTGCCCCGCCTCCCGCGCGATGCCGAGGCGCGGCTCGGGGCGGGAGTGCGCCTGCACGTCGAAGAGCCACGTCCCCTCGCCCATCCACGCCGACGCGTCGACGATGCCGCTGGACTCCCAGCAGGTCGACGCGCCGAACGCGCACTCTGGGTTCAGCAGCTCCGCCACGGCGCGCGGATCGGTCGGCCGCCGGTCGGAGCCGAGCGCGAAGCGCCAGATGCGCGGCGCGCGCGCCCAGGCGGGGTGCGCCGGGTCTTCCTGCACCATCAGGCTGCGCGCGCTCGTGGCCACGTTGTCCGGCGACGCCCACCCCGACGCGGGGCCGGCGGAGCGCGCCATCAGCGTCATCCGCACCTGCGTGGGATCCGTCCTGGAGAACTCCATCCGGTAGATGGAGCCGAAGGGGTCCCACGGCGGCGCGCCGGCGGGGACGTCGGCCGCGCCGGTATCGACGAAGTAGAGCGCCGGGAGCCCGTTGGTCCCCGGCGCGCGGTCGTAGTCCCCGTCTTCCAGGCGCACGAAGCGAAAGGCGCCGCGCGCGTCCGCCGCGGCCTGGAGCTGCGCCGCGGTGAGCGAGGCGGCGTTCGGGATCTCCACGAAGCGCCCGTCCACCCCCTGCATCTCCCCCAGCTCCCCGACGTTCGCCGCCTCGGCGGTGGTGAAGACGTAGAGCGTCCCCCGCCCCGCCAGCACGTCGGCCTCGCTCGCGGCGACGTAGAGGTAGAGCTCCGACTGGCCGCGCCGGTCGTCGAGCCCCGCCAGCACCACGCGCCCCGTGAAGCCGGGGATGGCCACGGTGTTCTCGTGCGCGAAGCGGCCCATCCACGGCATCTCCACCACCTGCCCCGCGCCCGAGACGGCGAGCTGCCGCCCGTCCGCCTGCTCCTCGCCCGTCAGGAACCAGCCGGAGGGGAGCCCCTCGCGCTCCCCGGCGAAGGTCGCCGCGCAGAGGTTGCGGTACTGCGCGGTGGAATCGACCGCGTACGACCCGGCCAGCACCGTCGCGCTCCCCGGGTCGAGCACCAGCCGCGACACGCGCGCGTAGCGGAAGCGCGCGACGCCGTCCGTCCCCGCGACGCCGGCCACGCCGAGCTCGTGGTTGGCGAAGAGGACGAGGCGGCCGCCGTCCGGGTATCCCCCCAGCCCGTCCGGCAGCGGCGCCCAGACGAAGCCGTCCGGCAGCGTGTCGCCCACGCTCAGGATCGGGGTCACCGCCGCGCCGCCCATCCCCACCGCCAGCGCCGGCTGCGCCGTCCGGAAGCCGCGCTCCCCGCTCCCCGTCCCATCCCCCCTGCACGCCGCGCAGAAAATGACGGCGGCGGCGACGAGCCCTCTGCGCACTCTCAGTTCCTCTGCGTCTTGCGCGTCAGCGCCCCTTCCACTTCACCTGCCGCGTCGCGCGGGGATGGACGTTCAGCCGGTGCGCGGCGCGGCGAAAAACGGGCCCGTGGTCCACCGGCAGCCCCTCCACGTACTGCCAGAGGTGGATCATCTCGTGGCGCATGGTCTCCTCCGCCTCCCCCGGCGCGCCGTACGCGCAGAGGCGCCAGGAGATCACGATCTCCAGCGGCCGCGAGGTGAAGTGCCCGTTGCGCCGCTTCATCTTGCGGCTCAGGTGGAGGGGCACGCGCGGCAGCTTGCCCCCGAAGGAGGCGCGGTTCACCTCGTCGAACACGGCCTGCATCCGCTCCAGGTGCGGGCGGTCCGCCGGGTGCGGCCGCCGGCGGAGCGTCCGCACCGCCGTCCGGTCGAGCGGGATGGTGTTGATGAAGGCGCGCACCGCCCGCTTGGCCGCGGCCCGCCGGCGCGGGGTGGCGCCCTGCGAGTAGACCGCCGCCACCGCCGCCAGCACCGCCTCGTCGGCCCCGGCGAAGGAGTGGTGCATGCGGATCGCCGCGCGGTCGCGGCCGACGGAGATCATCGTCCGCCGGTTGTCGGTGAGCGTCAGCCGCCGGTACGGCGCGCCATGGCGGCGGAGCACCGCCAGCACCTCGTCGGGCGAGCGCACGCCCGGCTCGCGCGGCGGCGCGGGGCGCGGCGCGGGCTTCGGCTCCGGGCGCGCGGAGACGGGCCGGTCCGGCGCGGGAGGCGCGCCGAACAGGTCCAGGATGATGTCCTTCAGGCTCACGGCGATGTGCGGCGGTGTCGCGGGTCAGGCGGTGAGCGCCGCCGCCAGCGCGGGCGGGCGCTCGGGGTGCCGGTACTCGACCTCGTAGCCGAGCGCGCGGGGGATGGCCAGCAGCCGGTCCAGGTCCAGGTCCACGCGGGCGCCGGCCTTCTGCGTCACCTCGTCCTCGATCGGCAGGTCGAAGTCGTCGGCGCCGTACTCCAGGGCGCGGAAGGCCTCCTCGTTCTGCGTGAGGACCGAGGTGCGGAAGTGCTTCACGTTGTCCAGGAAGATGCGGGAGAGCGCCATGTGCCTCCAGTACTCCCGCGGCGAGATCTCCGGCCCTCCCAGGTCGGTGCCGTACGGCTTGTAGGTCCAGCAGAGGAAGGAGAAGAGCCCCTGGTAGCCGTCGGCCAGCGCGGCGTCCTGGAAGTCGCGGGTGCGCTGCAGGTGCTCCAGCCGCTCCTCCAGCGTCTCGTCGAAGCCGATGACCATGGTCGCGGTGGTCTTCATCCCCGCCTCGATCACCGCCCGCTGCGCCTCGAAGTACTCGCGCACCGTGTACTTGAACTTCGCGTGGCGCCTGCGGAAGTCCTCGGTCAGGATCTCCGACCCGCCGCCGGTGATCCAGTACACCCCCGCGTCGCGGAGCCGCGCGGCCGCCTCGGCGTGCGAGAGGTTCGCCCGGTCCGCCAGGAACATGAACTCGGCGATGGTGAGCGCGTAGAACTCCACCCGGTCGCCGTAGCGCTCGCGCACGGCGGCGAAGAGGTCGGCGTAGTAGTGCAGCGGGAGCCTGGGGTTGAAGCCGCCGTTGAACCCCACCAGGTCGCCCCCCACCTCCAGCAGCTCGTCGATCTTGGCGAACACGTCGTCGCGCGTCATCACGTACCCCCCGGCCTGGTTGGGGAGCACGTAGAAGGCGCAGTAGTCGCACTGCGCCACGCACACGTTGGTGTAGTTGATGATCCGCATCACCATGTAGGTGGCGCGGTCCGGCCGGTGCCAGCGGGCGCGGACGAGCTGGGCCAGCCGCTTGAGCTCGTCGTCGCCCGCGTGGTGCCAGAGCACCGCCGCGTCGGAGGCCGAGATGCGGCCGCCCCGCTCCACCGTGGCGGCGATCTCGCGCAGGCGCGCGGAGGCGTCCGGAAGTATCGTGGAGTCCATGCGTTAAGAATGGCGGAGCGCGCCGGGAGGGTCAACCGTGAATCTCACGCGGAGACGCAGAGGCACGGAGAGTGGTTCTCTCCGTGCCTCTGCGTCTCTGCGTGAGACGATCTTTTCCGGATCCAGATCAATGGCGGAGATGGCGCCGGACCGCCGCGAGCGCCTCGCGCGGCGGGACGGGCTTGGCCAGGAACTCGTCGTACGCGGGAGCGCCCTCCTGCCCGCGCTCCGGGACGGCCGCGGCGGTGAGCAGCACGATGGAGATGGGGCGCGTGCGCCGGTCCGCCCTGAGCCGCCGGATCACCTCGAAACCGTCGACGTCCGGGAGGCAGACGTCCAGCAGCACCACGTCCGGCAGGTGCGCGCGGGCGAGATGGACCGCCTCCTCCCCGCCCTCCGCCTCGAGCACGCGGAGCCCCGCGTGCTTGAGGATCGTCCCGTAGATCTCCCGCTGCTCGGCGAGGTCGTCGACCACGAGCACGTAACCCGGTCCATGCGCGCTCATCCGGGAGCCTCCATCGGCAAGGGTGGCGTCTACCCTGACGACGATCCGCGCGCGCTCCCCGTCACTCCTCTCCGTGCCGTCCGTGTCTCCGCGTGAGACGGCCGTTCAGGGGGGCTTCGCCCCGAGAGCGCAGAGAAACGGCGAGGGCGCAGAGGTCCGGCCTCTGCGCCCTCTCTTTTCCTCTGCGTACTCGCGCGCCAGCGCCCTTACGGCTGCAGCGGCGGCGCCGGCAGCAGCGGGCGGCCGCCGCGCTTCATGTACAGCGTCGCCTCCAGGATCACCGCGGCGGTGTTGACGTTCTCGCCGCCGGAGATGCGCCCGCTCTCCTCGAAGACGCCGGCGCCCCAGCCGCGCGAGGTGCGCGCGCCCTCCACCTTCTGCACCGCCAGCCAGGTGTAGGCGCTCGGCAGCAGCGCGTGCCACCCGTAGGCGCCCTTGGTGCTCACCGTGCGCGGCGTGGGCCCCGGCGCGGCGCCCTCGGGCGGGGCCACGGGGAACTCCTTCCCGTCGGCGTAGACGGAGTAGTAGAGGAAGTAGGGCGGCCCGTTCAGCGCGTCCTCGTTCACGATCGTCACCGACCCCGTCTGCCGCCAGCGCGCCTCCTGCACCGCCAGCACGCGCCACGCCAGGTCCCGCATCTCCGGCGTCCACCCCACCTCCAGCCCGTACATCACGAAGGGCTCGCTGGTGAGCAGGTCGCCGCCGCGGGTGTCGGCCAGCAGCGGCACCCCCATGATGGAGAGGGGGCGCGCGTTGGAGAGCCGCAGCGCCCGCTCGGGCGCGTGCCCCCAGGCGGCGTACCCCAGCGCCGAGTACTGCTCGTACCCCAGCCGCCCCTCCTGGTAGGTGCGCGGGCGGCCGCTGCGGGGCCCCAGGTCCTCGCCGCGCAGGTACCCGTCCGCCACCACCCGCGAGAAGTTGATCCGGTTGACGATCGCCTGCGCCTGCTGCGCGTACTGGGGCTGGTTGGCGGCGACGATCTTGAGCGCCAGCAGCAGCCGCCCCAGGTCCAGCGCCGACCAGCCGTACCCGTCGGCCGTCGCCTCCTCCTGCCCGTTGCGCCCGGCGATGCGGCCGTCGCCGGTGTGGTAGTTCTTGTTGAAGGCGGCGTTGTCGTACAGCCGCGTCTCGGTGAGCGTCTGCAGCGCGCGCCGCATCCGCTGGTCGTAGTCCGCGTCGGGGAGGAGGCCGAGCTGGTTGGCCGAGTAGAGCGCCAGCAGCCCGCTGCCGATATCCCACACGGTGGCGTAGCGGTACCCCGCCACCGAGTTCACCAGCCCGGTGCGCGCGTTGTACTGCCCGTCGATGTAGCGCCAAGCGGTGCGCGCCGCGTCCATGAACACGTCGCGGTCGTTGATCGCCGAGCGGCGCGGCCTCGTCGCGGAGGCGGGCGCGGAGGCGGAGGGTGCGGCGGCCCCCCTTTCCGAGCCGCGCAGCGCGGCGCTGTCCCTCTGGCAGAGCGCCGGCCCGGCCGCGAGCACGGCGGCCGAGCAGACGATCACGATCTGGTTCGCCATCATCCGGTGGTCCTGATACGGGTGTGGGAAGCAGCGGAGGCAAGCGCCAGGCCAACAGCCGGTCTCACCCGGAGGGACAGGGGCAGCAGAGGAACAGCGGGCGCCCCTCCGGTACCTCTGGTTCCTCTGTGTGAGATCATAACTGATTGGAATCAATAGAGATGTTTCGGTTTCTCCCTGTCATCTGTTCCCGCGCGTCTTGCATTCTCCCCCGACCCGGGCGAAACGCATGGCGCGGCGCCCTCCCCGCATCCCCTGAAATCCCGTAAATCCCTGTAATTGCTGGGGTTTACGGTAGATGGCAAAGGCGGAATGCATCCTGCCTTTCCCCATCCCTGAATCCCCGGAACAGTGAACTTCCCCATCGACGGCGGCGCGCCTCCACGCGCTCCCCGGAGAAGGTGCATTCCATGCGTAACATGCTCCGCAACCGTTCGCTCGCCCTGTCGATCGGCTTCGCCGCGCTCGCCGCCCTGGCCGCCTGCTCCGACGCCGGGGTGAGCCCCGCCGGGCCCGACACGAAGAAGCAGCCGAAGCCCACGCAGCCGCCCCCGGTGGACACCACGGCCACGAGCACCACGCGTCCCTTCTACGCGGGCGCCTACCTGGGGAGCGAGAACAGCACCCCGCAGACCATTGCCGCGGCCATCCGCAGCTTCGGCACGCTCACGGGGAAGCAGCCCGCGCTGGTCAAGACCTTCCACTCGCTGAACTGCGACTTCACCAGCGCCGGCTGGTGCGGGCAGGTGCTGCGCGCCGCCGCCTCGACCGGGGCCACCAACTACGTGGCGCTCGACCTCAAGTGGACCGGCGCCCCCACGGGCGGCGTGCTCGACGCCATCATCGCCGGGGAGGCCGACGCGCGCCTGGTGGCCGTGGCGCAGGGGATCCGGTCGGTCGGGTCGCTGGTGATGCTGGAGCCGGGGTGGGAGATGAACGGCAACTGGAGCTACGCCTGGCAGGGGGTGATGAACGGCGGCGACGCCGGCGCCCCGGCGAAGTACGCCGCCGCCTGGCGCCACATCGTCGACGTCTTCCGCGCGCAGGGCGCCACCAACGTGCGCTGGGTCTTCAACCCCAACGTGGGGAACGCGCTCACCCACACCGCCAGCGGGGCGACCAACTGGAACTGGTACGCCAACTACTACCCGGGCGACGCCTACGTCGACTACGTGGGCGCGCACGGCTTCAACGGCCCCTCGGTGTGGGGCGGGAGCTGGCAGAGCTTCGACACCATGACCAACGGCTCCGGCGCCGACTACATGCTCTCGGACCTGGCCGCCCGCTACCCCGGCAAGCCCATCATCATCGGCGAGTTCGCCACGCAGGAGGGGAGCGCGGGGCAGAAGGCGCAGTGGATCACCGACGCCTACCAGCGCATGCGCGCCAACCCCCGGGTGGTGGGCGCCGTCTGGTTCAACGCCAACAAGGAGGCCGACTGGCGGATCGAGTCGTCCACCTCGGCCCTGCAGGCCTTCCAGGCCGCGATGGCGCAGGCCGGCATGCAGACCGCCTTCGTCCCGGTCGCCGCCAGCGGCAACAAGCTCGCCGCGCGCTGAGACGGCCCAGGAGCCCGTCTCCCGTGTCATCCCGAGGCCCGGCACACTGAAGCTGCGGAACGAAAGGTCTCCGCAGGGCCGAGGGATCTAATCGCGGATGCTGCGAGGCCCGAGCGCGGCAGCGTCCGGATGGCCCTCCTTCTGCGCGGCTGCCGCGGCAGGCTCCGCTGCATCCTCGGCTAGATCCTTCGGCCCTGCATCGTAAGTGTCAGGACTCGGCTACCATGGGGCCGGGCCTCAGGATGACACCTGTGAGAGACGAGTTTTCCAATTACTGAGCCCGGCTCATTCCGGAGACGGCGTAACCCTCCACCACTACCGAACTTCGCCCAGAACGCCCGGCGCCGCACGGTCAAACCCGTGCGGCGCCATCGTTTGTAGGTGCGCCACGCGTTTCCGCGGCGGCACGCTTCTGGCATACCCGGCCCCTGTACCTGTTGCACAATTTTGTAGCAGGGCCGCCCCCGGCGTGGTGCCGGGAGAGGGCGGAAAATAGAGCCGGAACCCGAGAAGAGCACATCCGCCGCGAGGCGGAGCCGCAGAGCCAGGGGTCTCCGATCAACCGCGGAGACGGCCCAGCCGCCGAAGGTGAGTTGAATGAAGCAGCGGAAGCATGCCCCACCCGTGGTGCCCCCGGCCGTGGCCCCGCTCCGGCGCCGCCCGGCCAACGCCGTGCCGCAGCTCTCGCCGCGGCAGGAGCGGCTGATCCGGCTGCTGGCGGTGGTCACGCTGGCGTACTGGACGTACTACATCGCCTGGCGCTGGGGGCACACGCTCAACTGGAGCGCCCCCTGGTTCTCCATCCCCCTGGTGCTGGCCGAGACCTGGGGGCTGGTGACGGGCTTCATCATGGTCCACTCCGTCTGGCGCATCCGCCACCGGCAGCCCCTCCCCGCGCCGCCCGGGCTGAGCGTGGACGTGTTCATCACCTGCTACGACGAGCCGCTGGAGGTCATCCGCCGCACCGCCATCGGCGCGCGCGCCATCCGCTACCCGCACCAGACCTGGATCCTAGACGACGGCAAGCGCGACGAGGTGAAGGCGCTCGCCGAGGAGCTGCGCGTGGGGTACCTGCGCCGGCCCACCAACGAGCACGCCAAGGCGGGGAACCTGAACCACGCGCTGGCGCACACGCGGGGCGACTTCATCCTGCAGCTCGACGCCGACCACGTGCCCCTCCCCCAGATCCTGGACCGGGTGCTGGGCTTCTTCGCCGAGGACCCGAAGCTGGCGTTCGTGCAGACGCCGCAGGACTTCTACAACACCGACGCCTTCACCTACAAGGTGAACGAGGCGTCGCAGCGCATCTGGGAGGAGCAGCGCCTCTTCTTCGGGGTGATCCAGCCGGGGAAGGACTCGATCAACGGGACCTTCTTCTGCGGCTGCAGCGCGGTGATCCGGCGGGCGGCGCTGGAGTCGATCGGCGGGTTCAGCACGCACAGCATCACCGAAGACATCGAGACCTCGCTCAAGCTGCACGGGGCCGGGTGGAACTCGGCCTTCTACGGCGAGAGCCTGGTGTACGGGCTGGCGGCGCACTCGGCGGTGGCGTTCCACACCCAGCACCTGCGCTGGGGGCAGGGCGCCATGCAGGTGCTCAAGCGCTACAACCCGCTCACCTTCCCGGGGCTCACGCTCCACCAGCGCATCTCCTACTTCGGCTCGCTCACCGCCTACGTGGGCGGGGTGCAGAAGCTGGTGTTCTTCGCCGCGCCGCTCCTCTTCTTCTTCACCGGCGTGCTCCCGGTCCGCGCGCTGAACGCCGACTTCATGCTGCACTTCGTCCCCTTCCTGCTGCTGAGCTTCGCGCTCAGCGAGGCGCAGGCGCGGGGGCGCACCAACACCTGGGCGGCCGAGCGCTTCCACATGGTGAAGTTCTGGACCTACACCCGCGCGGTGTTCTCCATCTTCAGCCGCCGGCCCCGCCGCTTCAACGTGACGCCCAAGGGCGCCGGGCACGTCCCCTTCCGCATCTACGCGCCGCACGTGGTGCTGATGGCGCTCACGCTGCTGGCGGTGGTGTGGGCCACGGTGGCGAGCGCGACGGGGTGGATCGAGTACCCGGGGTACGGGTGGGGCTCGCTCGCCTTCATCTCCAACGGCTTCTGGGCGGCCGTCAACTTCGCGCTCGCCGCCGCGGTGGTGCGCATGAGCCGGCGCATCCGCCAGCAGCGCGCCGACCACCGCTTCCGCGGCTCCTTCCCCGTGGGCGTGCGCATCGCCCGCGAGGGGGGCCGGATCACCCGGGCGCACGTGGCGCTGGCGCAGGACCTCAACCCCGGCGGGATGAGCTTCCGCTCCACGCGCCCGCTGGAGCCGGGGACGGAGCTGCGCCTCACCCTGCAGCTGAGCACGGCCACGGTGAACGTGAAGGGGAGCGTGCTGCGCTGCGAGTCCATGGGCGGCGCCGGGGAGCCGCTCACGCACCGGATCGGGGTGGCCTTCCACGACGTGCCGATGAACGTGCGCGACCAGATCGAGCTGCACTGCACGCAGCACGCGGTGCCGCTGGAGCAGTCGCTCTACCGCTTCGCCGGCGCGGGGATGAGCCTGCTGGAGAAGCCCGTGAACTGGGTGCTCTCCACCCGCCACGGCAAGCGCAGGCGGGTGAACCTCCCCGCGCGCATCACCGTGGGCTCGGCGCGGCAGGGCGGGCGCCGGCGCGAGCAGGTGGCGCTGCTGGAGGAGGTGAGCGAGGGCGGCGCGCGGCTGATGACCGACACCCCCTTCGCCCCGGGAACGATGATCGAGTACCAGGTGCCGGGCACGGTCATCCGCGGCCGCGGCCGGGTGGTGTTCGCCCGCGCGCTGGAGACGCCGCTGGGGGTGAGCTTCGCGGTGGGGATCGCGCGGCAGCCGGCGCCGGCAGCCGGCGCCGGCGGGCGGACGCGGCGCGAGCCGGCGGAGGCGGTGGCCTGACATGGTGTACTTCAACGATCTCGCCTGGACCGGAGAGGGCGGCATGGCCCGGACCATCGAGAGCGGCATCGACCGCGAGCACAACCCCTTCTACCGCAAGCGGTGGACGGTGGTGGCGGCCTTCCTCTACCTCTGGGGGGTGGTGGGGTTCGTCACCGGCACCGCGGTGCTGGTGGGCCCGGCGCGCTGGGTGACCAACGGGCTGCAGAACGCCGGCTTCGGGCAGAAGGCGCAGGACCACGCGATGCAGGCGGTGATCATCCTCTTCGTCTTCGGCTCGGCCGCGCTCTCGCTCTGGCTGCTGCGCAAGACCATCCACGGCCGGCGCGCCGCGCGGCTGGGGATCCCCGGCCTCTGCACCGCGCTGGCCATGGTGAGCCTGTGGGCGTGGACCAACCCGGGGCGGATGCTGGCGGCGGTGGCCGGCGGCGGGGGCACGCCGCTGGCCTTCAACACCGCGTCGGGGGCGCGCTTCGTCTTTGGCGCCTACCCCGACGAGTCCACGCTGCGGCGGCTCAAGCGCGACGGGGTGACGGCGGTGATCTCGCTGCAGCACCCCGCGGTGCTCCCCTTCGAGCCGGCGAGCATCGAGGCGGAGAAGAAGGCGGCGCGGACGGTGGGCATCGAGTTCATCCACGCCCCCATGCTCCCCTGGGTGAGCGAGAACCAGGCGGCGCTGGCGCAGATCCGCCAGATCGCGCAGGCGGGGCGCGGCGTCTACTACGTGCACTGCGGGCTGGGGCGCGACCGCACCAACGTCGTGCGGCGGATGCTGGAGGGCGAGGGGGTGCAGACGGCGCTGCACGGCAGCATCGGCCGCGCCAGCACCTTCGCCGACCGGCTGCGGCTCCCGCCGGGGCGGCACGGGCGCGCCTTCCAGCGCGGCGCCATCCGCGAGCTGGAGGCGGGGGTGTGGCTGATCCCCTACCCCAACTCGTCGGAGCTGGCGGGCTACATGGAGGCGGGGCAGGTGAAGGAGGTCGTGCTCCTGCTCGACCCGGCCGACCCGCGGCAGAAGGAGTGGAAGGACGAGGCGGAGCGGGCGCTGGGGGTGGCGCGGGTGCCGGTGGTCTCGCGCCCGCTGGTGGGGCGCGACCTGCCCACCGCGAAGGAGATCGCGGCCTGGGTGCGCACCCTGCCGCGGCCGGTGGCGGTGGTGGCGCCGCGCACCCCGTACGAGAACGGCGACCGCTACCGCGGCACCGAGGCGGCGGTGGCGTTCATGGACGCGTACGCGGCGCTCGCTCCCCCGGCGCCCCCGGCGGCGCCGGCCGCGCCCGTCGCGGCGGCCCCGCGGTGAGCGGGGCCGGAGACGGGAGGGAGAGGGACCGGCGCGGCGCGGGCGCGTCCGCCGGCGGTTTTGTCATCGGGAGAGGGAGTGGACGGATGAAGAGGATCGGTGAAGGAATCGCGCGGCGGATGCTGCCGCTGCTGGCGATTGCGGGCCTGGCGGCGGCGGGGTCCGCGGCGGCGCAGAGCCTCACGGTGTACGGCACGGCCGGGCTGGACGGCCACGACACCAACATCCAGCTCCTGGGCGCCACCGCGCGCTTCGGCGGGGCGGGGCTGGCGCCGGAGGTGGGGGTGCAGGCGTACCACCTGGGCTTCGACGCGGGCACGGAGACGCGCAGCGTCTGGGCGGTGACCCCGTCGGCCGGGGCGTCGTACCGCATGCCGACGGGGCAGGTGGGCGCGCGCGTGGGCTACTCCTTCCGCACCGACGACGAAGACGACCCGACCCCGATCATCGAGGGCGAGGGCGGGCAGAGCGGCGTGGTGTTGAGCGCGCAGGGGAACTACTGGGGCCCCGGGCCGGAGCTGCAGGGGATCGCCAGCTACAACTTCGGCGCGGACTACGTGTGGACGCAGGCGCAGGCGCTGGTGCCGCTGGCGCCCATGGGAGGCGGCCGGCTGAGCGGCGGGGGCGAGGTGGTGTGGCAGGGGTCCACGGAGAGCGGGGGCGGCAACGCCATCCAGCTCGGCCCGGTGATCAAGCTCAGCACCGGGCGCAACTTCTCGGTGAACGCCGCGGGCGGGTGGAAGCACTTCGGCGGCGGCAGCACCCGCGGCGACACCTGGTACGCGCACGTCGGCTTCGTGAAGTACGGGATCGGGCTGTAGAACGGCAACGGCCGTTTCACGCAGAGACGCAGAGGAACCGAGAGGGCGCAGAGGACAACTGCGCCCTCTCGGTTTCTCTGCGTCCTCCGGGTTGGATCTCTTCCTCGATGTTCCTCGATTCAAACTGCGATCTCTCACAGAGGCCACAGAGGTCACAGAGGAACTGCAGTGCTTTCCTCCGTGACCTCTGTGACCTCTGTGAGAGCCATTTCTGTTTCGGCGATCGAAGAATGCGCAATTCGTCGGTTCGATCCCAACGTGCTGCCGCCCGCGTTTGTACTGCCCTTCGAGCGCCGGCCGCTTCCGGCCCGTTTTCCTCCGAACGTGTGGTCCACCATGCGGCACCTTCATCCCCACTACCTGGCGCCCGTCGCCGCGGCGCTGCTGCTGGCCTCCGTGGCCCCCGCGCACCCGCGGCACGACGTCCGGCCGCGCCCCGTGCTCGCCCGCCGCGCCGCCGCCGTTCCCAATCCGCCGTCGCGCGAAGACACGCTGCGCGCGCTGCACCTGCTCGGCCGCGCCACCTTCGGCGCGCGGCCGGAGGACCTGGCGGAGGTGCTGCGGATCGGCACGGATGCGTGGCTCGACCGCCAGCTCCACCCCGCGCGCATCGACGATTCCGCGCTGGAGGCGCGGCTCGCCCGCTTCCCGGCCGCGTCGATGAGCGTCGGCCGGCTCGTGGCCGACTATCCCCCGCCCCGCCCCGACCCGGCGGCCCGCGCCCAGCGCGACTCGCTCCGCCAGGCGCGCGAGTCGGCGGCCGCGATGCGCCAGATGGCACCGGACTCGGGGATGGCGATGCGCGAGGACGGCGCGGCGTTCCCGCGGCAGCGGCGGCAGGCGGGCGGCGCACGGCGCGGACCGCAGGCGATCCTCTTCGACCTGGCGGGGGCGAAGCTGCAGCGGGCCGTCTACTCCGACCGGCAGCTCCAGGAGGTGATGACCGACTTCTGGTTCAACCACTTCAACGTCTTCTTCGGCAAGAACCTCGACCGCTACCTCGTGGGCGCGTACGAGCGCGAGACCATCCGCCCCCGCGTGTTCGGGCGCTTCCGCGACCTGCTCGGCGCAACGGCGCACCACCCGGCGATGCTCGTCTACCTCGACAACGCGCGCAGCGCCGTCGCCGACTCCATGCGCGGCTTCTCGCCGCAGGGCGGGGGCGTTCGGGGGATGGGGATGGGCGCGCGACCGCGGCCCGGCGGCGCGTTCGGGCGCGGCAGGGTCAACGGAAGGATGCGGGGCGATTCGATGGTCCCCGCGCGGCAGCGGCCCACGGGGCTGAACGAGAACTACGCCCGCGAGCTGATGGAGCTGCACACCCTGGGCGTAGACGGCGGATACACGCAGCACGACGTGGTCGAGGTCGCCCGCGCGCTCACCGGGTGGACGGTCGACCGCGGGCCCGGGCGGACGGACGGCGACGCCGACCCGCGCTTCATCTTCCGCCCGATGCTGCACGACTTCGGGCCCAAGACCATCCTCGGCCAGCAGTTCCCCGCCGGCCGCGGCCAGGAAGAGGGCGAGGCGGTGCTCGATCTCCTCGCCCGCTCCCCCGCCACCGCGCGGCACGTCGCCCGCAAGCTCGCCGAGCGCTTCGTGGCCGACGACCCGCCGCCGGCGCTGGTGGAGCGCCTCGCCGAGACCTTCCTGCGCACCGACGGCGACCTGGCCGCGGTCACCCGCGCGCTCTTCACCGCGCCGGAATTCTACGAAGCGCGGTGGCGGGGTACGAAGGTGAAGACGCCGCTGGAGTTCGTCGCCTCGGCGCTGCGGGCGACGGGTGCGGACGTGGGCCCTTCGCGCACCCTGCTCATGGCGCTCCGCCAGCTCGGCCAGGTGCCGTACCTCTCCAGCGCCCCCACCGGCTACCCCGCCGCCTCGGCGGAGTGGACCAACAGCGGGGCGATGCTGAACCGGATGAACTTCGCCCTGTCGCTCGCCGCCGGCCGCGTCGACGGCGTCTCGGTCGATGAGGCGCGCTTCCGTCCCGCCCTCGCCGCGCCGGACACGCGGGCGCGCGTCGCCGCGCTCGCGCGGACGCTGATGCCTGCGGGCGGCGACCCGCGCCTCCTGGCCACCATCGCCGGCGACGTGGAGCGGCAGCAGGGCGACGAGCGCGCCGCGGCGGCGCGGGCGCTCGGCCTCCTCCTCGGCTCCCCCGACTTCCAGCGCCGCTGAGGGCACGACCATGAACGATCGAGACTTCCGCGCCGGCGCCGTCAACCGGCGCGTCTTCCTGAAGGGCGGCGCCATGGCGCTGCTGGCGCTCGCCACCCCGCCCGAGTTCCTGGCGCGCTCGCTCCTGGCCGAGACGCGCGCCGCCGCCCGCCGCAAGACGCTGATCTGCGTCTTCCAGCGCGGCGCCGCCGACGGGCTGAGCATGGTGGTCCCCTTCGGCGACCCCGCCTACTACGCGGCGCGGCGCTCCATCGCCATCGCCCGGCCCGGCCGCGGCGGCGGCGGCGCGCTGGACCTGGACGGCCACTTCGGCCTCCACCCCGCGCTGCAGCCGCTGGTGGATCTCTATCGCCGCAGCGAGCTGGCCATCGTGCACGCCACCGGCTCCCCCAGCCCCACGCGCTCGCACTTCGAGGCGCAGGACATCATGGAGAGCGCCAGCCCCGACCGGCGCGCGGCGGACGGGTGGCTGAACCGCGTGCTGCGGGAGACGGAGTGCGCGGAGTGCGCCGGCCGCACGCTGGCCGACCCGCGCGCGCACGCCGCCGACCACGCCGCGGGGCAGCAGCACCTGGCGGGCGGCGCCGCGGCGCTGCGGGGGATCGCGATGGGCGCGGCGCTCCCGCTCAGCCTGCGCGGCGCGGCGCCCTCGCTCGCCATCAGCGACCTGGACCGCTTCGGGGTGGCGGGCGGGCGCGACCCGTCGCTCTCCGGCACCTTCGCGGAGATGTACCGCACCGACCACGGCGACCTGGTGAGCGGCGCCGCGGGCGAGGGGCTGGAGGCCGCCGAGCTGCTGAAGCGCATCGACCCCGCGCGCTACCAGCCCGCCGCCTCCATCCGCTACCCGCAGTCGGAGTTCGGCCGCTCGCTGCGCCAGATCGCGCAGCTGGTGAAGGCCGACGTGGGGGTGGAGGTCGCCTTCGCGGACCTGGGGGGATGGGACACGCACGTGGCGCAGGGCGGCGCCGACGGCCAGCTCGCGCGGCGCCTGGCCGAGCTGGCGCAGGGCCTGCGCGCGCTGCACGACGACCTGGGCGAGCGGATGCGCGACGTGGTGATCCTGACCATGAGCGAGTTCGGCCGCACCGTGGCCGAGAACGGCACCGGCGGCACCGACCACGGCCACGCCAACTGCATGTTCGTGCTGGGCGGCGACGTGCGCGGCGGGCGGGTGCTGGGAGACTGGCCGGGGCTCGCCCCCGAGCAGCTCAACGAGGGCCGCGACCTGAAGGTGACCACCGACTTCCGCGACGTCTTCGGCGAGATCGCGCAGGCGCACCTGGGCGCGACCCACCTGGAGCGCGTCTTCCCCGGCTTCTCGGTCGATTCCTCCAGGTTCCGCGGCGTCCTCGGCTAAGCGAACGGCCGTTCAGTCAGCCGCGGCTTCCACCCCGGCCTCGGCATCCGAGAGCAGATCGACGGGCTTCGCGTCGTCGTCCCGGAACTGCCGCGCGTAGAGCCGCGCGTACAGCCCGCCGCGCGCCAGCAGCTCCGCGTGCGTCCCCTCCTCCACGATCCGCCCCTGGTCCAGCACCAGCAGCCGGTCCGCCCGCCGCACGGTCGACAGGCGATGGGCGATGATGAGCGTGGTGCGCCCCTTGAGCAGGTGGTTCAGCGCGTCCTCGATCAGCGCCTCGCTCTCCGTGTCCAGGCTGCTGGTCGCCTCGTCCAGGATCAGCACCGCCGGGTCCTTGAGGATGGCCCGGGCGATGGAGACGCGCTGCCGCTGGCCGCCGGAGAGCTTGATCCCCCGCTCCCCCACCTTCGTGTCGTACCCCTCCTGCAGGAGCTTCACGAACTCGTGCGCGTGCGCCGCCCGCGCCGCGGCCTCCACCTCGGCATCGGTCGCCTCCGGCCGCCCGTAGGCGATGTTCTCGCGCACCGACGAGCTGAACAGCAGCGTCTCCTGCGGCACCAGCCCCACCGCCGTGCGCAGCTCGGCGATGCGCATCTCGCGCACGTCGATCCCGTCCACCCGGATGCTCCCCTCCTGCACGTCCCAGAAGCGGGGGATGAGCGCCGCCAGCGTGGTCTTCCCCGCGCCGGAGGGGCCCACCAGCGCCACCGTCTCCCCCGGCTCGATGCGCAGCGAGACCCCGCGCAGCACCCAGTCCGGCACCCCCTGCGCCGCCGCGCCGCCCTCCAGCGGGGCCGCGCCCAGCATGCGCAGGAAGGCCATCGCCACCTCGCCTCCCCCCGCGCTCACCGACGGCAGCTCGTCCGGCTTCTCGTAGCGGAACCAGACGTCCTCGAACTCCACCCCGCCGCGCACCGGCGCCGGCAGCGGCCGGGGCTCGTCGGGGTCGCGCAGCTTGGGGCGCGCGTTCAGGATCTCGAACACGCGCCCCGCGGCGCCGGTCGCTTCCTGGTACATGCTCCAGAGCTGCCCGATGCCGCCCACCGAGCTCGCCGCCTGCCCCGCGTAGAGGAGGAAGGCCACCAGCGTGCCCACGGTGAGCGTTCCCGCCAGCACCATCCGCCCGCCCATCCAGAGCACCAGCACCGACGCCCCCAGCGTGGTGAAGCCGAGCGTCGCCATGAACACGCCGCGCGTCCGCGCGCGGCGCAGCGCCACCGCGACGGCGTGGTCCATCCGCGCCCCGTAGCGCGCGCGCTCGAAGTCCTCGCGCACGAAGCTCTGCACCACGCGGATCTGCGAGAACGCCTCCTCGGCGACGGCGGTGGCCTCGGCGATCTGGTCCATCACCCCCAGCGAGCTCTTCTTCAGCCGCTCCCCCAGGTACCAGGAGCTCCCCACCACGATGGGCACGATGCCCATGGTGACGGCCGTGAGCAGCGGCTGCTTGAGGAAGAGGATGACGACGACCGCGACCAGCGTCAGCGAGAGCCGGAAGAGCTCGGTGATGTTCATGGCGAGCACCGACTGCAGCATCTGCACGTCGGCGCCCAGGCGGCTGGTGAGCTCGCCGGTGCGGCGGTCGGCGAAGAAGGCGGGGGGAAGGGTGAGCAGGTGCCCGAACAGGTCCTTGCGCAGCTTCGCGATCACCCGCTCGCCGGTGGCGGAGAGGAGGTAGCTCTGCACGTACGAGGCGGCCGCCTGCAGGGCGACCAGCCCCAGCATGAGCAGGGCGATGCGGTCCAGCGCGCGCGAGTTGCCGCGCATGAACGCCCCGTCGAAGATCTTCCCCACGATCCACGGGAACGCGAGCCCCAGCGCCGCGGAGATGAGCAGCATCACCGTCGCGAGCGCCACGGCTCCCGCGTGCGGCCGGAGCCGCGGCAGGAGCTGGCTCATCTGCCCCCCCTTCAGCTTCTGCCAGAAGGTGAGCTTCGGCCGGGCGGGGGCGGGCGCGTTCGAGACTACGGCGGGCTTGGGCATTCGAGAGTTGACAGTGGACGGCGGCAATCCTTATCTGCCGAAACAGGCAGGAGGTGAAATATACCTGAAACTGCGAAACCTCACCACGCAGTCTGCGAAATCGAACATCTATCCGTAAATGGACAAACTTGACAACCCTTGGGGGGCACAGCACGTTACGGCTGATTCCACAGCGAGGGCACTATGAGCGGGACTCCCGCACCATCGAAGTCGACGCCCTCCCACGCTCGGACTCCAGCCGAGCGCCTGAAAGCGCTTGCCGATCTTCAAGCAACGGCGCGCGAGCGGCTTGACCGCACCCCTGGATTCCTCGCATCCCTCGACGACGCGACGATCGAGGCTTTCCTGCAGAGCGATCAACCGGAAGTGCTTGGAAGCTGGCCCGACAAGAATACTGAAAAATAGATTCACGCACGCAGAAGCGCAGAGACACAGAGAGGCCATCCAGCCCTCTCTGTGTCTCTGCGTCTCTGCGTGAGGCGTTGTAAGGCCCGAACAAACACAGTAAACTTGATGAAGGGATCAGGACGTCCTCGCTGTGCTCCAGGCTGATCCCCGGAAACAGAAGTCCCCTCCCGTGAGTCCCCCGACTATCACTCCCTCTCCCCACACCGGCACGGCGCGCAGGCGGCACTCCCGCGCCGGCGCGCTCGTCTTCCGCGCGAAGGCCACGGTGTTCAGGCTGGGCCGCGCGCTGAGCGACCTGCGCGGCGGGCCGCGGCGCCACCCGCGCGCCGACCTGCTCGCGGACGCGCCCGTGGCCGCCGAATCGTCGACGCCGCTGTGGACGGAGGACGGGCCCGGCGAGCTGCCGCTGGTGGCGGGGAAGGTGCACAACCTGCGGCTGGCGCTGCGCGGCCTCCACGGCGTCGAAGCCCCTGCCGGCGCGGTGTTCTCCTTCTGGGCGCAGGTGGGCCGGGCGTCGCGGCCGCGCGGGTTCGTGGCGGGGCGCGAGCTGCGCGAGGGGTGCCTGGTCCCCTCGGTGGGCGGCGGGCTCTGCCAGCTCTCGAACGCGCTCTACCACGCCGCGCTGCAGGCCGGCTGCGAGATCGTGGAGCGGCACCCGCACAGCCACCCCGTTCCCGGCTCGGCGGCGGAGGCGGGGCGCGACGCCACCGTCTTCTGGAACTACGTCGACCTGCGCTTCCGCTTTCCGGTCCCGCTGCGGGTGGAGGCGTGGATGGACGCGCGCACGCTGCACGTCCGGCTGCGCGCCCCTCGCCGCCGGGAGGACGCGGAGGCGCCCAAGGCGCCGGGGCGCGTCCGCGTGCTGCGGGTGCTGGGCGGCGGGCCGCGCAGCTGCGTGAGCTGCGGCGACGAGGCGTGCTTCCGCCACGTCGACGCGCCGGGCGGGCCGGCGGTGGGGCGCGCGGCGCACCTGGTGGACGCGTGGTGGCCGGAGCTCGACCGCTGGCTGGCGGGCGAGCGCCGCGCCGGCGACGTGCTCGGCGTGCCCCTCGACGGCCGCAGATTCCGCAGGCCGCAGTACGCGTGGAGCACCGCGGGCGCGGCGCGCGTGCACCAGAGCTGGCGCGCGACGCTGGCGCGCGCGTGGCGGTCGCGGCGGCTCGCGGCGCAGGGCGCGGAGCGTCAGCGGGCGCTCCTGGCCGCGGCGGCCGCGCTCGCGGAGAGCTATGCGCCGCTCCTGCGCCACGACGTCACGCACGTGGTCGTGGCGCAGAACCTCCTCCCCTTCCTCTGGCGTGCCGGGCACCTGGGCGGGCGCACCTTCGACGTGCTGATGGCGGGCCCGCCGCTGGCCGAGCTGCACGCCCGGCTCGACGCGGCCGCGCGGCTGCACCCCGGGAGCTCCACGCTGGCCGACTTCCGCGCCGGCGAGGCGCTGCTGCGCGACGAGGCCGAGGCGCTCGCCCACGCCCGGCGGATCGTCACGCCCCACCGCGACGTGGCCGCGCTCTTCCCCGGCAGGGCCGAGGTGCTGGAATGGGTGAGCCCGGCGCCGCGCACCCCGCGGCCGAACGCGGGCCCGCGCCCGCGGATCGTCTTCCCCGGTCCCACGGCGGGGCGCAAGGGTGCGTACGAGCTGCGCGAAGCGCTGGCGGGGATGGAGGTGGAGCTGGTGGCGATGGGGTCGAAGCTGGAAGGCGCGGGCTTCTGGGACGGGGTGCGCCTCGCCGCGCCGGAGGCGCACTGGCTGGACGGGGCCGACCTGGTGGTCCTCCCCGCGTTCGTGGAGAACCAGCCGCGGCGGCTGCTGGCGGCGCTCGCCGCGGGCGTGCCCGTGATCGCCACCCCCGCCTGCGGGCTGGGCGCGCGCGAGGGGCTCGCCCTCGTTCCCGCCGGCGACGCCGCCGCGCTCCGCGAAGCGGTGGAGACGGTGCTGGGCGCTCTGCGTCTCCGCGTCTCTGCGTGAGGCGCCGTCATCGGTTTCCGCGCCGATCCATGTCCGAGCACCAGTAGCCCTCGACGCACGGCAGGTAGTAGTGCCGTTCCAGGCTGCCGGCGAATTCGATCAGGCCATGTCCACGCTCTTCCCGGAGCCTGCCGGGAAGCCCCGGGCCGGTGAGGTCGACGTGGAAGTAGTGGAGGATGTACGCCCAGTCTTCGCGGCTCGGGCGCAGTGCCAGGCGCCGGCGGCCGCGGGCGCCCGGGTCGGGCGCGGTGACGCCGCACCAGCCGCCGCCGGGGCGCGAGTGGTACGCGGGGCGGGGCGGGCGCAGGCCCTCTTCCACCCGCATCCGCACGCACACGCGCCCCGCCGGCAGCCGCGCGGACGAGAGGATGAGCCGCGGCGCTCCGCACACGTCGGTGCGCACGCGCCCGGAGCGGCAGATGTCGTAGCGCGCCGAGACCCGCAGCCCGCCGCCCGCGTCGAACGGGTCCAGCACCAGCCGCTGCGGACCGGGGGCCCCCGGCGGCGTCAGGTACACGCGGTGCGCCGTCCGAGCCCGGTGCTCGTCCCATACGAGGTAGCGCGTCTCGCGCCACTGGTAGCGGCGGCCGTCGAACACGTACGTCGATGACGGACCGTCGCAACACGACATGTGCACGTACTCGGTGATGTCGTGCCAGCCGTGCGTCCGCGTGCGCAGGATCCCGATGCCGGTCCCGCTGCCCGCGTGCACCTGCTGAAAGCGGCCGGATGAAAGCCGCCGGTAGATCCAGCGCGCGCAGTTCGTCCCGCAGTACCGCGTCCCCTCCACCTCCCACTCGCGCACCCCGTCGCCGTTGAAGTCGCGGCGCGTCACGGTGATCCACTTCGCCAGCGAGTCGGTCCCGTAGCTCACGAGATCGACCTCGTCCTCCGCGCGAAGGTCGGCGTGGAGGCGCTCCAGCAGCGCGCGCGGCGGGCGCACGCGCTGCGGCGTCTGCTGTGCGTCGACCCGCACGCACACCGCGGATGCGAGCAGCGCGGCGACGGCCAGCGTCTGCGCGATCATCCGCCGCGCTCCTCGGCGCCGCGGCCGCCGGCACTCCGTGCCGGGGACGGGAGCGTGTAGACCTCGCCCAGGCTCCAGGAGAACGACATCAGCGCGCCGGTGGCGTCCGTCTCCACCCTGCCGGGCAGGCCGGGGCCGGTGAACGCCAGGCCGTACGCCACCCCGAGCTGCGCCCAGTCGCGGCGGGTGGGGCGCACCACCAGGCGGCGGCCGGCGCCTCCTCCCGGGAGCGGGGCGGCGGTGGTCACGCCGCACCACCGCTCGCCCGGCGTGGAGGCGTACCGCGGCTCGCCGTCCTCCGCGCGGAAGCGGACGCAGACGCGCCCCGCCGGAAGCCGCGCCGACTGCAGGACGAGCTGCGGCGCGCCGCATTCCGCCTCGCGCCCGCTCGGGCACACGTCGTGGCGCGCGGAGATCCACACCCCGCCGCCGGCGTCCACCGGGTCCAGTGCCAGGCGCCGCCGCCCGCGCGCGTCCGCGTCGGAGAGGGAGACGCGGTAGACGGTCCGCGTCCGTCCCGCCTCGGTCTCGCGGTACTCCGTGTCGCGCCAGGCGTAGCGCCGGCCGTCGAACTCCGAGCGGCGGTAGACGGCCTCGCGCGCCGACATGTGCCCCACCGACACCAGCGCGGGCCAGCCGACGGAGCGCCGCGGCAGCACGTCGATGCGCGCGCCGGCGTCCTCGAAGAGCTGCTCGAAGCGGCCGCCCGCGAGCTCGTGGTAGATCCAGCGCGGGCAGTTGGCCGCCCCGCAGGTGCGCGTGCCCACCACGAACCACTCCGCCCGCCCGTCGCCGTTCAGGTCGCGCCGCTCGGCGGTGACCGCGCGCGGCAGCTCCGCCAGCCCCTCGCGCCGGAGCAGGTCGTCGGGCGCGAGGTCCGCCCAGAGCTGCCGCACCAGCGCGCGCGGCGGCTGCACCTCGGCGATGGCGGCGGGCTGCGCGGCCGCGGGTGAGATGGAGAGTACGAGGAAGGTGGAGACCAGCAGCGAGCGCTTGATCATGGTGGGATGATCGCAAGGAGGGAGGATCGGGAAAGGCAGCCCACGGGAAGATAGCAGGGGTCGGTCGGCACGGCAGATCGATCTCGCATGGAGGCACGGAGGCACGGAGGCACGGAGGCACGGAGGCACGGAGGCACGGAGGCACGGAGGCACGGAGGCACGGAGGCACGGAGGCACGGAGGCACGGAGGGTATCAGCTGGTTCTCTCAGTGCCTCCGTTCTCCGTGTGCTACAGGATTCGGGAAAAAACTTCTGTCGTTGAAGTCCGCGAAGGCGGACTGTGTGCAGTTGTAGCGGCGACTTCAGTCGCATCGTCGCGTGATCTGCGGACGCACTCTTTTGCCGGATTCAGTGCGAGCCGCCTCAATTGCCGGATTTGGTTTGAGCCGCCTTCACTCCCTGCGTTCGTCCGCCCAGTAGGCCTCCTGCTCGGACTCCTGCAGCGGGCTCACGGCGACCCACGCGCCGCCCTCGCGGCGGAACCACTGGCGGTGCGTCACGCCGCTCACGCGCACGCGCTCGCCGCCGTCCGCGCGCACCAGGCGTACGAACCGCTGGCGGGTGGTGACCTCCACGCTGTCGCCCACGGCGCGGACGCCGGTGATCACCTCGCTCAGCGTGTCGAACCGCACCACGGCCGCCATCCGCCGGGCGAGGTCGGCGCGGATCTCGGCGTTGGTGATGGGCGTGCCGTCCGGCCGGCGCGCCGCCACCACCGAGTCGGGGCCCGCGACCAGCAGCGACGGGTTGCGCGCCCGCCACGCCGCGCGCCCGCGCGCCACCCGCTGCGCCACCAGCCGCTCCAGCGCGTGCATCTCCGCCGGCCGCAGCCCGTTCGCGGGGACGTTGCTCGGCGCCGGGCTCGGGCAGCCGAGGCAGGGCGCCAGCAGGGCCGTCATCGCCAGGCGGAGGACCAGGCTTCGCATCGTTCGTCCTTCCCGTACGGTTGCAGAGGCGGCGGACAGCGGTTCTATTCTGCGTCCTCCGCCCGCCTGACGCACTCCCCAGGCAATTTTCCTTTCGCATGAGCCACGCCTTCACCGCGCTGGACTGGGTGGTCCTGCTCGCGTACCTGGTGGGCGTCACCGCGATGGGAACGCTGCTCGGGCGCAGGCAGAAGGACGCGCGCGACTACTTCCTGGCCGACAACACCATCCCCTGGTGGGCGATCTGCTTCTCCGTGGTGGCCACGGAGACGAGCGCGCTCACCTTCATCAGCGTGCCCGCCACGGCGTACGGCAGCGACTTCTGGATGCTGCAGCTCGCCGCCGGCTACGTGGTGGGGCGCGTCGCCGTCTCCGCGCTGCTGCTGCCGGGGTACTTCCGCGGCGAGACGCTCACGGCGTACGCGCTGCTGGAGCGCCGCTTCGGGCCGGGAACGCGGCGCTTCGCCTCGGTCGTCTTCCTGGTCACGCGCATCCTGGCCGACGGCGTGCGCGTGTTCGCCACCGCCATCCCCATCCGGCTGATCACCGGGCTGCCGTACTGGGAAGCCATCCTGCTGACCGGCGCCTTCACCGTGGTCTACACCTGGTACGGCGGGCTGCGCGCGGTGGTGTGGGTGGACGTGGTGCAGCTCTTCGTCTACCTGATCGGCGGGATCGTGGCGCTCTGGATCGTGGTGCGGCTGGTCCCCGGCGGGTGGAGCGGGATCGCCGCCGCCGCGCCGGAGAAGCTGCGCGTGGTGCACCCCGCCGGCGGGTTCGCGAGCCCGAGCTGGGTGCTCACCGGAGTGGTCGGCGGCGCGTTCCTGTCGATGGCGTCGCACGGCGTCGACCACCTGATCGTGCAGCGGCTCCTCGCCTCGCGCTCGCTGGGCGACGCGCGCAGGGCGCTGGTGACGAGCGGCGTGGTCGTCTTCGCGCAGTTCGCCCTCTTCCTCTGCGTGGGGCTGGGGCTGTTCGCCTTCTACCGCGGGCGCCGCTTCGCCACGCCGGACGAGATCTTCCCCACCTTCATCGTGGAGCAGCTCCCGCCGGGGGTGACGGGGCTGGTGATCGCGGCCATCCTGGCGGCGGCGATGAGCACCATCTCCTCCTCGCTCAACTCGCTGGCGTCGGCGGCCACGCACGACCTCTACGCCCCGCTCACCGGCCGCACCGACGAGGCGCACCTGATGAAGGTCGGGCGCGGCCTCACCCTGGTGGCCGCCGTGCTGCTGATCGGCGCGGCGATGCTCTTCCAGCTCGCGCAGCGGGGGACGCCGGTGGTGCTGGTGGCGCTGCAGATCGCCAGCTTCACCTACGGCGGGCTCCTCGGCGGCTTCCTGCTGGGGCGGTTCTCGAAGCGCGCCACGGCGGCGGACGCGGTCGCGGGCATGGCGGTTGCCATCGCCCTGATGGCCGCGCTCTGGGCGGCGCAGCAGTTCGGCTGGATGCCGAAGGTGGTCGACAGCCTCTGGTTCTCGCTCCTCGGTTCGGCGGTCACGCTCGCCGTGGGGATGGGGTCGGCGGTGGTGCGTAGTTCCAACCAGTCTCGCACAGAGACACAGAGACACTGAGAGGACGGTCGAGCGTGGATTGGAGCCTGCTGCTGAAGGCGGCCGTGATGGGGCTGGTGGAGGGGGCCACGGAGTTCATCCCCGTGTCGTCCACGGGGCACCTGATCCTGGCGGGGGACTGGCTGGGCTTCGACCGCTGGCACGCCGCCGAGACCTTCGACGTGTTCATCCAGCTCGGGGCGATCCTGGCGGTGGTGTGGCTCTACCGCGAGAAGATCGTCGGCGTGGTGCGCACCGCGCCGAGCAACCGCGATTCGCGGCGGCTGATCCTGAACCTGGTGATCGCCTTCCTCCCCGCTGCCATCGTGGGGTTCCTGGCGCACGACTTCATCAAGGACAAGCTGTTCGACCCGATGGTCGTCGCCGTCGCGCTGGTGGTGGGCGGCATCGTGATCCTGCTGATCGAGGCGTGGAACCGGCGCGTCACCACGCCCACGGTCGACGACGTGCGGCCGAAGGAGGCGCTCGGCATCGGGCTCGCGCAGCTCCTCTCGCTGATCCCCGGCACCTCGCGCTCGGGCGCCACCATCATGGGGGGATTGTCGCTGGGCCTGAGCCGCGTGGCGGCCACGGAGTTCAGCTTCTTCCTGGCGATCCCGGTGATGTTCGCGGCGACGCTCTACGACCTGTGGAAGGCGCGCCACGGCCTCTCGGGAGCCGACGCGCCGGTGTTCGCGGTGGGCTTCGTCGTCTCGTTCGTCTCGGCGCTGCTGGTGATCCGCTGGCTCCTGCGCTTCGTGGCGAACAACAGCTTCCGCGGCTTCGCCTGGTACCGCATCGTCTTCGGCCTCATCCTCGTCGCCGTCTACTGGAAGACGATGGGAGCGTGATCACCTGCCGCAGAAACATCCATAAATGAACACACTGGACAGCGGAAGAATTGTCGATTATCTTGCTCGGCGTACCCGGAGGGAGTGGTCTCGCACTTCTTGATCTGGAGCGGCAACAGCGTGCGTCCCGAGCGCGCGTACTCCGAGATCGTCGAGTTCATCGCGGCCAACACGGCACCGGCCAGGCTCCTCGCCTTCCGTCCCTCCGCACGGACGCGCAGCCGCGTGGCCGAGCTCGTGGCGCGCGAGAAGACCGCCGGTCTCAGCCGCGAAGAGTCTTCGGAACTCGAGCACTTCGTCGAGATCGAGCACCTGTTGCGATTGGCCAAGACACGCGCAAGGCAGCGCTTGGCGGAGTGACCGCCACCTGTCTCACCGGCACCCGGTGCTGCGGGAAGACCAACATCGGGAAAATTATTCGTAAGTGTGTACCTGACGCCAGGAAGGACGCGGTAGGGAGAGTAGCCGGAACGTAGGGCTTGCGGAGGCGGTACCATATCCGGTACCGTTACCCCTGTCAGAGGGTGCGGATGACCAAATGCGACAAGTTGTTGGAAGCAGCGCAGAACAACTCAGCTGGTTTGCGATTTGCTGAGGCCTGCCGACTCGCTGAGTGCTATGGATTCGCGTTGACCAGGACCAAGGGGAGCCACCGCATCTATACGCGGGAGGGGTTTCCCCGTCCTCTGTCGTTCCAGAACAAGAACGGCAGAGCGAAAGCGTACCAGGTGAAGCAACTACTCGACGCGATCGACGAGATTTCTGCGGAGGATGGGCCAGAATGACCAAGTACAGTCGAACCGTTCAGTGGAGCGAACAAGACGATGCGTACCTGGCAATCTGCCCTGAGCTGGCGGGCGTATCGGCGTTTGGGGATTCGCCGGAAGAGGCCCTTGCCGAACTGGACGTAGTGATTGAACTGACGATTGAGACGTATGAGGAGAAGGGCTGGAAATTACCTGCCCCGGCCGTTGCGACAGAGTATAGCGGCCAGTTCCGCGCTCGTCTGCCACGTTCCCTGCATCAGCAGTTGGCCCAGCGTGCGGAAGCCGAAGGCGTTTCTCAGAACACCTTGGTAATCACCTACCTAGCGGCCGGTCTTGGACAGGCACACCTGCGGCTCGACGAAGAAGGCTAGCCCTGCAGGCTCTCATATCACAGAGGCACAGAGGCCCGGAGAACCGCAGCGGTCTCCGGGCCTCTGTGCCTCTGCGAGAGACAAGCAGTTTGCCGTTACGGCACGGCGAACCGGTTGTTCGCCCGGTCGTAGTCGATCAGGATCCACCGCGGATCGACGAAGACCTCGGCGGGCTTGGCGGCGGTGGTGACGACGAGGGTCTGGCGGCGCAGGCGCGAGGTGAGCCGCCGCGTCACGTCGCCGACGCGGACGTCGACCGGCATCCAGGCCTGGCCGGCGCGCTGCACCACCACCGTCGTGCGCCAGCGCCCGCTCGGGAGTTGCCGCGAGGTGGCGCTCGCGACCGAGTAGTCGAGCTTGTCGGTGCGGTTGATCCACTGGTCCCAGAACCAGCCGAGCGGCCGGCCGCTCACCTGCTCGGCCACGCGCCGGAAGTCATCCCCCGTCACGTGCCGGAACTGGTGGCGGCGCGAATACTCCCGCAGCACCCGCTCCATCGTCGGCGCGCCCAGGTACTCGCGCAGCATCCGCAGCACCGCCGACGGCTTGGTGTACGTCATCGCGTTGTAGATGCGGAAGTTCACGAACGCCTCCGCCGGCAGCGCGATGGGCTGCACCGAGTCCGTCCGCTCCAGAGCCTCCAGCGCACGCATGGTCCCGCGCCACACGTCGGTGGTGTCGCCCGTCGTGCGGTTCTTCTCCTCGAAGTACCAGTTGGTGAGGAACGAGGCGAAGCCCTCGTCGAGCCACCCCTCCTTCCACTCGTTGTTCGCCAGGATGCCGTGCACCCACTGGTGCGCGGTCTCGTGCACGATCAGCCCCTCGGACGCGTTCGCGTCCATGATCACCATGGGGAACTCCGTCCCCCCCGCGTCGAGCCGGTGCAGGTTGGTGAGCTGCGGCCACGGGTAGGGCGACATCTTTCCGCCCAGCCAGGTGAGCGCGTCGTAGGTGCGGCGCGCCGCCACGTTGCGCGCCCACGAAGTGTCTCCGGGGAGGTAGAGGACGTGGATGGTGGGGAGGGGGCGCGTGCCGGCGGCGCCCTCGCTCAGCGACATGCGCGTGACGCGGTCGTGCTGGTAGCGGGGGTCGATCGACCACGCGAAATGGTGCACGTTCTCCGCGTGGAAGCGCACCCACTTGCGCCTCGCCGCGGGGCTGCCGGTGAGGAGCTGCAGGGGAACGCCGGAGCCGCGGCGGTAGACGAGCCGGTCGGCCTGCGTCACCTCGTAGCCGGGGTCGCCGGCCACCGCGATCCCGGTGGCGCCGATCACCTGGTCGGCGGCGACGTCGAGCGTCACGTCGTAGGTGGCGAACTCGCCGTAGAACTCACCCTGCGGCAGGAGCGGGTGCGCCGCCCAGCCGAAGCGGTCGTAGGGGGCCACGCGCGGGTACCACTGCGCGAAGTCGTAGTGCCGCCCCGCACGCCCCTGGCGGCGGGGGACGGTGGCGAGGCGCGCGTCCCAGTCCATCATCACCGTGGCCGAGTCGCCGGGCGCCAGGCGGCGCGGCAGCGGGATCGCCGCCACGGTCGAGTCCGGCGCGAGCGGGTAGACGGGCGACACCGCCCGGCCGTTCACGGTGACGGAGGTGAAGCGCTCGTAGGCGTGGTCGTCCGGCCCCAGGTCCTGGAAGCGCCGCTGGCCGAACTGCAGCTCGCGCCGCGCCCATGCGCTGTTGGGGCGGAAGGCGTTCAGGTGCTGGTGGACGTAGAGGGTGTCGAGCCGCGCGCGCGAGCGGTTGACGTAGCGCAGCCGCGCGCGGCCGTGCAGCACGTGCGTCGTCTCGTCGAGCCGCGCCTCGATGCGGTAGTCCACGCCCTGCTGGAAGTACGCGGGCTGCTGCGCCCGCGCGGCCGCGGGCGCGAGCAGCGCCGCGGCGAGGGTGGCCGTGAGCTTTGCGTTCATCGCCGTTCCGGTGAGGGTCCGGGCGCAACATCGCCCCGCCCGCGCGGCGATGCAAGGCGGGCGGCTGGGGGTGATAGCGGCGTTGCAGCCGGCACAAAGATCGTCGCGTCTCCGCGGCCGCGGCGCCCTCTCCCCTGCGCCTGAGAGCGCAATCCCCTCTCCCGTACCGGGGCCCGTACCGGGAGAGGGAGGCGGACGCGGCAAGGTGTGGCCTGCGCGCATGTCCCCCGGAGCAGGCGCAGCGTGGCCGGTGCGGCTTTGCGCAGGCGACGGGGCATTCAACCTCTCCCGGTACGGGAGAGGTGGCGAGCCTGAGCGAGCCGGAGAGGGCGCTGAGCCGGAGCGCGCGACGACCCTCGCGGCGCGCGGCGTGCGTAAGGGGCGCGGCGGACCTCGACCGACGGGAGGCGATGTGGCGAACGAGCTCGCGCGGGACGAGAAGCGGGAGGCAGCGATCCGGCGCGTGGACGCGCTCGCGCACCTGCTCGACAACTCCATTCCCGTGCCGGGAACGGGGATGCGCTTCGGGCTGGACGCGCTGATCGGCCTGGTGCCGGGGTTCGGCGATGCGGCCGGGGCGCTGCTGTCGAGCTGGATCGTGCTGGAGGGGGCGCGGCTGGGAGCCGGCTTCACCGTCGTCGTGCGGATGCTGCTGAACGTGGCGATCGAGGCGGTGGTCGGCGCCATCCCCCTGCTCGGCGACCTGTTCGACGCAGGGTGGAAGGCGAACGTGCGCAACATCCGCCTGCTCCATCAGGCCATCGACGCGCCCGGCGCGACGCGGCGCTCCAGCACCGCCTTCGTGCTCCTCGTCTTCTTGGTGCTGGCGGCGCTCTTCGCGGGGACGCTGTTCCTGGCGTGGCTGGCGTTCAGCGCCGCGGCCGAGCTGGCGGGCGGCGGTACCGTGCGGATGTAATCGCGGGCTTCAGAGACGCGGGAGATTCAGGCGCGGCCGAAGGTCTCCTCGTCGTCGAGCGCCCAGATCTTCGGGGTGCCGAGCTCCACGCTGTTCCCGGCCGGGTCGCGGAAGTAGATGGAGCGCCCGCCGCCCGGCCACTCCACCTCCTGCTCGATCTCGACCCCCTTCGCGCCCAGCTGCGTGCGCCACCCCTCCAGCTCGCCCTCCGTCGCCGCGAAGCAGACGTGCCCCGGCCCCTGCGCGCCGTGGCCCGGGATGCGCTCTCCAGCGATGGTGGCCGCGGGGTCGAACACCAGGAACACGCGCCCGCCGCAGCGGAAGAAGACGTGGCGCCCCTCCACCCGCCCCACCGGCTCCAGCCCGAGCACGTCCGTGTAGAACGCCTCCGCCGCCTCCAGGTCCGGCGCGTACAGGCACGCCTCCAGGATCTCGCGGGCTCGCATCGTCATGCTCGGGCGATGGATGAAGGGGCGCGCCACGGACGGTTGCGCATGCCTCGGCTACGGATCCTTCGGCCGCCGCCAAGCTCCGGTGCACGCGGATGAATCGTCCAGCGGCGGCGCTCAGGATGACATTTCTGGGGACGGGGCGAGGGGTGCGGGCGATGCGCAAGCCCGCCCACGCGGCCCTCCCTGAATGTCATCCTGAGAGACAGTTGAGTAACCGCCCCAATGGTGTCATCCTGAGGCCCGACCTCGCCTCACCCTGTGTCCACGGTGGGCTGCGCAGGGCCGAAGGATCTGACTACGGCCGCCACGGGGCCCGCTGCGGCAGCCGCACGGCAACCGGCAACATCGTGTCTCGAACGCTGCGAGACCCGTCATTCGCGACGCTGCCGCGCCCCGGCTCCGCGGCTTCCCCGGCCAGATCCCTCGGCTCTGCGGACACCGGTGCGGCGTCGGGTTCGTCGGGGCCGAGCCTCGGGATGACACTCGAGTGTTTCGGCCACTTCGACGTTTCTCAACAGCGCCCCCAGCCGGCGACCGTCCTCCATCACACGAGAAACTTGTCGGGGAGCGGGGCTGGGTCTATAGAATGGAGC
>JBJMPM010000130.1:0-14362 GCA_045803205.1 Longimicrobiaceae bacterium
CGCCGGGAGATGGAAGGCGTCGATCATCCGCGAAATATGCGAGTAAACTCGCCGCTACAACTGCACGCTGTCCGCCTGCGCGGACAATCCGGTCCGAAGGAATTTCCCGGGATACGGATCTTGCACGAAAGCCGATGGGTACGTCCGGGGAGAACCCCCCAACGCGGTATTCCGATGAAGATCTTCAGAATCACGCTCTTCGCGCTGGCGCTCACGCTGGCGCACGACGCGGCGGCGCAGGCCGGGTACCGCACCGCCAGCTCGCAGGGGCTCCGCGTGCGCTCGCAGGCGCTGGCGCGCGGCGGCTACGCGGTGGTGGTGGACCTGGACCAGAACCGGCTCTACTTCGCCAGGGGGCGGCGGGTGCTCTGGAGCGCGCCCGTGGGCACCGGCACCGGGCTGCGGCTGGAGACCGACCGCAGCGCCTGGGACTTCCACACCCCCAACGGCGCCTACCACGTGGCGTACAAGGCGCGCGAGCCGGACTGGATCGCCCCCGACTGGTACTTCCTGGAGCACGACCTTCCCGTCCCCGGCCCCAACGACCCGAAGCGGCGCTTCACGCGGGGGCTGGGCGCGGCGGCGGTGTACATCGGCCACGGGCTGGCCATCCACGGCACCGACAAGCCGGAGCTGCTGGGGCGGCGGGTGAGCCACGGCTGCATCCGCCTTTCCGACGCGAACGCGCTGCGCCTGTACCACGCCGTGCTGGTGGGGACGGTGGTGGTGATCGGGGGGGGCGACCGCGTGGTGGTGGCCGAGCCGCCGCCCGCCCCCGCGCGACCCCTTCGTGGTGGAGCTCGAGGCGCAGTCCACCGCCGAGGTGCTCGCGCGCCTGGACGACGAGCTGGTGGCCGACGCCTTCGCCGACGCCGACGCGCGCTGGCCCTCGGTGGCGAGCGTGCTCCTCTTCCGCGGCGCGAAGGACGGCGACGACGAGGCGCTCGCCGGGCTCTTCGAGCGCTACGGCGGGCTGGGGGCGGGGCGGCTGAAGGAGGAGTACGCGGCGTTCCTGGCCGACGTGTTCTCGCAGGGGCCGCTGCGCGCGCTGGACGTGCTGGGGCGCGCCGACGCCACCACCCGCCGCGAGCTGGCGCGCTCCATCGTGGGCGCCGCGCTGGGTCTTTACCCCGGCGACCTGGACGACGCGGGCGTCCCCTGGCCCACGCGCCGCGCCCCGCGCGAGGCGCTCCCCGGCCGCTACGCCGCGCGCGCCTGGGACGCGCTGAAGGCGGCGGAGGACGAGTACCGCGGCGAACGGGGGCTGGCGGCGCGGTAGCCCGGCCGCAAAGAAACAGTAGCTCTCACAGAGGCACGGAGCCGCGGAGAAGATTTCTCCGCGGCTCCGTGCCGTTTGCGTTCACCCGAAGCCGCTCAGGACGGTGGCGGCGGAGGCGGAGCGGAAGCGGGAGCGGACGGCTCGGGCGTCGGAGCCGGAGCGGGAGATGGCGGAGCGGGAGATGGCGGAGCGGCGTGCGGGTCGTACCCGAAGGGGCGCACGATCCATCCCCAGCGCTCGCGCGACGAGCTCGCGCCCCACAGCGCGCCGATGGCCGCACCCGTCAACGCACCCGCGGCCCCGCCGATCGCCGCGCTCGGTCCCGACTCGTCGTGGATGGGGTGCGCCAAGCCGCCGCCGATCGCGCCCAGCCCGCCGAGCACGAACGCCATCAGCGTCGCCCGCGACCCCACGTTCCCGCCGCGCCCGCTTCCCTTGGAGACCTCCAGGAAGAGGATGCTGTGCAGCGGGAACGACTGCTCGGCGCCCGTGGTGTCGCGCACGGCCAGGTGCTGGGTGTCATACTCCGTCACCGTGCCCGTGAACTTTCCCGGCAGCACCGAGGGCGCGGTGACCCGCACGCGCGCCCCCATGAGCTGGCGGTCCTGCGCGCGGGCGGGAAGCGCGCACGCCAGCAGCAGCGCGAGCGCCGCGAGCCCCGGCGCCAGTCGGCGGAGTATCTTCATGAGATCGGATGCTGGAGGGAGGGCAGGCGAAGGCGAAACGGATGTCATGGGCGATACGAATACCGCGCCGCGCGCCAAAACGAAAGCCCGGGGTCCTCTCCCGGGCGCCGCCGGGTCTCTCACGGAGGCACGGAGGACGGAGAAAACCCGTGATTCCGAGACCTCCGCGAGAGCCATTCCCTTCCTTTCTGCTGGCGCGAGCACAGGGCGCTCGGCATCATTTCGAGAGACGTTGAGGTGCTTTCCTTTCGCGGTCTCCCTCTGAACGTGCCGCCCCGGCACCCATCGCGAGGACCTCCCGATGCGCTCGTACCGATCACGCGCCGCGCGCCCGCGCCGCGGCCTCACCCTCGCGCTCGCCGCCGCGGCCCTCTCCTGCGTGGCGGCGGAGGCGGGAGCGCAGGTGCGTCCCCGCATGGCGGGGGAAAGCACCGTGCTGCTGGTGTCGGACCTCCACTTCGACCCGTTCACCGCCGGCGCGGAGGTGGTGAAGGCGCTCCGCGCGACGCCCACGGCGCAGTGGGCCCGCGTGCTCGCGGCGGCGCCCGCCGCGCCGCCCAGCACCTACGGCAGCGACAGCAACTACCCGCTGCTCCTCTCGGCCGGCGCGGCCATGCGGCAGGCGGTCCCCCGCCCGGCGTTCGTGCTGGTCACCGGCGACTTCCTGGGCCACGACTTCGAGCAGAAGTACGACTCCGTCTTCGCCGGCACCCCCGACAGCGCCGGGGCGGCCTCCTTCGCCGACTCGACCATGGCCTTCATGGCGCGGTGGATGGGCTCGCTCTACGACGCCGACGTCCCCATCTACCCCGGCATCGGCAACAACGACTCGGGGTGCAACGACTACGGGATGGACACGCAGTTCCAGCGCTCGGCCGCGCGGAGCTGGGTGCCGATGGTGCGGCGGGGCGGTCCCGCGCCCGGCTTCGTGGCCGCGTTCGACTCCGGCGGCTACTACACGGCGCGGCCGCCCGCGGCCAACGCCACGCTGGTGGTGCTGAACGACGTCTACTGGTCCCGCAGCTACGACGCGGCCTGCGGTCCGGACCGCGGCCAGCGCGAGCTCCAGTGGCTGGCCGGGGTGCTGCGCGACGCGCGCGCGGCGCACCGGCGCGTGTGGCTGGCTTCGCACATCCCGCCCGGGGTGGACATCTACTCCTCGCTGAAGAACCCGTCCACCCCCTCCATGATGTTCTCCGCCGGCTACGTGGCGCCCTTCGACTCGCTGGTGCGCGCCTACGCCGACGTGATCGCGCTGCACGTGACCGGGCACACGCACATGAGCGAGTTCCGGGTCTACGCCACCGGGAGCGGCGGCGTCTCCGACCTGGGCGTGCCGGCGGTGAGCCCCCTCTTCGGCAACAACCCGGGGTTCGTCTCCCTGCGGCTGGGCCCGGGTGGCGAGGTGCTCGACTACACCGCCTATGCCTTCACCGCCGACGGGCTGTCGCCGCCCCCGGGCGCGGGAGGGTGGATCGCGCTGTTCGACTTCGGGAGGCAGTACCGCCAGACCGCCGTCACCGGCGCCGCGATGCTCTCCGCCGCCGCGCTGATCGCCTCCGACAGCACGGTGCGGGCGGCCTGGCAGCGCAGCTACGCGGGTGGCCGCCCGGGTCAGAACCCCACCCACGCGAACTGGCAGGGGTACTGGTGCGCCATCCGCAACCTGGAGGGCCCCGCCTGGTCCGCCTGCGAGCAGGGCCCCCCGCCCGCCTCGCCCTGACGGCGCATCGTCGCCGCGCCTCTGTGTCTCTGCGTGAGACCTGCAGTTCCCGCCACGGAACGGCGGCGTGTGCGGAGGGTATGCATAAGCTCGCCCGGGGAGCGTCGATTCCCCGACCGCGAAACGCCCGCGGCTCCAACGGTCAGCGCTGACGTCGGAGCCGTGGGCTTTTCATCTCCACCCCTTCCACCCCTTCCACCCGTCCGCGGCGCACCTACGCGCCGCCGGAAGCTCCTCGCGGGCGCCGCGCGCGTCCCTGCATCGAAAGGCCAGGCTCCATGAACCCCAGTGAATCGCAGCGGGAGCAGATCACCCGCGTGGCAGGCGAGCTGAGCCCCGCCATCCGCGAGCAGGCGCGCGGCCGGTGGAAGCGGGTGCGGACGGCGGAGCGGAACGCGAGCGGCCGGCACGTCTGGCGCTTCCGCGCCGGGCCGGGCGAGGGCGAGCGCTTCCTGCACATCGAGCACCGGGCCATGGTGCGGGGAGACGCCGGCACGTCGCTGCTGGAGCAGCTCCGCACCGGGCGCTGGCTGGACCTGCTGCAGGGCCCGGAGACGTCCGTCCTGCTTTCCTCCGACGGCCGGCTGACCGCGCTCCCCACGGCGTGACGCCGGTGCGTGCGGACGACGGTCGAGGGCTCCGGCACAGCCGGGGCCCTTCTTCGTATTCCGTGCCCGGGCCTTCCGGGTGTTACGGCGCCTCGCTCGGACGGACGCGGAATTGCATATCGGGGAGTGCGAGCGAACCTCGCTCATTCGCCGCGCTACCCACCTGGCGCGTCAGGACGCACTCGTGACGCGCGCGCGGGATCCAGGGAATTGACGACGCCCCACGCCGAGGGAATCCCCTCACCAGCCGCTTACACGGCGCCGCGAGCGCGGCACCGCCTCCACCTTCAGCGCAGGCCGGCACGCAGCAGCACGCCGCGCTCCGCTCGGCCGAGCGAGCGCGCGACCTGGCGGAGGAAAGCCGCGACCGCTTCTCGTTCCTGGCCGAGGTCAGCCGCTGCCTCGCCGACTCGCTGGAGTACGAGGCCACGCTCACCACCGTGGCCGGGATGTCGCTGCCGTACCTGGACGCCTGGTGCATCGTCGACGTGCTGGACGAAGGCGGCGAGGTGCGCCGGATCGCCGTGGTGCACCCCGACCCGGCCCGGCATGATGCCGCGCGGCAGCTCACAGGGGAACGGCGCTGTTCCTCCGTGACCTCTGTGACCTCTGTGAGAGACCAGGCTGAATTTCCCTCACAATCCAATTGCGGATTTGGTATCACGCAGAGACGCGGAGACGCAGAGAGAACCGCCGAGACTCTCCGTGCCTCTGCGTCTCTGCGTGAGACGCTTTAATGCGGATTTGGTATCTGACGGAAACTGGGGGCGGACGGCGGCCGCGGGCGCGGGGGCGGGCGGGGAGCCACCGGGCGCGATGGCCGCCGCGCGGGCGGCCGGCCGCGCAGCAGCGCTCCCTGCGTCCGGGTGAATGCGGCCTCACCGGGCCCGGCACCGGCGCGGATGTCCTCTGCGACCCCCTGCCGGAACGCGGTCCAGCTTTCGTCCGGCACCCCCGCCTGCACCAGCGCGACGACCGCGGCGAAGGCGGCCTCGCGGGGCACCCCGCGCTCGACGAGGTCGGCGAGCGTCACCAGCGGCGCCGCCAGGGAGCCGCGCCTCCGCGTATCCCGCAGGAGCTCCAGCTCCTCGACCGTGATCCCGGCGTAGAGCGCCCCGGCGCCGGCCGTGAGCTCCGCCTCGGCCGCCCGCCTGCCGAGGACGCCGCGCGCGGTCTGCAGGCGATTGGCCAACTCGCGCACGGCCGCGACGATCCGCTCCGGCCCCGCTTCCCGCGCCGCCCCTTCCAGTGCCCGCTGCACCAGGGGCTCCGTGGGCAGGCGCTGCGCGCGCGCCGCGTCGACCGCCGCCCTCACCGCGGGGAGCGCCGCGGCGGGGAGGCGCTCCTCCAGCCGCCGGTCCTGCGCGGCCGCCGGCGCCGCGGCGAGCAGCGCCGCGCAGAGGACGAAGGAGAGCCGCGCGTTCACGTTCCCTCTCCCACCAGCACCACCGAGCTGGGGCCGAAGTCGTCCTCGGGGCCGCGCGCCGCCGCGGCGTCGGCGATCCACCGCTCCCCGTCCACGATGAAGACGTAGCGGTACCGCCCGTTCGGCAGGGGCACCACCACCGACCACACGCCGTTTCCGCCCGTGCGGCGCAGCGGCGTCGCGTCGCGGTCCCAGTCGTTGAAGTCGCCGGCGAGCGAGACCCGGGCGGCCTCCGGCGCGACGAGCACGAACTGCACCGGGTGCGCGGCGGGAGCCGGCGGCTCCGCGCCGGCGGCGCCGGGCGCCGGGGGGGCGGAGGCCGGGGCGACGGCCAGCCAGAGGGCGGCCAGGACGGCCGCGGCGCCTCCCATGGCCCACAACGGGGCGGCCCGCACCAGGCGGGGGCGCGTCAGCCACCCCCAGAGCCGGCGAGCCGCACCCGGCCGGTGGAGGCGCACCTCGCGGACGATGCGCTCCACCGCGGCATCGTCCACCGGCTCCGTGCCCTTCAGCTCACGCTCGATCGCCGCCCACACCCGATCGTGCATCGTATCTCGCCTCCAGCAGTGCGCGGAGCTGCTCCCGCCCGCGCTTCACCCGCATCTTGACCGCCGACACCCCCGCGCCGGTGAGCCTGGCGATCTCCCGGTAGCGGTACCCGTCCACGAAGTGCAGCAGCACCGCCTCGCGCAGCGCCGGCGGCAGCCGCATCAGCGCCTCCTGCACCTCGATGCTCCACGACGGCTCCCACGCGTCCTCCGTCTCCGCCTTCATCTCGGCCGCCTCGCAGGCGACCAGGGCGGGCTCCCTGCGCCGCCTGCGCAGCACCGACCGGCACCGGTTCACCAGGATCTGCATGAGCCAGGTCTGGAACCGGTGCCGGTCCCGGTACCGCCCGAGCGCCCGGTAGGCGCTGGTGAAGGCGTCCTGCACCGCCTCCTCGGCGTCGGCGCGCTCCCGCAGCATCCGCGTCGCGAAGCGCATGCATGGCGGATGATACCGCCGCACCAGGACCGCGTACGCGTCGATGTCGCCCTCGCGGGCGCGCCGGACGAGCTCCGAGTCGGAGAGATCCATCACATCCGTATATAACGCCGCGCACCGCCCTCCGCGTCACATCCTCCGCGCCGCGGGGGCGCGATGTGACCTTCGGGGGGCGGCGCGCGTTCAACCCGGCGGATGGGCACCCGCAACCCCGCGCGAAAGAGAGGGTCCATGCAGATCCACCCCCGTTTCCTGGCGGCCGCGCTCGCGGCGCTCCCCCTGGCCGGGTGCGGCGCCGACCGCTCCCTGGGCCCCGACGACTCGATGTTCGTGGCGACCATCCAGGGGAGCGTCCAGGACAGCTACCGCGGGACCGGCCAGTTCGACGCACAGACTCTGAGCGGCGCCGATCTCCGGCTGTTCACGATCTCCTCGCGCGACCTGGCGAGCGGACAGACCTTCTTCCTCTTCCGCGAGGGTGCGGAGCTCCCGCAGCCCGGGAGCTATCCGCTGGCCGGCTATGCCGCCGGCCCCGCCCGCTTCGGGGCCGTCTACACCCGCCGGCAGGGCGAAGCCGTGGAGGGTTTCACCGCGACCAGCGGCGAGCTGCGGATCGTGAGCGCGAGCGCGGAGCGGATCGAGGGGACCTTCCATTTCCAGGGGACGCGGAACTGCGCGGGCACCGCTACATCCCTCCAGTGCAGCCAGCCGCCGGACCCCGCCGGGCCCGCGGTGGAGATCACCGGCTCGTTCGTGGCGGTGGAGCAGAAAACGCTTCCTCCCCCGCTTCCTTCTGCGCTCTTCTGAGCGACGGCGGGGAGGCCGTTCCGGCGGCCGGTGATGAAGTCGCCGTCGTTGCCTGCGTTCGGGTTGCAACAACGGGGCTTCGCGAAACTCCGATCGACGCGTCTCCAACCGGCTTGACTGCCCCGACGAGCCGGTGTACACTTTGTGCAATCATAGCCCCCACGCCTCTTTGCCTCCGGCAAATGCGCACTAGGGGGCTTATTCTTTTCCTTCGTTTTCGTACGTGATGGTCGAGACGGTGCGCGGAGGAGTCGGCCGCGCGCGCCGGGCAGCTCCCCCGCGAGCCGGGAGCGTCGCGGCGATCAGCCGCCGATCACCACCGCGTCGCCGACGGATACACGGCCGGGCAGCACCGTCGCTCCGTACACGCCCAGGCACGCCTGGCGCTGCCGGGCGACGGCCCGCAGCACGGCCGTGTTCCGCTCGGTGGTGGCGGGGTCGACGTCGATCATCACGCACCGCTCGTCGCGCTTGTCCACGCGCATGCGGACGCCGCCCACGGCGAGCACGGCGCCGACCCACGCATCTTCCGCGAACGGCTCGCCGCCGGCAGCCTCCACCAGCAGGTTCGGACGAAAGCGGAGCGGGTCGAGCGGCGCACCCACCATTCCGCCCAGCGCCTGCACGGTCTGGGTGGTGATGAGCGACAGCGGGAACGTGTCGAAGATGCCGCGGTTCTGCCGCAGCACGCGCACGCCGTGGCCCAGCTCCTCGGCGAGCGCCGGGTCGGTGACGTCCAGCTCGGCGCCCGATGGCGTGCGGACCAGGGTGACGCACGCGTTCGGCCGGTCGGCATCGGTGAGCCGGGGCTGGTAGCCCCACATCCGCGGGTTCTCGCGGATGGTGAGCCACGGAAAGCCGCTGTGCACCATGCCGTCGCGGACGAACGCCCACCGCCGGTCTCCCTCCAGGCCGTGCCAGCCGACGTCGGCCCATTCCAGCGCCTCGGCCCCCATCGACTTCACCGGATACCGCCACAGCCCGACGACGCGGCCAATCGTCTCCAGATACGACATGAGGCACCCTCCCGAGACGAGAGGGCGCCCTTGTTCATTGGCCGGCTGCCGAGCGTGGCGGACCTGTGGCCCGTCGCAGCGCCCCTCGGCACCGGCTGCGCCGCGCGTGCGGCGCTGTTCCGGCAAAGCTGGCCCGCGCCGTGGCGGCTGTCAATCCGCACCGGGAGCCGGGCAAGCGAAAGCCCCGACAGCGATGATCGCTGTCGGGGCTTCGTCGGGAGCGCCCGCGGTAGGATTCGAACCTACGACCCCCTGATCAACAGCCAGGTCGCAGGTTCGATGGAATCCGGTAAGCTGTTGTGAATCCTTGATGTTCCGGAAGAGCCCTGCCGGAGTTCCTCGCCCGGAATGCCGTGCTTTCGCGGCAAACCTATCCCAGAACCTATCCCACCCAACGCATTCCGTAGACCTCGCAACTATCGCGAAATCCTCCCAAGCAACTCGCCGGCAACAGGCCCAGCCACTGGTACGCCGGCGCGCGGTCGATCGTCGCTCCACTCATCGTTCAGACGAGGTCTTGGAGCGAAACTCCGCGAGTTTGTAGGTAGCGAACGATCCGGCGGCCGGTGTCCAGCTGCGCAAGCAGCGCGTTCGCCGACACAAGGTCCAACCGGTTCTCGCGGACCGCGAACACGAGGAGTTCAAGGCTGGAAAACGCCGGACCGGCAGCCGCCTCTGCTCGGGCGGCCGTCAGCACCGCTCGCTCATCCGAGGCAACGGCGTACCCGCGGGTCCGCGCGAGCGCTAAGACTTCTGCCTCCCCGCGCCCCTTGAACGCAGGGCGACGGTCGAAGTCAGCGAGCGCAGCCACCTCGACCGGTACCGCCAGGTCGATCGCCGCCACCGAAAGGACTCCGCTCGAAACCGCTGACCGAACCTCCGCGCGCGCCGGATCCCTGGTGACCTCCACTCGTGCGCGCGCCCCGATCGCAACCTGGTAGCCGTGGATTCCGGTGATGAGGTCCAGTCGTGCGACGTTTCCGAAGGTGATCGCCACGCACGCGTCGAGAACGAGGATACGTGGTGCTGGCACTCAGGCTGCGGCGAGTTCGGGAAAGAGTTCTCCCGGGTCGGCCTCAAGACCGGCATCGGACATCATAGAGTGGAACTCCTCTATCTGGACGCCGAAGAGGTCGGCGGCACGGCCAGTCGTGATGAATCCATTTGTCCAAGCCCTCACGACAAGCTCTGTGAAACGGTCATCCAGGTCAAATTCAGCCCGCAGCTGAAGTCCTAAGGCACCAGCGACGGTGGTGACGGAGAACTGCAGTCGACGCAACTCCTCCCATTGTGGCTCGGGGAGTAGCTTCAGCGCGCGCAATCGGTATTGCAGAGCTTCCCGGGAGACGCCGAAGTAATCCATTGCGCGCACAATATCGGCCGGCCGAAGCGTCGCGATTTGTTGATTCGCGGTCAGTAGACCCGTGGAGAGGAAATAGCGTGTAACCGCTTCGCGAGGCATCAGGAACGCCGCCGCAAAGCTGTTTGCGCGGACTTCTTTTAGATCTTTCCTGAACCGCTGCACGTGAATTTGCTCTGCTTCCGTGTCATGCAGGAGCCAGTGCATGTATTCGTGTGTAACCGTGAAGGAGATCCGGAACCCCGTCCAAGGGTGGCGCTTCGAATTGATTCCGACACAGGGACCGAGAGTAGCAGATTCGAAGTACACTCCATCGAGATCGAGATCGGCGACTCCTTCCAAGGCGCCGACCCGGATTCCCTGCTGCTGAAGCAGCTCGACGGGATTGCGAACCGGCTCAAGGCCGAGCCCAAGACGTCGTCGCTCGCGTCCCGCCAGTTCCTCGCCTTGCATCACGGCGTCCCACACGCTCCGTGGCTCCCGGACCTGATAACCCGGGCGCCCGCCGGCGGGAAGCTGAATTCCGAACATTTCCTCCAGTTCCTTTTCGCTCACGCACCGCTGCACGAACCGTCGTACCGCGAGCCGAGCCTCGGGCCCAGCGATCTCACCTTTCCGAAACAGTACCGCCTCCGCCTGATCCTCGGGTCCACCCTCAAGGAGCGTGGACACAGGAATTCCGAGTATCCGAGACAGTTCGTACAACTCCTCACTCGTGATGCCACGCCGACCGGCCTCCATCTCCGAGACGGCGGGACGGTGAAGCCCGAGCTGTTCCGCGACTTGAGCTTGGGTGAGTCCGATCGCCTGCCGCGCATCGCGCAGCCGTGCTGCGATCTGGGTGCGCGTATTCTCCATAATTAAGGCGCTTCCCGTGGGGGTCGACTGTAAGGTACGATTTTCTTACCTTCTACGCAAGGTAACGATTTCTTACCCGGCGGGACCTCGGGCCGTTCCGGCTGGCCCGTATCCAGAGGTACGAACCCCATGAGTCAGGAGGTCCTGAGATGAAGGACGAGAAGCAGAACCACGGCGGCAACGCCATCGCCGAGGAGCACCGGCAGGATCTGGTGGAGGTCACCATCAACAACGAGCCCTGCAAATCAAGGAGGCGGGACGCGTTGCGCCAGCCGACGAGCTCTCGCAGCTGGTCGACGGCAGGTACGTGCTGCTCGCGGACGGCGGGTCGGTGGTCATCCACAGCGGCGAGGAGCTCCAGAGCAACCCGCGCGCCGGCGGATCCTCCTGAGACAGGCGGAACCATGAGATTCCCGGCGGAGCAGGTGGCGGAGCTCGCGCGGCTCTGCCCGGGGGTGCAGCAGGCGGAGGTGGGTGGGGTGACGGTGTTCCGGATCCCCGCTCTCCCTCTGCCTGAAGGGTGCACTCCGGAGTTGATGGAAGCGCTGCTGTACCCGGCCGCCCGCGACGGCTACGCGTCGCGGCTCTTCTTTGCGGACCAGGTCCGGGGCGGACCCAGCCGGAACTGGAACGGGAGTCTGTCGTTCGGCGGCCGCAGTTGGTCCGCCATCTCGTGGACGACACCTCCGAGCCTCCGTCTGGCCGAGATGGTCATGGTTCACCTGAGAGCTTTCGTGGAGGGAGGAGGCACGTGATTCCCGATCTGAGAAGCCGGCGCGATCCGCCGGCCGGCCGGTGCGCATCCGTATCTCGCAAGACCTCCTGCAGGAGATGCGGCAGGACCTCGTGCGTCCGCACCCGCACGCCGCCGAGCGCATCGGCTATCTGTCGGTCGGCTGGTCCTTGGGCGAAGACGGGGAATGGATCGTCGCTACGGGGTGGTGTACATCGACATTGGAATGGACGTTCACATGGTGCCCGGATATCCGCCCCGGATGGCCGGCCAGCTCATCCTCTCACGCCCCGGCGAGGTGTGCATGAACTGTCTCGGGTTCCTCACTCCGGAGCGGATAGGGCGGGAGGCGGGCCACTACGGGGACCTTGGGGGAAGGCCGCAGGTCGTCTGGCCCAACGGAGTGCTCGCCTCCACCGCAGTTGGATACGCGGTCGCCCTCGTTGCCGGCTGGGATGGAGTGCGTGGCCGGATTGCGTACCTCCAGTACGACGGGAACACCGGGACGATCACCGCACACGGGCACTGGTCGAAGCTGAAGGATCTGCCCTGCACGCACTTCCCCGCCGCCGACGTGGGAGATGTCATCTTCCGCCCCGTCACAATTCAACGGAACTAGCCACTCGGGTCGAGCCGGAGCTTCCAGATCGGGGAGCCGCGTAAACGTAAACCTATCATACCAGATCTGCCAAATGACTGTTGTGCATTCGTAAAGACCAGCACGGATGGGTCTCACACGGAGTCAACGGAGTCAACGGAGGAACTGCCTGGCTTTTCTCTGCTGACTCCGTTGACTCCGTGTGAGTCCTATCCGTTGGCAGAATGCACAATTAATCAACAGAAATGGTATGAGACGCCTCTACCTCAACGGTGTCATCCTGAGGCCCGGCCTCACATCGTCCTGTGTTTTCGGTGAGCGTCGCAGGGCCGAAGGATCTGATCACGGCCGCCACGAGGCCCGCAGCGGAAGCCGCACGGCAGCCGCGGCAACGCCGTGCGTCGGACCAATGGGGGGGCCGTCGTTCGCGACGCTGCCGCGCCCAAGCCCCGCGGCGTCCCCCGAGTAGATCCCTCGGCTCTGCGGGCATCAGCGCAGCGGCAAGTTCCCGTGGCCGAGCCTCGGGATGACACCGGAGCGTTTTGCGGCCGCTGCGATCGTCGTCGATTAGCCGCGTCTTGACCACCACCTTCGCACTTGAGCGTTCGGGGCCGCGAGGGTAGCTTTCGATTGGGAAATTACCCTCGTCTCCAGCACCGCGTTGCCATGCAGTCTCTCATGAACTCCAAGCTCGCCCTGGCCGGGGTCGCCGCCGTCACCTTCACGGGCGGCGTGCTGGTGGCCTCGGGGCTCGACCTGACCCCCGGCGGCCACGCCGCGGTGCTCCAGCAGCCCCCCGCGCGGAGCGAGGTGAAGCCCGTCGCCGACCTGAGCGACGCCTTCATCTCCATCGCCGAGTCGGTGACTCCGGCGGTGGTCTCCATCGACACCGAGCACCGCGGGCGCGGCTCCGGCGGCGAGGGGCAGGTGCCCGAGGAGCTGCGCCGCCTCTTCCCGCAGTACCGCATGCCCGACTCCGACGCGCCGCAGGAGGCGCGCGGGTCGGGGTTCATCACCACGCAGGACGGCTACATCATCACCAACAACCACGTGGTCCAGGGCGCCACCAAGATCGACGTGGTGTTCCACGACAACCGGCACCTGCACGCCCGCGTGGTGGGCGCCGACCCGCTCACCGACATCGCGGTGATCAAGGTCGAGGCCACCCGCCTCCCCACCGTGCGGCTGGGGAGCTCCGAGGGCGCGCGCATCGGCGAGTGGGTGCTGGCCATCGGCAACCCGCTGGACCTGGGGACCACGGTGACCTCGGGGATCATCAGCGCCAAGGGGCGGGCCCTGCCGATCCTGCAGCAGAGCTCGGGGAGCCGCTGGGCCATCGAGGACTTCATCCAGACCGACGCGCCCATCAACCCCGGCAACTCGGGCGGGCCGCTGGTGAACCTGCGCGGCGAGGTGGTGGGGGTGAACAGCGCCATCGCCTCGCCCACCGGCTACTACTCGGGGTACGGCTTCGCGGTGCCGATCGACCTGGCCCGGCGCATCGCCGACGACCTGGTCCGCTACGGGCGGGTGAAGCGCCCGGCGCTCGGCGTCTCCATCACCGAGGTCACGCCCGAGGATGCCGAGGTCTTCAAGCTGGAGCGCATCCAGGGGGTGGTCGCGCAGGACTTCCAGGCGAACAGCCCCGCGCAGCGCGCCGGCATGCAGCAGGGCGACGTGATCGTGGCGGTGGACCGCCGGCCCATCGAGCACGTGGGGCAGTTCCAGCGGATCATCGCCTCGTACCGCCCGGGCGACCAGGTGACGCTCGACATGGTGCGCTACGGCGCGCGGCGGCAGGTGCGGGTGCAGCTCTCCGAGGCTCCGCCCACGGAGCAGCCCGAGAAGGTGGTGCAGCGGCCCGCCGCGCCGGCGGCCGACGCGGACGCCACCGGGAGCAAGCTGGGCGTGCAGGTGAGCCCGCTCACCGCGGCCGACGCGCAGCAGCTCGGCTACCGGACCAACCCGGGCGGGATCGTGGTGACCGACGTGCAGCCGTACGGGCCGGCCGGCCGGGTGGGGGTGCGCCGCGGCACGCGCATCCTCTCGGTCGACGGCCAGCCGGTGGGCGACGTCGCCGCCTTCCGCGCCGCGATGGCGCGCAAGCGCCCCGGCCAGGTGGTGTCGCTCGGCGTGGAGATCGGCGGGTCGCGCTCGATCCTCAACCTCCGCCTGAACGACTGACGGATTGGTTTCACACAGAGGCACGGAGGACCAGAGAGCCGCGGCATGCCTCTCTGGTCCTCCACGTTTTCGTGTCGAGCCTCAGACGGGTCCGTACGGG
>JBJMPM010000335.1:0-3280 GCA_045803205.1 Longimicrobiaceae bacterium
CTACTTCCTGCTGAAGGGGCTGCAGAAGGTGCGCGGCGAGTTCAGCCTGATGGCATTCTCGTACAACTTCAGGCGCGTCATCTCGATACTCGGGGTGACGTGTCTCCTGGAGGCGCTCAGGAAGCGTCGCGAGACACGGCAGGGTGTGCTTGCGCCTGCATAAGCAGCTTCCAGGGCCTTTTTCTCGTCTGCGGCGCGCCCACGATGGGGCCAGGATGCGTCCTGCGACTCCAGTGCGGCACCAGAAGGACTCCGCTGCCAACGGCAGGGTCAGGCGTGAAGAGCCGGCCTGATACACCCAAGGACCCAGTTGAAATGGGTTTTTGCACAGTCTGGGCCGGCCATGGTGAGACTTCCGGCGCCCCGTTCCCTTGCAGGCCGAAGGATCTATAGCCGGTATAAGCACTTGGAGCGGATTGCGCAACGCTCCGGAGCCGACGGGTTGGAAACCCGCCGCTGGAACGGCACGAAGTCCGCCTTCGCGGACTATGCCGCGGCCCTGGCGTGTCCCGACCGGCGGCGATGCATCTGCATTCACACGCTCCGTCGCAGGTCTCGCCTCCGCCGCGGCCACCTCCCTCTCCCGGTACGGGAGAGGGCTTGCGCTCTCAGGCGCAGGGAGAGGGCGCCGCGGACGCGCGACGAACTCCGAACCGGAGAGAAAACCGCTGTAGCCGTCGGAACAGGCGACTGGGCCGTCGTCGCACAGCCTGGGTGCATCTCACCGGCTCACGTGCTGCCGCGATGATAGATCCTTCGGCCTGCACGGCCTCCTGCAGACGACGATTGCGACGTGACCGGCCTCAGGATGACGTCTTGGGGAATTCCGTGTGGGTCCTCGACAGTCTCTCTTACGCCGGCTGCTCGGTCTTCCCCTCGCTCGCCTTGATGGCGGCCTCGCGCACCTCGGCGTTGCGGTCGCGCATCAGGCGGTGCAGCACCGCGCGGGCCGCCTCGCCGCCGATGTCGCCCAGCGCGCGGATCGCCTCCAGGCGGATGGGGAGCGGGGTGCGCGAGAACAGGCTCCCTCCGGACGCGCGCTCGGCCAGCGCCTGCACCGCGCGCGGGTCGCCGATGCGCCCCAGCGCGCGCACGATCTCCACCGCCGTCTCCAGGTCCGTCTCCTCCCCCAGCCGCTTGACCAGCGCCATCACCGCCGTGGCCGCCTTGGTGAGGCCCAGGCCGAGCGCGGCGGCCGCGCGCAGCGACGCCTCGCCGTCCACCACGCCGACCAGGAGCTGCTGCACCGCCTCCTCGCCGCCGAACTTGGAGAGCGCGATGATGGTCTCGCGCCGCACCCGCACGTCGGAGTGGCGGATGGTGCGCGCGAAGTGCTCCACCGCGTCGGCGCTGCGGATCTCGCCCAGGATCCCCACCATGTTGCGCACCACGAACCAGCGCTCGTCGCCGATCATGTCCTCGAGCAGGGGCACGCCCACGCGATCGAGCTCCACCAGCGCGTCGCGGTAGGCGCGGCGCGCGGAGAGGTCGCTGGCGGCCACCAGGCTGCGCACCAGCGGCGTCACCACCTCGGCGCCGAGCGCCAGGAGCACGCCGCGCAGCGACGCCCGGGTCTCCTCGGTGCGGGCGCGCCCCAGCCGCTCCACCATCTCCTCGATCACCGTGCGGTTGGCGATGCGGTGCATCGCCATCATGATGCTGCCGCGCGTGGCCGGGTTGCGCCGCGCCATCGCGTCGGCGTCGGCGCGCAGGTCGCTGATCACGTTCATCGCGCGGTCCACCATCCCCCGTTCCAGGCACCACTGCGCCACGTACTCCAGCCGCTGCAGCGCCTCGATGCGTTCCGAGTCGCTCCCCTCGCGCAGCATGGCCCGCAGCTCGTCCAGGTCCTCGGTCTCCACCCGGCGGGCCGAGAGCTGCACCTGCTGGTACATGTCGTGGGTGCTCCAGAGCGCGACGTCTTCCAGCCCCCCGCCGATCTTCCCCAGCGGCGCGCCGGGCGCGCGCGGCGTGGCCGGGTCGGCGCTCACCTGCATGGGCGCGGGCTCGATCAGCCGCCCGTTCACCTCCACCTTGCTCACCCCCGCGGCCGAGAGCGCGGCCACGAGACCGCCCCCCACCGCCACCACGCGCGGGGGAAGGGCGATGGCGGAGAGGAGGCGGCCCAGCGACTCGGCGGTCACCTGGTGGCGCAGCGCCAGCTCGCGCACGCCGTGCTCCGCCAGGCGCACGGCCAGGCGCTGCACGTGCGGCGAGCGGCGGGCCACGGTCTCGCCGTAGGCCGCCAGCCCGCCGGGGGCCACGTCCAGGTGCAGGTCCTCGCCCCGCGCCAGCAGGGTGTCTTCGAGCTTGTGCAGCGCCGCGACCAGCGTGGGGTGCACCACCGGATAGAACTCCGAGAGGCTGTGCCCCTTGGCCAGGTCCACGACGATCGCGGAGACCGTCTTCGGTCCGCTCATGGCCCGCTCACCGTTTGATCCGCTCGCCCTCGTCCTCGTAGCGCAGGACCCAGGCGGCCAGGGCCCCGGGGCGGATGATCCGCTCGCGGTGCCAGGGCTCCACGTCCCACTGCGAGCCCCCCTCGGGGCCGGGCTCGCCCTCGATGCGCGCCAGCACCGACGCCGCGCGCTCCCGCCACGCCTCCCAGTTGGCCGGGCGCAGGTCCACCCACCCGCTCCAGGCGGTGTCGTCCACCTCCACGCCCTCCGCGGGCTCCACCGCCACCTTGCGGCCGCGCAGCACCCGCTCGCCGTCGGGCAGCAGCACGGCCAGGTTGGCGGAGAGGAGGCGGGTGCGCAGGTCCGCGTCGTCCCGCAGCAGCGCCTCGGCCTCGGCGGCGAAGCGCGCCGGGTCCAGCGCCAGCGCGCCCTCCAGGCGGTCGCCGCAGAGGCGGCGCAGGATCTCGCCCTCGAAGAGGAGCTTGGTCAGGCGCGGCGGGCCCAGCATCTCGAAGCCCACGCTGCGCGGCCCCTCGGCCTCCAGCCGGTCCATGTGCTCCAGCGCGGACTGCCGCAGGACCCCCGCGCGGTAGGTGGGGCCGCTGGTGGAGGCGTCGAGCGCGGCCACGACGTCGTGGCCGGTGGGGTGGCCCACGATCTCGCGCACCGCGTCGCGGGCAATCTCCTCGGGGGTGATGAACTCCATCAGCCCCAGCGCGGTGATCGCCTCGAACTCGTCGGGGCTGAACAGCCCGTTCTCGCCCGAGTCCAGGTACACGCCCGTGAGCGTTTCCCCCGTGTCGCGCCAGAGCGCGTCGCGGCCGAACTCCTTTCGCCCCGAGCGCGTCTCATCCGGCGACGGAAACGCCTCGGCGAGCGCG
>JBJMPM010000412.1:0-13948 GCA_045803205.1 Longimicrobiaceae bacterium
CATCGACGAGGGAACGTGCGGCCGTGGCTTCCGTGCGAGCTTCCGCAACCGGCTCCGGCGTGGCCGCGATCAGATCCTCACGGCCCTGCCGCCATCGGAGTGAACGCTGATTCCACGTGGCCGGGCCTCAGGATGACACCCCAGGTGTGTCCGAAGAACGGGTTCAGCAACACCCTCTGATTATGAGGGAGCCGCCGGGCCGGACTCGCGTCGTCGAATCAGTTTGGTGGCGACCGAAGGATCTGTGCTCGATCTGCGAGCGATAGGCCGCCTGTCGCTCGGACTCATGCTATAGATCCTTCGGGCGCCGCCAAAGTCACGAGCAGAGGATCGTCCGGTGCAGCGGCGCCGCTCAGGATGACATTTCCTGGTGTGCACAGTCGAATTCAAGAAACGATATGATTGCAGCTGCGGAAGCGCGGCGATGGGGACCGGAATCAGTTGTTTCGTCCCTGTGCCTCTGCGTGAGGCGCTGCTCACCGGGGGCTCGGAATGCGGCGAGGCCCGCCGCACGAACGTGCGCCGGGCCTCGTCTGCCATCAGTGCTCCCGAGAGGACTCGAACCTCCACGAGCTTGCGCCCACTGGATCCTGAATCCAGCGCGTCTACCAATTCCGCCACAGGAGCGAGCGCGGCAAGTATAACGAACCGACCGACTTCACGGTAGCCGTCCCACGCCCTTCAGCGGTCCATCACCGGCAGGTACGCGCGCCAGGGGCCGATGGCCTCCCGGTACTGCTTCGCCATCACCCGCGCCGTCTGGGCGACGTGCCCCAGGTCGTGCGCCACCCAGGTGGCGAGGAGCTGGCGCAGCGTCACCGGCCCGAACTCGGGATGCTCCCCCTCCAGCGCGAGCTGGGCGTCCGTCAGCCGCCACCCGGCGAGCGTCGCCAGGTTCCCGGCGCGGAGCCGCTCGAGCTCGTCCAGCAGCTCCGCGAGCGGCTTCCCCCGGCTCTCGCGGAACTGGGCGAAGCGGTCGTAGGGGGTGAAGCGGCGGTCGGGGCCCTGTGCCAGGATGATCCGGGCGCGCGCGATCCAGTCGGTGCGCTCGCCGTGGATCAGGTGGCCGACGATCACGTACGGGCTCCACGTCTCCGGCCCCTCGTCGGCTTCCGTCCACGCGGGCGGGAGCCCGGAGAGCATCGCCCGCAGCGTCCCCGGCGTGCGCTCCAGCACCGCGATTCCTTCGGTGAGCTCGAATTCCACGCCTCTTCCCTCCATCCCGGATCCGGAAACGAATGGCTCTCGCAGAGGTCGCAGAGTGACAGTTTCCATCTGCGTCCGCGCAGGTTGTACCATCGATGACCCCAATTGGGTCTCCGGAGGCGCAATCCTCCGCAATCCCCCTCCTGTCAACGAAATCGTGCAAATCCAGGCATCAGAACGTCTTGCAGGGCAGGGGGCCTTCGCGTCCCGGGAGGTATGCCGCGTGCCCAATCCCTTGCCGACCGGGACGGATGCTCAGGGCCGATGGCGGCCGCCGGCTCCCTGGTCGATCTCGCCTCTTTCCCGACAGGTCGTCGGGATCGGAACACGTTCGCAACACCCCTTTACTCCAAGGAGCGCAGGATGAAGAAGATCAGCCTGGACCTCGACCGGCTCGAGGTCGTTTCGTTCGAGACCGAGTGCCCGCGCGAGGGCGACGCCGTCGCCATGATCACCGGAACGGCCTGCATCACCCGGCCCACGGTGTACGGCACCTGCTGCACGCCCTGAGCGCGGCAAGCCTGGTAAAAAGCGTCTCGCGCAGAGACGCGCGGAGGCGCGGAGAGGCGGATGGTTCCCTCTCCGCGCCTCCGCGTCCGCGCGTGAGACGCGCTTCTCAGCCCTTGTACTGCCCGGAGCCGGGAACGCCGGTCACCTTCTTGTCCGCCTTGGTCTTCAGCCCGCTGATGGCGGTGGGAGCGTTCCCGTAGCGGCCGGTCGGGTCTTCCTTCGAGACGGCGAAGTGCAGGTGAGGCTCGCTCGATCCCCCCGCGTTCCCCACCTGGCCGATCTGCTGCCCCGCGCTCACCGTGTCGCCCGCCGTCACCAGGTTCTTCCCCTTCCGCAGGTGGTAGTAGCCGGAGTACGTGCCGTCGGGGTGCTTGATCAGCACGTAGTTGTTCTCCTGCACCGCGGGGTTCGGCTTGTTGCCGAAGTTCTCCTCGCGCGTGTCGTCGGCGCCCGCCACCGTGCCTGCGGCCACCGCGAAGATCGGCTGGCCGTAGATGTAGAAGTTGGTGTTCTTCTGCATCGAGGCCGCGTCGGCCTGGTCGGACGTCTTCCCGGTCCCGTCCACCACGCCGACGTCGTAGGCGTAGCGCTCCTGCGGCCAGTCGTGCGCGTCGAGCCCGGTGTGGTCGGGCCCGTTCCCGTACTGCCAGAAGCGGTCGGCCGGCAGCCCCTTCACCGGGGGGAGGATGGAGACGGCGGGGAAGAACCGGACCGGGGCGCTGAACGACGCGTATCCGCATGCGCCTCCGGCCACGCCGACCTTGTAGTTGGCGCCCAGGGTGAGCTTCCCCGTCGTGAACCCCTTGGGGATCTTGGGAAGCTCGAACCCATGCGCGAAGAAGTTGGTCAGGTCCGGCAGGTACGCCGCGCCGTCGGCCCCGACCGGCGCGAAGACCGCTCCGGTCGGGGTGTTCGCCCAGAGGGTGAGCGGGAGCTCCTCGTCCAGCACCTTCTTCCCGTCGATCTCCAGCGTCAGGTGCCACGCCGCCAGCCGCACGGTGGTGCCGGAGGTGTTGACGATCTGCCCCGCCACGGTGATCCAGCGCGTCTCCTTGTCGCCGCGCCAGACGGAGATGATCTCCGGGGGGCTGTCCCAGAGCCCGATGTAGACCGGGACCGGCGCGGAGAGGGCGGGCGGCGCCGGGAACCCCGCGCGGACGGTGGGGACCACGCGGCTCAGGTGCTGCTTCTTCGCGCCGCTCTCCGCGTGCAGGTCCACCACGAAGTCGGCGGCGCCCATCCCCCAGGCGTACGTCTTCGGGCCGAAGGTCTTCTCCTGCCCCGGCGCCAGCTTCACCGGCGTGATCCCGAGCAGCGCGTCGCCTCCAACCGCCGGACCCGTCCAGTCCATGAAGCCGCCCGACTCGTGCATCCCCACCCGGCCGTTCGAAACCACCACCTCGGCGCCGGTCGGGTTCTTCAGCTTCACCGTCAGCTTCATCTGCTGGTTCTCGGGCGACATCCCCGCGTAGAAGCTCGCCAGCTCCCCCGTGGCGGAGGTGATCTCCAGCAGCTTGTCGGATTCGGCCGCCGGCTTGGGCGGGGCGACGTACATCACGCACGACAGGTGGGTCCCGTTCCCCACCGGGTACGTCCCCACCTCCACCGGATAGCAGCAGAAGAGGTCGAACCTGTGCCCCAGCGCCTCGGGGCCCAGGCCGTGGTACCAGTACCACCCCTTCGCATGCGCGCCGGTGTTCTCCACCCACACCCCGCCGAAGCGCAGCTTGCCGTTCACCATGAAGGGGTCGAGGGAGACCAGCCGGCCCTGGTTGGCGCTCAGCATGCCGGCCAGGGTGGCGCCGTCGACGTCGGGGTTCCACCACCAGCCGTAGCTGTGCGGGGGATGGTTGTCCACCCACACCAGGGCGCGGTGCCGCTGGCCGCCGAGCAGGTAGCTGGCCAGCACGATGGGGCGCCCCTTGTCGTTGCCCAGGAGCTGGCCGACCCCGGCGAGGTTCACGTCGGGGTCCCATCCCCAGTCGATCTGGCTGGCGCCCTGGTTGGGGATCCAGGCGGCCGCGAAGCGCGCCTTGCCGTTCTTCACGAAGGGCGCGAGGGCGACGATGCGCGCCTGCTTCTTCTTCAGGCCGTCGAGCGCGGCCGCGTCGAGGTCGTGGCCCCACCCGGCGCCGTCTTCGCCGGGTCCCTTGGCCACCCACACGGCGGCCAGGCGCTTGGGGCTCACGCTGCGCACGCTCAGGCTCACCAGCCGGCCGTTGTTGGCGGCGAGCATCTGGTCCAGCTCGGCGGGGCTCACGTCCGGGTTCCACCACCACCCGGAGGGAGGGGTCTCGAGGTCGCTCACGGTGTGTCCTTGGGGAAGATGGGAACGGGAGAGGAACCGGAGGAGTGCGCGGCCGGAGGGGTGGGCCCGGCCCGGTCGGGGAGAGTAGCGTGGATATTGGTCCGCCGGCGCGCGGCGGACCATGGATACTTCGGCTCATTGCCCCGCGGCGGCGATGCGGGACCGGGACACGCGCGCCCCACGCCGCCGGAAAACGATTCGTCTCATACCCATTCGCCGAGGATAGTTCTGGATTCCAGTCGCTTACGGAAGGGGCCTCACACGGAGTCAACGGAGTCAGCAGAGTCGTTTCCCGTTGACTCCGTTGACTCCGTGTGAGGTATTCAGTTCAAGAACCTCATTCAGAACTAAACGCTGTACTGCGTGAGACGTTTTTTCAGGCTTGATTCACAGGTGAATCTCGTTCAGGATCCGGGGGCCTCCACCACCACGTGGTCGGTCGCGCCGCGGCCGAAGGTCTCGGGGCTGTACATCTCCTCGGCGCGCGGAGGAGGCGCCACGAACACCCCCGGCGTGGTCGCCCGCGCCACGTAGGAGTAGGTGTACACCCCCGCCGGCAGGTAGCTGGCGAACGCCTCGGCGCGGTCGTCGCGCAGGTTCTGGTGCTCGTACCACCAGGTGCGCCACCACCAGGCGTACCCGCCGCGGTCCACGAACAGCGGCCGCCCGCCCGCGGCGGCGGGGACGTCCTCCACCCCCCGCAGCGCCGGGTTCAGGGGCTCCAGCCCGGCGGGCAGCGGGTCCACCAGCGCCACGTGCAGCCGCCGCGCGGGCGCCGTCATGGTCAGCGTCACCCGCACGCGCGCCCCGGCGCGGATCCGCCACCGTCCGTCCGCCTCGTGCACCACGTCGCCGGGGGCGTCCACCGGCTCGTAGGTGCGCTCCACCGCGAAGCCCTGCTGCAGCGGACCCAGGTCGATCCCGCGCGGGGCGTAGCGGAGCCCGGCGCGGTAGTACAGCCGCCCCGGCCCCTCCTTGGCCACCGTGACCTCCCGCGCGCCGCTCTCGCCCAGCGCGCGCATGGGCACCGACACCCGCGCCTGGTCGCCCGTGCGGCCGGAGAAGGCGTGGCCGCCCGCGTAGCGCTCGCCCAGCCAGACGCGCGCGACGAACTCCGGCGTCTCCCTCTCGTACGCCGCGAAGTAGCGGTCCAGCGCCAGCAGCACCCAGGCGTTCTCCTGGGTGTTGTCCCACCGGCCGCGCACGCGGTGCTGCAGCAGCCCGCGCACCGTCTTGGGCACCAGCTCGCTCTCCGGCTGCGCCCGCAGCAGCGCCTCGAGCACCACCCCGTCGGTGCGCCGGTCCGAGTGCAGCAGCAGGTACTCGCCCTCGGTGTAGCTCGTGGCGAAGGTGGCGGTCGACGCCGTCTCGGTGGCGCGCCCGGTGACGTGCCGCAGCAGCAGCGCGCGCTCCGTGGCCAGGTCGGCGTCGCCCGCGGCCGCGCTCAGCAGCCAGCCGGCCGACTCCAGCGGGAGCCGGTCCACGCCTCCCTCCAGCAGCCGGCGCACCTCGCCGTCGATGCGCCCGTCCTTCAGCTCCGCGCGCACGTACACGGCGTACGCCTCCAGCGCGGCGCGCACGTCGTCGGGGTACTCGCGGGGGATGTGCCGGCGCACGTCGCGCAGGTAGCGGAGCGCGCCCGAGAGCGTGCGCTCCGGCACCGCGTACCCCTTCGCCCGCGCCCGCGCCAGGGCGTGGGCGGCGTGGATGCTCACGTACGGCCACGACGGGTCGCCCCGCTTCCAGAAGGCGAACCCGCCGTCGGAGTTCTGCATCGCCGCCAGGCGCGCCAGGTCCTGCTCCACGAAGGCCTGGATCTGCTCCGGCGGGGGGAGCTCCTGCGCCTTGAAGGCGGTGAGCACGTCGCGCAGCGCGGCCACCGCCAGCAGGCGCGACGAGATCTGCTCGGCGCACTCGTAGGGGTAGCGCACCAGGTAGAGGAGCGCGTCGGTGAGCTCCTGCAGCGCGGTGGACGAGGTGGTGACCTCGAGCCCGCCGAAGGCCGGGTTGGCGTCGGCCGGCACCTCCAGCGGAAGGGTGGCGGCCCCCTCGGCCAGGGTGCCGTAGGTGGCGAACGCCTCGGCCGACACGGGGGTCCACACCGGGAGGGTGAACTCGGCGGCGTCGGCCGCGCCCGCGGCGGCCACGGCCACCTGGAAGCGCGCCGGCCCCGCCCGCACCGCCCGCGCGGGGAAGCGCACCTCCACCCGGTCGCCGGCGGGCACCGTCACCCGCCGCCCGGCCGCCTCCAGCGCCGCCCCCGAGGCGCGGGCGGCCACGTCGACCTGCAGCGGGCGCCCGGTCTGGTTCTGCACCACCACCGGGAGCTCGAAGCGGTCGCCGAAGTTCAGGAAGCGCGGCGCCGAGGGGCGCACCATCAGCGGCTGCCGCGCGGTGATGGCGCTCTCGCCCATCCCGTAGCGCGTGCCCCCCTCCACCGCCACCGCCATCACCCGGTAGCGGGTGAGGTTGCCGGGAAGGGTGAAGGGAACCCGCGCCCGCCCCGCGGCGTCGGTGCGCACCCCGGGCGAGAACACGGCCAGGGGATTGAAGTCGCTGCGCAGCGTGATCGGCGCGTCGCCCGCCGCCCTCCCCCCCGCCGCCTCACCGGGAGACGGGGGCGGGGGCGGCGGCGGAGGCGGCGCCATGGGTGGAGGGGCCGGCGGGGGAGGAGGCGGAGGCGGGTCGCGGCGCCGCAGGATGCCGCCGAGGAACCCGCGCGACTCCGCGCCGGTGGCGACGATGCTCTCCAGCGCCACCGTGACCGGGGCCAGCATTACCCGCACCGCCGGCGCCCCCTCCGCCCCCAGCGCCACCGTGCGGGTGGCGGGGCCGAGCCCGATGAGCGCGAAGGTGAGCGTGTAGCTCCCCTCGGCCAGCCCGGTGAAGCGGAAGTAGCCGCGCGCATCGGTGACCGTCCGCTCCCCCGTGCGGGCGAGCGTCACCACCACGCCGCCGCGCGGCTCGCCGTCGGTGCCCATCACGCGCCCCACGATGCGCCCGGGGCCGGGCTCGAAGCCGCGCGGCTCGGCGCGGAGCACCAGCCCGCGCAGGTAGACCTCGCTCACCCCGTCGCCGCGGCGCGGGTGGAAGAGCGCCAGCGGGTCGTCGAGCCGGTAGCCGGCGAGCGCGAGCACCGCCTCGTCGACCACCACCAGCGCCACCTCGGCGCCGGCGACCGGCCGGCCGGCGGCGTCGCGCACCGCCAGCTCCACCTCGGTGGCGGCGCCGGGCTCCAGCGCGGTGTCGCGCGGCAGCGCCTCCACCGCCAGCCGCCGCGCGAGCGGCGGCACGCTCAGCTCCACCACGCCGCGGGCGAACTCCGTCCCCCGCGCCGCGCCCTCGGGGGCGGCGGCGGAGTCGGAGGCGCCCGTCACGCTCACCCCCACGTGCAGGTTGGGGATGTCGTCCTCGCCGATGGGAACGCGCACCGCCAGCGTCGGCCCGTCGCCCTGGATCGGCTGGGTGCGCTCCACGCCGTTGCGGCGGACGGTGAGCACCCCCCGCGCCGGCGCGAAGGGAAGGCGCAGGAGGAGGCTCGCCGTGTCGCCCGGCTGGTACTGCTCGCGGTCGGGGACGATCTCCACCGCGGCGGCCTGCGCCTGGTCGGGCTGGCGGAAGGCCGCGCCCGCCACCCACACCCCCAGCGTGCTGCGGGCGGCGCGCCCCTCCGCGTCGGTGGTGGCGGCGGTGACCACGTAGCGGCCGCCTCCCGTGGTGCGGAAGGAGCAGCTCGCCGGGTCGCGGGTCGAGGTCGCCGCGCAGCGCTGCTCGTCGCCCGGCACCTCTTCCCAGCCGCGCTCCCCGCGCCGCCACTCCAGCCGCTCGGCGCGCACGTCGAGCGCGCGGCCGGGCACCGGGCGCCCGGAGACGTCGACCGCCACCACGTCCACCACCAGCGGCCGCCCCGGCTCCAGCCACCCCCGCTCGGTGCGCAGCCCCACGAACACCGCGGCGGGGTGCACCAGCAGCCCGGTCGACGAGGTCCAGGCCTGCCGGTTCACGTCCTCCACCGTGGCCGTGGCGCTCACCGCGTAGCTGCGCGGCGGGTCGGCGGAGAGGAAGTCCAGGCGCAGGTGGTGCGCGCCGGTGGCGTCGGTGGTGCCCTCGAGCGCGTGCTCGCGGCGGGTCACCCGGTTCGCGCCCCCGCGCTCGTCGGCGCCGAAGCTCCAGCGGTCCCACCCCGGCGGGGCGAAGAAGGTGGGCGCGGACGTCACGCTCCACCGCACCGGCGCCCCCGGCAGCCCGCCGCCGGAGAAGTACGCCGCCCGCGCGGTGACGTCGGCGGAGCCGCGCACGAAGTGCGGCCCGGGGTCGGCGCTCGCCGCCACCTGGTACTCGGGGCGGCGGAACTCCTGCACCTGGAAGGAGACGGACCCGTCTCCCCAGGTGCCCGGGCCGCGGGGGAGCGAGAGGCGCACGGAGCCCCACCCCAGCGAGGTGCCCGGGGGGACGCGCACGACGCCGTCGAAGCCGCCCAGCGGGGTGAGCGGGAGCGACCCCCGGGCGAGCTCGTTCCCCCCCGGGGCCAGCACGACGTAGCGCACCGAGTCCGGCGCGCCGGGCACCAGCCGCACCCCGCCGGCGGAACGCGCGAGCAGGCGCACCCACCCCTTGAAGCGCACCTCCTCCCCCGGCCGGTAGAGGTTGCGGTCGGTGAAGGCGTACCACGCCAGCGCGTCGGAGGTCTCCTGGTGCGTCCACTGCCTCCACCCGAACACCGCGCCGGCGCGCTCCCGGGGAAGGAACGCCACGTCGGCTCCCAGCCGGCCGACCAGCATGGCGTCCGCCGGGTCCTGCGCGGGGAGGGTGAGCGTGGCCACGCCGTCGGCGTTGGTCGTCGCGGCCGGGCCGTCGGGACCCAGGGAGAGGCGCGCGCCGGCCAGGGGGCGGCCGTCCACCAGGGAGCTGGCCCACCCCACCAGGTCGGGCCCCACGAAGGCGGTGAGGCCGATGCGGGTGGCCTGCACCCAGAAGTAGACGGACTGCCGGCGTGGGCCCGGGGGCCCGTCCTGCGCCTCCACCGCCACCAGCACCTGCCCCACCCCCTCGCGCAGCGCGGGGGTGAGGTCGATCGAGCTCTCGGTGAGCTCCCCCGGCGGGGCATCGATGCTGAGCACGCGCGCCTCCGCCTCGACGCCGGGGAGCGGCGCCGGCCCGCCGTCCTCGGGCCGGTAGATGCCGCGGCGGATGAAGGCGGGCCAGTGCTCGGGGCCCACGCGGTGCAGCCGCACCCGCAGCCGCGCGTGGTCGTGGCTGAAGACGGAGATGCGCGGCGGGCCCGCGGGGTCCAGCACCATCATCCCCGACGGCCCCGAAAGCCCCGGGTAGGGCTCGCCCACGCGCGCGCGCTGGGTCACCGCCTTCCCCAGCGCCTGCCCGAAGACGTCGCGGAGGCGGCCGTCCACCCGCACCGTGTAGCGCGTCCCGGTCTGCCCCTGGCCGAAGACCATCAGCATCGTGCCCGACACCTCCACGCGCATCCCGGGGAGCGCCGGCTCCACCCGCACCAGGGCGAGCGCGGCGGCGCTGTCCAGCGGGGCGAGCGGGTTGTTGAAGCCGAAGACGAAGGGCGTTCCCGGCCGGCACTCGCTGCGCCCGCCGCACCCCCGCTGCTCCAGCCGCAGCGGCCCGTACGTCTCGAAGGTCCACTGCTGCACCCACGGGGTCGTGCGCGCACCCTCGGCCGACGGGGTGCCCGGGCCCACCTCCACGCGGATCTCGGTTCCGCCGGGAAGGGGGCGCACGGCGCGGAAGGCGACCCAGCGGCCCGCGGGCGCCGCCGCCGCCAGCGCGCGCACGGCCGAATCGGCGGCGACCTCGGCGTCGGTGGCCAGGCGCACCGGCACCTCGCGCCGCCCGGCGCGCACGCGCACCACGTGCAGCACGGCGGCGGGGTCGACCCGCTGGTCGAAGACGACGAAGAGGAGGGGGTCGCGCACGGTGGGGCCCTGGTGCGGCCAGCTGCCGAGCGCGTGGGGCGACGCGGTCGAGAAGGTCCAGCGCACCGCCTCTTCCAGCCGCCGCCCGGCGGCCGAGACGGTGCCGGCCGGGACCTCCACGGTGAACTCCGTGGCCATCGGCAGGCGCCCCTCCGGCTCGAAGCGCAGCGTGCGCACGTCGATCCACCGCCACCGCCCCGGCGGCTGCGGGGTGAGGCGGACGGGCACCGCGCGCGCCGCGACGGCCTCGACCGAGGACAGGGGGACCATCGGCTGCGAGAAGGCCACCACCACCCCGGCTCCCGTCCCCACCTCGCCCTCGGGGCCGCGGCGGGTCACCAGCAGCGGCGCGGGCGCGGCGCCGGAGCGCGGGCGCTGGAGCGAGTCGCGGGGCGGGAAGGAGGCCAGGAAGGTCCGCCCGGCGCGCGGCGGGGGCGGCGTCTCCGCGGGGAAGGCGAAGGAGTCCGCGGCGGCCGTGTCCGCCACCAGCGGCGGGAGCCGGCCGAGCAGCCGCTGCGTCTCGGCGGCGCCCAGGGGCGTCCACGGCGCGGCGGGGGTGCGCGGCGCCGCGCCGGCGGGGCCGCCCTCGGACAGGCGCATGCCGAGCCCGGCGGTGTCCACCTTCACCGGCCCCGCGGCGACGCGGACGACCGTCGGGTAGAGGGGGGGGATCCACACCCGCTCCTGCGCCCGCGCGGCCGCCGGCGCGGCGGCGAGGGCGGAGGTCAGCGCGAGCGAAAGGAGCAGCGCGGCGCGCGGCCGGGGGAGGGCGGGAAGATGCATGGCCTCGTGGATCGGTGGGGATCGCGGGCGTGGCCGCGGACGGTGCCCGGGGGTGCGCTCGCCGGTGGAATGATAAACGAACGTTGTGCGGGGTTCCCGGCAAGATCCCCTGAACGGTTCGCCGGCGCATCGGCCCGGGGGCCGGGGAATGGCGCGGACCGTGCACCCGTTCGGCTCATCCCGCGCGAGTGCCTGACCGCGGTCCACCCGGCGCGAATGCCGCTTCCGTGCGACCTTCACCCGCGAGCGCGCTCCAGCGCGTCGTCCCCTCCCCAATGGTGACCCGTGAAGCATACGCGTCCGCGGCACTTCTACGAGGTATTCGCCGACCTTGCCCGCAGCGCGTCGAGCGCAGCCCGCATCCTGCACCGCATCTTCGCGGAGCCGCATCCGTTCACCGAGCTGCTGGCCGAGATGACGGAGGTGGAGCGGGTCTCCGCCCAGGCGCGGCAGGAGCTGGTCGAAAAGATCGACGGCGCCACGGTGACGCCGCTGGACCGCGAGGACGTGCACGCGGTGGCGTCTCACCTGGGCGGGCTGGTGAGCCTGCTGCACGACACGGCGCGGGGCGCGCAGGACCTGCACCTGGCGCACCGGGGCGAGGCGGCGCACGCGCTCGCCGGGCTGCTGGTGCGCGCCACCGCGTGCATCGAGGAGTCGGTGGCCGAGCTCAAGCACCCGGAAGTGGTGGTGGAGATCCGCACGGGGATGGAGCGGCTGGCCGAAGAGGGGATCGCCGTGTACGACCGGGCCTCGGGTGCCCTGTTCTCGGGCGAGCCGGAGGCGATGGAGGTGCTGCGCTGGAAGCAGGTCTACGATGCCCTGGAGCATGCGCTGACCGAGTGCAGGAGCGTGCAGAACCTGCTGTCCAGCATCGCCCTGGAGAACCGCTAGAGCGGATTGCGCAACGCTCCGGAGCCGACGGGTTGGAAACCCGCCGCTGGAACGGCACGAAGTCCGCCTTCGCGGACTATGCCGCGGTCCTGGGGTGTCCCCGACCGGCGGCGATGCATCTGCATTCACACGCTCCGTCGCAGGTCTCGCCTCCGCTGCGGCCACCTCCCTCTCCCGGTACGGGAGAGGGCTTGCGCTCTCAGGCGCAGGGAGAGGGCGCCGCGGCCGTGGACGCGCGATGAACTCCGGACCCGAGCGCAATCCGCTCTAGCCTCTCCGCGCGATGGCCGGACGGGCACGGCGCCGCATCCGGTCAGGTCGCGCGCGGCAGGACACCCGCCGCGGCGTGCTCCAGCGCGCCTTCCAGGCGGCCGACGGCGCGGCGCACGGCCTCCGCGCGCGTCTCCTCCGGCAGCGCATGCGACGCGTCGAGGTCGGCGAGCGCCGCGGTGAAGCAATCCGCGATCTCGCGGGAGCGCACGTAGCCCAGCCCGTGGAGGCGCCGGCCCAGGTCATCGATCCGGCTCGCGGCGCGGTTCAGGTGGGTGTGCGAGTGGGCATCCTCGCGCAGTCCCCCGGCAACCGCGCGGATCCCTTCGGCGAAGGACGATGGTCCATCCATGCTTTCCTCCCACGGATCGGGGTCGCGGAGCGGGCCACCACCTCACCCCGCCGCATCCCCCTGATGACGCAGTTAGCGATGCCGTGTCCGCGCTCCGGGCGTGGGTTCGGCACGGACACGGGCGAATGGAAGGCGGCAACAACGGCCCGAAGTCCGCCTTCGCGGACTCGCTTCCGTCGTTACGGGGCACGTGGCCGGCGCCACCGGGGCCGAGGCCGGCAAACCTCGGCCGACGGGAGCCGGTCGCGCGCCACTCCACCTCGGCAACGCCGCGGCCAGTAGTCCGCGCAGGCGGACTTCGTGTAGTCGTTGCAGCGAATTCATTCGCCCTGCACGTCCTCCGCGGCCGCGGTCCGCTCGCTCCGGGTCGCTGTGGAGCCGGTCGCGCGCCCTGCAATCTCGGCCGGGAGTCCGCGCAGGCGGACTTCGGGCCGTTGTTGCCGCGAATTCCATTCGCCCGCCGGGCGGATGCTTGTCGGCTGGGGCCGCGCCGCTTAGCCTTCGCCCTTCTCTCATCTCCGCTCCCGCCCCAGCCGACAGCCATGCCGCCCTCCCCGCCGACGCACGCACCCCGCCGCTACCGCTACTACGATCTGATCATGGCGGCTTTCGTGACGGTGCTGCTCTGCTCCAACCTGATCGGGGCGGGGAAGCCGGCGCACGTGGGGGCGTTCACCTTCAGCGGCGGGGTGCTCTTCTTCCCCATCAGCTACCTCTTCGGCGACATCCTCACCGAGGTCTACGGCTACGCCCGGGCGCGGCGGGTGGTGTGGGCCGGCTTCGCGGCCATGCTCTTCGCCTCGCTGATGAGCGTGGTGGTGCTGGCGCTCCCGCCCGCGTCGGGGTGGGAGGGGCAGGCCGCGCTGCGCAGCGTCTTCGGCGGCACGCCGCGCATCGTCATGGCCTCGCTGGTGGCGTTCTGGGCGGGGGAGCTCACCAACTCCTTCACCCTGGCGAAGATGAAGATCTGGTCCGAGGGCCGCCGCCTCTGGACGCGCACCATCGGCTCCACCGTGGTGGGGGAGATCGTGGACTCGCTCATCTTCTACCCCCTCGCCTTCCTGGGCGTGTGGGAGACCGCCACGGTGGTGAAGGTGCTCTTCACCAACTACGCGCTGAAGGTCCTCTGGGAGGTGGTCGCCACTCCGCTCACCTACCGCGTCGTCGCCTTCCTCAAGCGCGCCGAGCACGAGGACTGGTACGACCGCGACACCGACTTCACCCCCTTCTCCCTCTCCGTGGAGTAATCATCGAGCCTGGGAAAATCGTTCACTCATACCGCCTTTTCTAGATTGGTTTGTGCAAAGAAAAGGACGTCATCCTGAGGGAGCCGCCGCGCGGAATTCGCGTCGTCTGGAAAGCCTGGCGGCGACCGAAGGATCTATAACTTCGGCAGCGACACGGCCGGTCTGTCGCGTCCGCGGTTATAGATCCTTCGGACTGCCGGCTGTTGCGCACGCCGCAAACCCTGCGTGGTCGTCCTCAGAGGGTGTTGCTGAACGCGCACATTCCGCGGCATCCTGAGGCCCGGCCGCACGGGTTCTGGCGTCAGCGCTGCAGACGGCAGGGCCGTGAGGATCTGGCCGAGGAATGCGCAGGAGCGCCGCGGAAGCCCGCACGATCACCGCGTCCACGCCGGCCCTCGTCGATGCCTGGCTTTTCCTGCGTGGCATCGACGAGGAA
>JBJMPM010000445.1:0-16893 GCA_045803205.1 Longimicrobiaceae bacterium
GCGCATCCGCTCGCGCAGCGGCGTGGTGTGGGTCGCGTGCATGATGGCTCCTTTCGCTGGAGGAAGTGGAGGCGGCTCCACTCTGCGAAAGGGGCTCCTCTCCGCGCGCACCTGCTGCCGCGCAGCGGCTTACTTGAACAACCGGCTGCAGGGGATGCGGGGCCGTCCATAATTTGGCCGACGACAGGATTGCGCGCCGGCTCCGCACCCCTGACCTTGGGGCGTTAGCCAGCAACACAGTGTCGATGCGAAACCCCACGGATCGACGACATGGCAAGACTCTGAGGAGACTTCCGATGGCTTTCCCAAGCACCACGCAGGCGCAACTTGATCACGTGGCCCCGTTCTTCATTGTCCGTGATGTCATACCGGCGATCGCGTTCTACAGGGATCGGCTGGGCTTCGAAGTGACGTTTCTCGGCCCCGACGACGGCCCCTATTTCGCCATGCTGAGGCGGGACGGCGTGCGGCTCATGCTCAAAGCCATCACGCCGGATGTGCTACCGACGCCGAATCCCAGCCGGCATCAGTGGGCCAGGTGGGATGCGTACATCCACACCCCCGACCCGGACGCTCTGGCCGAGGAATTCGCATCCCGTGCGTCTCGTTCCGGGAGCCGCTCGGCATCAACTCGGACAACCTGCGCGGGTTCGAGGTCATGGATGGGGACGGGTACGTCCTGTACTTCGGGCGGCCCGTCTAGCTCATGCTTCCGCGCGCGAGCTGGCTAACGAATCGTCGAAGCTGACGAAGGCGCGCAGCGCCCTCGCGGCACCATAAATCACGTGTGCGCCTTCGCCGCTTGCCTCTGGCGTCAGGCTACTCACGCTCCTATCAAGGAAATCATGCTCCGTAAGCTCTTTGATCGAATTGGCTCTAGCGGCGGGAAACCGCCCTGCTTGAAGCAGTTCGCCGATCTTCGGCGGAGCGATTTCGAACGATTCCCAGTTTGGGTTGCGGTCCACACCATGGACTACGATGAGCCATGGTACGACGACACCAACGAGGAGACTTTCCGCCCGTGGACCGGAACGATTCCCGTGGATCCCGCAGAGGGGATCTTCCTCGTGCGAGCAACGCTCACACTGGCCGACGGCAGCAAGCACCCAGGTTTCCTTTCGCCGGCCGAACTTACCGGAAGTGAGCGCGATCTCGAAACGGTCCAACCGCAGGTCTTTCCAGTGGATGGGCAGCCGATAGGGTTTTGGCTGGGCGCATTCGGATTCGGCGAGAGCGAGCGCGAAGAGTACTACCGCCGGCTTGGACGTGGCGCAGCCGAAGTGTTTCCGGCGACGTTTGCTGCGGATGAGGGTTTTACGAGCCCAACCATCGCCGGCGTACTTGCAGGTTTCTATGCGATCCCAGATTTCAAGACTGTTGAGGTCTTCCGATAGCCGCCTAACTTCCGCTTGCGAGGGACACGCAGCCGAGCATCAGTTCATTCTTCAGCTTCGGTGCGGCTGCGTGCCCCTGAAGCTCTCACGGTAGGCCGCTTAGAAATATCTCGGCAGCCGCAGGGTGATCTCTCGAGGGTCGAGGTGCCGCGCGTTAGGTGAGGGATCGTTGTCCCTCGTGCGAGTGCGCCCAACGACCGTTTATTAGGGGGATGCGAAGCCGTCCACGGTTCGGCAGAAGCTCGACGTGCTCTCCCGATGAAAGCTCCAGTGGAACAAAGGCTATTTTCGCTCGGATGTGCTCTCGTGTTTACGGGCGTGTGCGCATTCGGTTACCTGGCTCTGTCGCGGCACTGGGGCTACTCGATGGCTGCCGCCGCACTGCTGGGTGTTTGGTGGCTCATTTGCGAGCTGCGATGGAAGGTTCTACACCGGAGACAGCTTGCCGCTCTTGACGCGGCGTTTGCTCCGTTGGGATCGCCACTCCCGCATCTCAAACAAAGTTCGAGTTACGGATTCCCCACTTTCACGCTTACATTCACGTCCGAGGCCGAACTTAAACGCGCCCAGGACTCGGGTTCCATTGCTGCCTTCAAGCGCGCCATTCAGTCGCTTCACGCACATGGCTGGAGTAAGCAAAACCCGTTCGATGCCGACAAAGCTGTGTGGTGCACATACGAAGGTCGAAAGTTCGATTCCGAAAGAGGATGACCCATCCCCACCATCGACGCTGAGATAGCTCCTCACAGCCATAGCGACCGAAGCTCTGTGGCCTGACAATCGGCTGCAGGGGATGGGGGGCCGTCCATGATTCCAGCGGAAGGAAAGCCTTGCGCCCCGGCTCCGCACCCCTGACCCTTGCTTCGTTCGCCGGCTCATGATGCTGCCGTGAGAAAGCTCCTCGTCCTAGCATTAGTGGTCGCCTGCGGGCCGGATGCACATCGTCGCCCAGCGGTGAGCAGCCCTGAGACGTTCGGGACACGTGTCACCGAGCGTGCCGCCGTGCTTCCTGCGGCCCTTGCGGCGGAGGTGGTGCACGCTCGATGCGGAGAGGGCCAGCCTTGGGCAGTCACTGGATACTGGACCCCTTCGGCTGACCTCGTCCGATCCGTCGAGCCCGGATTGGACAGCGTCCTCGCCGATGCATTGGGCCGTGTAGCAAAGGCCAGAGGCGACTCGGCAGGGGACGTGCTGCGGGATGCGCGACTCTACCGGCGTCAGTACGTTGGATTCCGCAGGGGGACGACCCGCTTGGTCTTTGTGCGCGGATTCAGACTCTACGAGCATAGCGATACAGCCGACCTGAGCTGGCTCCGCTACCCTCAGAGCACCTGCGACGGCGGTGCTGGCTACTTCGGGCTCGTCTATAATCCTTCGAAGCGTCAGTTCGGAAGGGTTGAGTTCAACCAGTCTTTCGAGGGTCGCGTTCGATACTAATGCCGGCGAACCAGTCGCTGCACCGGACGCTCCGCGCCGGTGAGCTTAATCGTTCGCCGGCAAGTCAGAACCCGGAGCGGGACGTGCGTTCCAGGTACGGCTCGGCGGGAGGGACGGACCTTCTGCCCAAGTTTTCGAGGTGACGATGGCCCGCTGGATCTTCAGAGGTCTGCTGCTCTGCCTTACTGCCTTGGTGGCATCGCGCTACCTCAACGGAGGCGCGCCAGCACCTGAGGCTGAGCCCTCCGGCGAACCGGCGTCCTGGATCAATGACATCCTGTTCGAGAGTCTACAGGTCGAGGCTCACTCTACGTCGGCGTACTGGCAGCCTCTTCGCCTTTCAGTAATTCAGATTGACTCGGTTCGGTCTCGTGCCGTCCCCGGCCTGGTATATTACTGGGCCCGGTACGTCGATCCGGGCGTCATCCCGCATAAGGTGCTGGTCTCGCTCGCCGGTCGTCGAGAGAATCGGATCATGCCGCTTGGTTCCGCCTCCTCATGGGGCGTACTTGCGGCGGGGTGGGCGCCCTCGTCTGCGGGTGAGGCGAAGCAGGCCTGCTTTGAGTTACTCGGCACAGTGGACCGATCAACACCGCATGGCGGCCCCACTCCGTGGGAAGATCAGGAACAACTCAGGGACCGTTTGCTGGAGGATGATCGGGAGCGTGTGCGCGCCCGCGCGAGCCCGCCGCAGGTGACCGCGCCAACTCCTCCCGATGCAAACTGGACGGTGAACGCGTGGGTTCTTTGGCAGGGACCACGGCGGCGATTCTCGAGGGTGGAATGCGTATTTCCGAGCGGGGCTGCTCCGATACACCGCGGCCCCTCCATAGAGGTCCGTGATTCTATTCCGCTGATACCAACGCCCTACCTGTAGCCGGCGAACAATCGGCTGCAGGGGATGCGGGGCCGTCCATGCTTTCGCCGACGCCAGGCTTGCGCGCCGGCCCCGCACCCCGACCCTTGTGTCGTTAGACAGCTATATCAAGGGAATGATCAACTCACCTAGACCTTTCGAGGACCTTATGAGTTCGAATAGCCCTTGCGCGGTCTACAACTTCTACAACTGCTGCGACCCGTCGGGAGCCTCCGCTCCTGCTCCCTTTATTTGGCAATCGGGCAACGTACTCGACCCCATGGCTGAAGCGCCCAATACCCAGGAGGCCCTTAATCCCTATCTCTATTCGACGAATGAGCCGGATACTGATTTGAAGAGTTATCAGGGGTTAATGCCTCTGCACCGAAACGCTCGCCTGCTTGAGATTTCGCTGATTACGTTTCCTCCATTTCATTCCGGCCCTGCGTATACGGCTACGGTAACGCTGAATTGGGTTGTGCTCGATTTCAGCGGCACGGTGATCAGGACTATATCAACTTCGCCCATCAACTACCTGAGTGTTCCGGTTAGAACCTGGACGCCAATCTCGCTCTCTACGGTGCCGGGAGATTTGGATATACCGGCAGGCGAACTCGTTGCTGGTGAGATGATATTCGGTGCCCCATTATCAACAGCGCCTGGCTCCAACCACATTGAGCGTTATCAGCTCAGTGGAACAGGGGTGCTTCTTTGACGTGGTAAGTATAACTATGGCGACCTCGAAGCCTTGCCAAATGATCTGGTGCGGCCGTCCGCGGCCTAACAAAATATGGATTGCAGGCCGCGCAGCCGGCCCTGCAATCCTTTGTTCAACAATCGGCTGCAGGAGATGCGGGGCCGTCCGTGGTTTAGCCGCCGACAGGCTTGCGCGCCGGCCCCGCACCCCTGACCCTTGTGTCGTTAGGCCGCTGGGCATCCGTTTCGCGTGTTATTAGATTGTCCTATTGACGAGTTGTTGCCCCGAAACCTCGCGACTGATGCATACCTACACCGCCGTTGTCGAACGCTGCGCGGATACCGGTCTCTACGTGGGGTATATTCCTGGATTTCCAGGGGCACATACCCAAGCTGAGACGTTGGACGAACTCGATCAAAACCTGCGTGAGGTCCTCGAACTCCTGCTCGAGGACGGTGAGCCGCGGCTAGAGGCGGAGTTCGTCGGTACTCACACGGTCACCATCGCTGCCTGACCGTGGGAGATATTCCGGTTCTGAAGCCACGAGAGGTCACCACGATTCTGGAGCAACTCGGTTTTGAAGAGGTGCGCCAGGAAGGGTTCCCACAAGCAGTTCCGGCACGCAGACGGCCGGGCAACCACCGTCCCCTTCCATGCTGGCCGTGACATTTCCCCCATTCTGTTGCGCCGCATCGCCGGTGACATCGGCCTCACGGTAGGCGAATTCCTCCAGCACCGCTGACCCGGTACGCGGCCTGACAATCGGCTGCAGGGGTTGCGGGGCCGTTCATGATTTCGTGGGACGAAAGCCTTGCGCGCCGGCCCCGCACCCCTGACCCTTGTCCGTTAGGCCGCCGCAGCGGAGCGATCCCGCATGCACCTGGCAGTCCGTATCCTGTCCGTTCTCGCCCTCGCCGGGGCGCTCGTCATCCCGCGGCTCCGATGGCGGCGTGCGGCGTTCGGGATCTTCGTAGCGCTCGGCCTGTGTTCCTTCCCGCTCCGCGCGGGATGGCCGGCCGAGCCACTGGCCCCGACGGCGTGTGAACTCCTGGTGGACCGGGCGCTCGCGCTCCACTCGTTCCGCAACACGCCGCATATCGTCCTCTTCGCCCTGTGCTTCCTCCTCGCCCGCGCGCAATTTCCGCGGCCGGGCCCGGGTCGCCACGCGGGCCGGCGGGCGAGCGCCGGCGCGTTCGCGGTCACGCTGGCCGTCGGCGCGCTCGTGGAACTGGCCGAGGGAGCCTCGGGGGCGGGGCATTGCCGGCTCCGGGACCTGCTGCCGGACGGCGCGGGCGCCCTGATCGGTTGGGCGGCGGCGGCGGCGATCGTCGCGGGCTGGGACGCGGTGGCGGCGGCCTAACAAAATATGGATTGCAGGCCGCGAAGCCGGCCCTGCAATCCTTTGTTCAACAATCGGCTGCAGGGGATGCGGGGCCGTCCATGCTTTCCCGCGGACGAAAGGCTCTGCGCGCAGAGCGCAGCGCATCGTGTTCAACCCTCACCTGAGAGCGCCGCCTGCTCCGCTGGTGAGGCACACGCGCTGTGGCATCGGCTCTCGCCGGCCGAGTGGGAGCGTGCAGGGGTGCATGCCGAGCGGGGGCGGCGTCGACCCGCGACATCGCCACCTACCACGCCGGCTACGATCTCAACCACTTTGCACAGATCGAGGCGATCCTCGCCTCGGCCGACACCGCTCCCTGATGGGTGCGCCGGCTTCCGACAATCGGTACGCACCGTCACCCCTGGGCAGTCCGTACGGTACCCGAGGAGGCCCCAGACCTCAGCATCCCCTGGTGATGGCCGGGATCCCGACGCCGCGGCTGGATTACACCGACCCGCGCGCATACTACTGATGGAGATCACAGCAGGACGCAGTACTCACAACCGTTTTCCAACCCCGTTACTTCCAACAGGAGATCTCACGATGAGCGTAAGTCAGCCTTCGGACGAGGTGATCACCATCACCTTGTCCGATAAGACCGGACTGCAAGCGTCGGAGGGCGCAGCGTATGTCACCGGGTGGATCAACGCGGAGCCGAGCGGCTCTTTTCAATTTCAGCTTCTGGGAATCGGTGGAACCTTCAGCGCGGCGCCCACTGCGCAGCCCATTGCCGTCCAGGCGACGCAGGCCTGGCAAAGCACCGGCATCAACGTAGCTCCGGCCGTCGCGCCGGTGACCATCACCTATGTTGGCGGAGGCTGGAGCGCCGATCCCGACACCAACAACGGCCAGCTTTACGACGCGGCCGGATGTCCCGGGCTCAACGTTCCGACCGACCAGACGCAATACCCCATCGTCGGCGTGCCCATGGGCGGACTCATCGGCCGGATCGGCAGCACGGGATCGCCGTTCTTCATCGGCCGAGGACCCTATCTGATGCCCTCGACCTTCGAGAGCGGCGAACTCCAGCTCTGCATCAACGACGATCTGACTGGCGCCTACGGTGCCGGCCTGACGGACAACAGCGGCAGCGTGAGTGTCGCGATCTTCAACCAGGGCGTTGCCTACTGCACGGTGTCGTCGGTCCCCAGCATCGCGCTCGCGACCGCGACCAACGGGAACGAGCGGCTGGTCTTCGCCGTCGCGCCGGCCCAGCCGGCACCTCTGCCGCTCTACGCGGCATCGCCGCCGGTCTCGACGCCGCCGCCCGTCGCCCCGACTTCGGCGGTCCCGGCCTATGCGGTCATGCAGTATCCGCCGCCGCCGTACGGCAACCAGCCGCAGCCTTCGCCGGCCGGCCCGTTCGATTTCTTCGAGTTCGGCTACGACGCCGCGGCCGATGTCAGCGCCGTGAACGGCTTCGGGCTCAACCTGTCGTTCGAGTACTCGGGCACGAGTTTCGGCGTCGGCCCTGGCGTCAGCCGCGCGACGATCGCCAGCGCCTACAACGCCTTCATCACCAATGAAGGCACCAGCGCGGCAGCCTATGGCGAGCTGCTGACGAACGGCGCGCTCGGAACCACCTACACGCCGCCGACGGTGAAGAGCGAATTCTTCGCCATCGCCGACCCCAGCGACATGCTGATCGCGAAACAGGCGGCGGGGATCCTCGGCGACCCGCTCGCGACCTACTGGGATTCGACGCTGAACGGCTTCTTCGCCGTCGGCAGCTATCTCAGCATCGATCTCAGCGGCAACGGATCGAATGTCTACAATGGGCAGTGCACGACGCAGACCCTGAACGGCGTCAGCACCGCCGCCTATACGCTCTCGAATGGCACGAACACCTACACGTTCTACCAGCCGCCACTGGGCCTCGAGAGCGCGCTCTACGTCTTCCAGCAGGCGTTCAGCCAGTACCAGTCGGGCGGATCCGCCGGCGATGCCGGACTGCTCCAGATGAACATCTGGGAGGCGCTGTGCCGTGGAGTCGCGGTGGCCGGTGTTTCGCCGCAACAGCCCCAGAGCGGCTTTTCGACCACCGCCTGGAATGCCTACGCGAACTGGTACAAGGCAGGCTCGACCTGTGACTACTACGCCAAGTTCCTCCATTACGCGACGGTGGACGGCAAAGACTCGCGCCTCGTAAACGGCAGCTCGCCGATGTTCACCGGCAGCGCGGCGTACGGATTCAGTGCCGACGAGAATCCAAACGGGGCCTATAGCGGGCCGAATGTGCCGTCGAAGACGGAAACCAATGTAGGACCCGGCTCGACCATCGCGATCGTGCTCGGTCCCTGGTAGGGCAGCGGGTACCCCTTGGATCAGAGATGACCGAGGAGCTCGTGATCCCGCTGAGCCGGGGCAGGATCGTCCTGATGATCTTCGGCACGCTGCTTTCGTGGCAGCTGGCGCGTGGTTCCTGCTGGCGAGCGACGACGGCTCGCTGGTGACGGACCCGAGGCGCGTCGCCCGGCCGTGGATGATCCATCTCCTCGGGCTGGTGGTGACGTGCCCCGCGCCCCGCATCTCGGCGAAGCACTCCAGCAGTACGCCTCCTCCGTCGCGTGATGATCTCCCGCTGGGCTCGCGGACCGTCGGCGATAAACTCTGGCGGAGTCGCGGCCGGACGATCGGCTGCAGGGGATGCGGGGCCGTCCATGCTTTTGGCCGACGACAGTCTTGCGCGCCACCCGCGCCGCCGAGCCTCGCGATCCGCTGGGGTCCTGACACAGCGGCGTTCACCCGGCGTGCGCTTTCCGATCCCCTTCTTTTCCCGCGGACGTTGCCTGGCCGGGCAATCCGGCACTTCTCCGATTCCCGCGCTTACATCCATTTCAAGACTCTTGCTGTAGTACGGAGTTGTCTTAAGATTCCCTGCACTCCCTCTTCCGGCGCGGAGTCCCGTTCGACGACCCGCCCGCGCGGCACCGTGCGGAGGCCGGCGAACGCCGCTTCGTTCCGGCACTTCACCTTCCGCCACAGGAGCGCACCATGAAGAAGCTGAAGCTCGAGCTGGAGGACATCCAGGTGGACTCGTTCGAGCTGGGCAAGGAGAGCGGACGCGGCACCATCCGCGCGAACTGCGCCTGCTGCGGCTGCTGCCCGTGCTGCTGTACCTGCTGCTGCACGTGCGACCCGTCGTGCGGCGACACGTGTTACGACTCCTGCGGCGGCACCTGTGACGTCTCGTGCTTCTACGACGACTGCAGCGCCAACGAGACGGCGTGCGGCTGCTGGGGCAACTGAGCGCCAGGAGGATCTCACGCGAAGGGAACGGAGGGAGAAGGGTGAGTTCCTCTGGCTCTTCCGTTCCCTTCGCATGAGGATTCTTCGTTTTCGACGTCTGATATACCGGATTGCAGAATTTCGTTCAGAATCAGGTCCTCGAACAGAAGGGCCTTCCGTCAGAGACTGGAATCCAGAACTGTCCTCGGTAAATGGGTATGATACCAGATCGAGGAATTCATCAGTTCTGCGCACTCGCCCAATTGAACGCGCGTGAGCGTCACGCGGCCAGCGCGGCCAGCGCGGCCAGCCATCGGCCCTGAAGAATAGTGAGTGCTCTTCACCGGGACGCGTTCGAGGGGATGGTTGATCACACTCGCCGGCCCGGTGTTCATCCACCGCGCGTGAAGCGGAATCACCCGATCTCCAGCTGGTACCTCCCCTCGCGCACGGGGGTGAAGCCCATCCTGCGCAGGTAGCGGGCGTGCGCGGGGGTGCCGGAGGGGCTCACGATCCGGCGGATGCCGCGCTCGCGGAAGAAGCCGGCGCACTCGCCGTACACGTATCGCCCGATCTTGAAGTCGCGGTACGCGGGGATCACGTAGTCCAGCCGCACCCACAGGCACCCGTCGTCGCGCACCTGGCCGGTGAAGAGCCCCGCCGGCACCAGGTCGCGCAGCACGAAGAAGGTCAGCTCCCCCCGCTCCGGCGCGTGCGCGAAGCCGGGGAGGAAGCGGCGCACGTCGTCCGCGTGCACCGAGAGGAAGTAGCGCAGGTACTCCGAGTCCGGCTCGATCTCCAGGATGCGGAAGTACTCCTTCGCCCGGAGCATCCGCGCCAGGAACCAGAGGTTGATCAGCACGATGAAGGCGTTCACCGCCGCCACCGGGTACGCCCCGATCAGCACCCCGTAGAGGGTGAAGGCCAGCGACCCCACCAGGTTGATCACCCGCAGCCGCACGATGCGGCTCATCATCAGCGACACCGCCACCAGCACCGACGCCGCGTACCCCAGCAGCTCCAGCCACGCCTGTCCGTCCATCCCCATCCCCCGTCACAAACCAATCGCCGGCGGCCACCGCGGCCCCGGCGGTGCACGGCAATACCACTCCCGCCGCGCCGCGGCAAGGACAGGCGCCGCGATCCGGTTGCTGGCAAAGGGATTGCGAGAGGGGGGCGGGCGGCGGCGGGACGGCGCCCGGTGAACGGACATCAGCGCGAAAGGGGACTCCCATGCGCCTCAATACGGGCCGGAGCAGCAACGTGGAGGACCGCCGCGGGATGGGCGGCATGGCGATGGGGGGCGGGCTGGGCGCCGTGGTGCTGGCGCTCGTGGCCGTGTTCCTGGGCGTGGACCCGGGCGCCATCGGCGGCGGCGGCGCGCCGGCCGACCAGCAGGCGCCCGCGGGCGCGCCGCCGGAGAACGACCCCGCGGCCGACACCGTGTCGCGCGTGCTGCACAGCACCGAGCAGACCTGGCAGCAGATCTTCCAGACGCTGGGGCGGCAGTACCACGAGCCGCGCCTGGTGCTCTTCTCCAACGCCGACCGCTCGGCGTGCGGCTTCGCGCAGGCGGCCATGGGGCCCTTCTACTGCCCGCTCGACCAGAAGGTGTACATCGACCTGACCTTCTACCGCGAGCTGCACGAGCGCTTCGGGGCGCAGGGGCAGTTCGCCGAGGCCTACGTGATCGCCCATGAGGTCGGCCACCACGTGCAGAACGAGCTGGGGATCGCCCAGCGGGTGCACGAGGCGGAGCAGGCCGCCGGGAGCCGCGCCGAGGCCAACGAGTACTCCGTGCGCCTGGAGCTGCAGGCCGACTGCTTCGCGGGGGTGTGGGCCCACCACGCGAACCAGGCGGGGACGCTGGTGCTGGAGGCCGGCGACGTGGAGAGCGCGGTGAGCGCCGCCACCGCCATCGGCGACGACCGGCTGCAGAAGCAGTCGCAGGGGTACGTGGTCCCCGACTCGTTCACGCACGGCACCTCGGCGCAGCGCGTCCGCTGGCTCCAGCGCGGCCTGCAGAGCGGCGACGTGCGGCAGTGCGACACCTTCGAGGCCGCCACGCTGTAGCCTCGCATCCCGAACGAGCACGCCCGGCGCCCGGCGGCGGACCCCGGAGAGGGGACCGGCCGCCGGGCGCAACCTGTTTGCACACCACGACTTGCGCCACGTCTCCCGCGGCCCGCGCCCCTTGACTGGGACCCCCGTTCGGGTGTAAGTTTGTCGGCTGCTTTTCCAGTTCCCCGACGCTCTCCCGACCCTTCTTCGTGCGGGCCCGGCCAGACGGCCGCCTGGTCACGAGCGTCGACGCTGGATCGTTCTTTCCTGGCCGCCGCGGCATTCCCCGGCGGCAGATCCCTTCCCGATCGGGCCTCGCCGCCCGCAGGAGTATTCCCACCGATGAAAAGAGCGCTTCCTTTCGCCGCGCTGGCGCTGTTCAGCTGGGCCTGCGGCGGCGACGGCGGTTCCGAGCCCGCGGTCGCGACCACCGTGACGGTGACGCCGGGCACCGTGAACTTCGACGCCGTGGGCGCCACGCAGGTGGTGCACGCGTCGGTGCAGGACCAGAAGGGCCGGGCGATGACCGGCGTGGCGCTCACCTGGTCGGCCAGCGCCGCGGCGGTGACCGTGTCGGGGCTGGGCGGCGACAGCGCCCGGGTCACCTCCGTGGCCAACGGGAACGCCTCCGTCACCGCCTCGACCGGCACCGCGTCGGGCTCGGCGGCGGCGCAGGTGACGCAGGTGGCGATCTCGCTGCAGAAGGTCGGCGGCGACCAGCAGCAGGCGGCCCCCGGCACCACGCTGGGCGCGCAGCTCCGGGTGCGGGCGCTCGACCGCCTGGGCGCGCCGGTGGTGGGACAGGCGGTGACCTTCACGGTCACGGCGGGGGGCGGCACGCTCTCCTCCACCTCGGTGGTGACCGGGGCGGACGGTGCGGCGGCGACCACCTGGACGCTCGGCACGGTCGACGGCGCCCCGCAGACGGTGTCGGCGTCGATCGCCGGCGTCGCGACCCCGCAGCTCTTCAACGCCACCGCCTCGGTGACGGTGGCGCCCGGGAGCGTGGCCATCCTGGCCGGCGACGATCAGGGCGCGATGGCGGGGACCGCGCTTCCCACCCGCCCGACGGTGCTGGTGAAGGACGCCGCGGGGAACCCGGCGGCCGGCAGGACCGTCACCTTCGCGGTGACGAGCGGCGGCGGGAGCGTGACGGGCGCGGTGGCCACCACCGACGCCAACGGCGTGGCGACCGTCGGGAGCTGGACGCTCGGCACCTCCGGGCCGAACACGCTGACCGCCACCGTCTCGGGCGGCGGCGGCACCTTCACGAACAACCCGGTGGCCTTCCGCGCCATCGGCTGCCAGGGCGGCGGCGCGGGCTACGCCATCACGCTCTGCTTCACCACCAGCATGACCGACTCGCAGCGCGCGGTGTTCGCGAGCGCGGCGGCCCGGTGGGCGAGCGTGATCACCGCCGACCTGGAGGACGTGGAGGCGCAGATCCCCTCCGGCTCGTGCGGCGAGGCGGCGCCGAGCCTGGACCTGATCATCGACGACCTGGTGATCTTCGCCGGGTTGGAGGAGATCGACGGCCCGGGCAACGTCCTCGGCTCGGCGGGGCCGTGCTACGTCCGCACCGGCAGCGGGCTCCCGGTGATCGGGATCATGCGCTTCGACCTGGCCGACATCGCGTCGCTCGAGACGTCCGGCACCCTGGGGGCGGTGTTCCTGCACGAGATGGGGCACGTGCTCGGGATCGGATCGTTCTGGGCGAGCCGCGGGCTGGTGCACAACACGGTGACGGGCGCCAACGGGTCGGCCGCCACCGACACCTACTACTCCGGGGTGAACGGCATCGCGGGCTTCGACGCGATCGGCGGCACCACCTACACCGGGGGCGTGAAGGTGCCGGTGGAGAACACGGGCGGCCCCGGCACGCAGAACGTGCACTGGCGCGAGAACGTGCTGAAGAACGAGCTGATGACCGGCTACATCAGCGCCGTGAGCAACCCGCTGAGCGCGCTCACCGTGCGGTCGCTGCAGGACCTGGGCTACGCCGTGAACCCGGCCGCCGCGGACCCGTTCTTCCTCACCCTCTCCATCCGCGGGTCGATCACCGGCACGCAGGGCGGGCTGAAGCTGGAGAACGACGTGTACACGGGCCCGCGCTGGTCCATCGACCGCCGCGGCCGGCGGACGCTGCTGAACCCGTGACGGCGGAAGGCTGACGCGGATGCGCCGTCCGGCCTTCCCGCTGCTGGCGGCGCTGGCGCTCGCCGGCTGGGGTCCGGCGGCGTGCCAGCGGGGGGCGCCGGCCCCCGCGCCGCCCTGCGCGGAGGTGCAGGGCGCGCTCCCGGCGGAGGCGCGGGCGGACGGGCTGGCGGGTGACTTCGGGCTGACGCTCGTCGCCACCCGCGGCGCGCGGACGGGCGCCCGCGCCACGGGCTCGCTCCACCTGCGGCGCAACGACGCGGGCGCGGGCCCGGCCCCGTCCGAGGGCGTGCGCTACCCGCTGGTGGGGTGGGCGGAGGCGCCGGTCGACAGCGTGGGAGCGGTCGCGCCGGGGGACGTCGGGTCGCGGGAAGCCGCGCGCCCCGGCGTGCTGGCGGTGGAGGAGCGGCGCGCCGGGCGCACGCAGCTCATCCTCCGCTTCGGCGCCGAGGCCAACCGGGGCGTGGTGCGCTTCGACGGGGCATACCTGGTCCTCACCCCCGCCGCCCTCACCGCCGACGGGTTCGCGGGGCGGTGGAACAGCGGCGTCGGCGGGCAGACTGCCTCCGGCTACTTCTGCGCCCACCGGACGAACTAGATCCCGCGCAGGGACGCGGGGGCACGGAGAGTGGTTCTCTCCGTGCCTCCGCGTTTCTGCGTGCGATCGAATCCGTCACAGCAGCTCGGGAGATTCGATGGGCTCGCCCTCCGCGAAGCGCGAGGGGCGCAGCGAACGCACGTCCAGCGACGAGGCGGCGCCGTCGAGGATGATCTCGGCGAGGAGCTGGCCGATCGCGGGGGAGTGCATCACCCCGTGCCCCGACGAGCCGTTCGCCAGGTAGACGTTCTCCACCTCCCCCGCCCGGCCCAGCAGCACGTGCCGGTCGGGGGAGATCTCGTAGAGCCCCGTCCAGCAGGCGGCGCGGTCCACCGGCACGCCGCGCAGCACGGGGATGCGGCGGTGCGCGCGCGCCGTCACCTCCGGGAGCCACGCCTCGTCGAAGGCGAGGTCGAAGGGGGCGGCGGGGCACGGCTGGTCGCGGCATTGCAGGAGCACGCGGCCGTCGCGGACGCGCGCGTGGAAGCCGTCGTCCTCGAAGATGGTGAGCGGCATGCACTCCGGGAGCAGCTCCGTGGGCACCGTGGGCGCGACCTGGCGGCGCAGCGGCGCGACCGGCACCTCCACCCCCGCCATCCTCCCCACCACCCCCGCCCACGCACCCGCCGCGTTCACCACCGCCCCCGCGGCGATGCCCCCGGCCGGCGTCCGCACGGCGGTCACGCGGTCCCCCTCGCGCTCGATGGACTCGACGGGCGCGCCATGGTCGAAGCGCACGCCGAGCCGCCGCGCGCCCTCGGTGTAGCCGCGCAGCATCTCCAGCGGGCGGATGAAGCCGTCCGTCGCGCACCAGGTCCCGCCCGCCACGCCGTCGGTGGAGATGGCGGGGTTGATCTCCCGCGCCTCTTCCGGGGTGACGGCGCGGGCGTCGACGCCGGCCGCGCGCTGCACCGCCTGCGCCTCCAGCAGCGTGGCCAGGCTCTCCCGCGAGTCCGCCAGGAAGAGGTAGCCGCAGGGGCGATAGCCGGGGTCCACCCCCAGCTCGTCCCGGAAGCGCAGCAGCTTCTCCCGCGAGAGGAGCGAGAGGCGGACGTTCACGTCCGAGCCGAACTGCGCGCGGAATCCCCCCGTCGCCTTCCCCGTGCTCCCCTCCCCCGCCCGGGCGCCGCGCTCCAGCACGCGCACGTCTCCGCACCCGCGCGCCGCGAGGTGGTACGCCACGCTCGCGCCGATCACCCCTCCCCCGATCACGACGACGTCGGCTGAGTCCATTCCTCCCGGTGCCCCTGCGTCTCCGTGTGATACCAGTTCGGCCCAGATGACTGTGCATTTCTGCGGCGTACTCAATATGAACAGAAGTCTCACACAGGCACAGAGGAACAGCCTCTCCCGCGCGAGATCGTCGACGGAGCGTGGCTGCAGGTGGCGCTCGCGCTGAGTATCGAAATTTTTTTCAAAGAGACCCCCTCACTCCCTCCGCAGTACAGCAGGCCCGGGCTGACTCAACCGATCGATCGGGGGGTCACCAGACGAGCCTGCCGCCGTGCCCATCCTCCGCATCGATGGATGGATGACGATCATTCGCCCGCATCCACGGAGGCTGGGGTGACGCACGGAGGCAGCGGCGTGCTCGATTCCCCCTGATGACGCAGTTGCCGAGGCCTTCAGGCGCGGAAGACGGGGTGAGCTCCCCGATGGGGTGTCCTGCAAAAAAATTTCGATACTCAGCGCATTCCGAGCCTGCAGCCACTCGTCGACGAGCCTGGTGCTGCCGCGGTCGTCGCAGCCGCACCGACGAGCGGGGGAAAGTCCCGGAGATTCGCCGTTCTGATATGGAACCGTCTGATCCCTCGAATGCACAACCAATCAGCAGAAACGGGTTGAGACCCGACCGAGCCTACTCGCCGAGAAACTCGCCCAGCGCGGCGAGGCCGTCCAGCCGGTCGCCCAGCACCTTCGCGGTGGCGACGATGGGGACGGCGAGGAAGGCGCCGGGGACGCCCCAGAGGGTCCAGAACACCATCACCCCGATCAGCACGGCCACCGGGTTCAGCCGCAGCCGGCGCCCGTACGCGAGCGGGCTCACCAGGTTGTTCTGCAGGGTGGTGATGAGCAGGTAGGCGCCCGGCGCCAGCAGCGCCTGCCCGGCCGAATCCTTCGTCGCCAGCCCCACCGCGGTCAGCAGGAGCACCATGAAGGCGCCGCCCAGGAAGGGGATGAACTCCGCGATCACCGTCATCATCCCCCAGAGCAGCGGCGTCGGCATGCCGAGGAGCCACATCGCCCCCGCCACCGCGGCGCCCTGCCCCAGGTTGATCAGCAGGGTGATGAAGAGGTAGCCCGACACCACCGCCTCCGTCTGCTCCAGCACGTCGAGGGCGGCGCGCTTCTCCCACGGGAGCGGGAGCACCTTGAGCAGCTTGCGCTGGAAGAGCGTCCCCGAGGCGAGGAGGAACCAGACCAGCAGGAGCACCTCCACGAAGATGCTCACCACGCTCGCGGTGGCGCCGAACGCCTTCTCCGCCACGCCCGGCGGGCCGCTCTCCCGCTTCTCTCCACCCTGCGGCGCGCCGCCCCGCGGGGCGGACTCCGTGGGCTCCGGCGCGAGCACGCCGCCGAGCGGGCTGTTCCGCCCCGCGATCGCGCCAAGCTTCGCGCGCGCCGTGGCGATGGTGCGCGGCGCGTCCTTCGCGAAGCTCTGCACCGGCGTGGCGAAGGCGTAGACGGCCCCCGCCAGCACCGCGAGGGCCGCCAGCACCACCAGGGTCGCGCCGAGCGGGGGCGGCACCTTCGCGCGCTCCAGCCAGCGCACCGGCGGCCGCAGCAGCGCCGTGAACACCGCCGACAGCGCGATGGGGACGAACACGGCGCGCCCGTAGTACAGCCCCGCCGTGACCGCCACCGCCGCCAGCAGCACCAGCGCCGCCGTGCGGACGCCCTCGCCCCGGCGCGGAGGATCGGGCACCACGGCCTCGGGTCGGTTCTCGCTCATCCTGGGCGGGGCTGGGGATCGTCGAGCCGGGATCTTCGCTCCGCCCTGTGCAAGCGAGAGACCGGGAAAAATCGTCTCATGCCAGATCCGCAATCAGAGTGTGCGGGAAATTCAGCCTGGTCTCTCACAGAGGT
>JBJMPM010000038.1:0-10583 GCA_045803205.1 Longimicrobiaceae bacterium
CGCGAGGGCCAGCGCACTCCCGCACTCGCGCACTCACGCACTGCCGTTCCCGCACTCCCGCACTCTCGCACTTTCGTCCTGGAGTTCCTGGGCCGGTTCGACGACCAGGTGAAGGTGCGCGGCTTCCGCGTCGAGCCGGGCGAGATCGAGGCCGTGCTGCGCGCCTTCCCCGGGGTGCGCGAGGCGCTGGTCACCGCCCCCGGCGAGGGTGCCGAGCGGCGGCTGGCGGCGTACGTGGTGCCCGCCGGCGTCGACCTGGGCGCGCTCCGGGCGCACGCGGCGGCGCGCCTCCCCGGCTACATGGTCCCCTCCGCCTTCGCGGCGCTCCCCGCGCTCCCGCTGACGCCCACGGGAAAGGTGGACCGCCGCGCCCTCCCTGCCCCCGACTTCGGCGCGGGTGCCGGGCGGACGGCGCCGCGCACGCCGACGGAGGAGATCGTCGCCGGGATCTGGGCCGCGCTGCTGAGGGTGGAGCGCGTGGGCGCCGACGACTCGTTCTTCGACCTCGGCGGCCACTCCCTGCTCGCGACGCGGCTGGTGACCCGCGTCCGCGAGGCGTTCGGCGTGGACGTGCCGATGCGCGCCGTGTTCGAGGACCCGGTCCTTTCCGGCTTCGCGCTGAAAGTGGACGAGGCCCTGCGCGCTGCCGCCACGGAAGGCGCGGACGACGGTGCCCCGCCGCTGGTGCCGGTGCCGCGCGACGGGGATCTCCCCCTCTCCTACGGCCAGGAGCGGCTCTGGGTGATGGAGCGCCTGGGCGCCGGCTCGCTCCCCTTCGCCCTCGCCGCCGCCTTCGCCTTCGACGCGGATGCGGACGCGGCGGCGCTGGAGCGCACCCTGGCGGAGGTGGCGCGCCGGCACGAGGCGCTCCGCACCGTCTTCCGCGCGGCCGACGGCGGCTCCGCGGTGCAGGTGATCCTTCCGCCATCCCCCATCCCCCTCCCGGTGGACGATCTCCGGACGTTGGGGGATGATGCGGATGCCGCCGCCCGCGGCGCGCTCGCCGACGCGGGAAGCGAGGCGTTCGACCTGGAGCGTGGGCCACTCCTGCGCGCGCGCCTGCTGCGGCTGCCGGAGGCGTCGCTGCTGGTGCTCTCGATGCACCACGCGGTCGTGGACGGGTGGTCGATCGGCGTGCTGGAGCGCGAGCTGCGCGCGCTCCACGACGCGTTCTCGCGCGATCTCCCCTCGCCGCTCAGTGCGCTCCCGGTGCAGTACGCGGACTGGGCCGCCTGGCAGCGGCGGTGGATGGAGAGCGGCGGCCTGGAGCCGCAGGTGGAGTTCTGGCGCCGCGCGCTGGCGGGCGCCCCCGCCCTGCTGGAGCTCCCGGCCGACCGGCCGCCGCCCGCGGTGCGCACGCACGCCGGCGCGCGCCGCGTCTTCCATCTCCCGCCCGACCTGGTCGCCCCCGCGCGGGCGCTCGCGCGGCGCGAGGGCGCCACGCTATTCATGGTGCTCCTGGCGGCGTACGACGTCCTCCTCTCGCGGCTGGCGGGGACGGACGACGTGGTGGTGGGAACGCAGGTGGCCGGGCGCACGCGCGCGGAGACGGAGGGGCTGATCGGCTTCTTCGTGAACAACCTGGCCCTGCGCGCCGACCTCTCCGGCGACCCGTCGTTCCGCGCGCTGCTGCGGCAGGTGCGGCGGACGGCGCTCGACGCGTACGCGCACCAGGACGTCCCCTTCCAGAAGCTGGTCGACGCGCTGGGGGTGGAGCGCTCGCTGGGGCACTCCCCCGTCTTCCAGGCCTCCCTCGTCTTCCAGGCCGACGACGGGACGGGGGATGATGATCCCGCCGCCCTGCCCGCGGAGCCGATCGACCGCCCCGCGCAGTTCGAGCTCACCTTCGATCTGCGCGACACCGGCTCCGCCGTCGCCGGCGTGGCCGCGTACAGCACGGAGCTGTTCGACCACGAGACGGTCGAGCGCTTCGTGGCCGAGTACCGCCGCCTGCTCGAGGCGCTGCTGGCGAATCCCGACGCGCCCATCTCCGCCCCGCCCGCCGTCGACGAGGCCGAGCGCCGGCTCGTCGTGGAGAGCTGGAACGCCACCGCGGCCGATGCTCCGCGCGCTCCCCTGCACCGCCTGTTCGAGGCGCAGGCGGCAGCGACGCCGGATGCGCTCGCGCTCGCCTTCGGCGCGGAGCGGCTGACGTTCGCGGAGCTGAACGCGCGCGCCAACCGGCTCGCGCGGCGGCTGATGGCGCTCGGCGTGGGCCCCGAATCCATCGTGGCGCTGGCGCTGGAGCGTTCGGTGGAGATGGTGGTCGCGCTGCTGGCGGTGAACAAGGCGGGCGGCGCCTTCCTCCCCATCGATCCCGCCTACCCCGCCGAGCGGCGGCGGTGGATGCTGGAGGATTCCGCCGCGCGTCTGGTGCTGACGACTTCCACGCTGGAGGGGATTGCGCTCGGGTCCGCGGCTGCGGCGCCCTCTCCCTGCGCCTTAGAGCGCAAACCCTCTCCCGTACCGGGAGAGGGGGAGGCCGCAACGGTGGTGGAGCCTGCGAGCGGTCGTGCGAGCCTGCCTCCGCGCGGCCGGTTCGGATCGGCGCAGGCTCCGGGGACATCAACCTCTCCCGGTACGGGAGAGGTGGCGAGCCTAAGCGAGCCGGAGAGGGCGCTGAGCCGAGGCCTGCCCCGGACTGTGATCGCGCTCGACGAGATCGCCGCGGAGATCGAGGCCGAGGACGACGCGAATCTCCCGGTCGACGTCGATGTCGAGAACGCGGCGTACGTGATCTTCACCTCTGGCTCGACGGGGCGGCCGAAGGGCGTGGTGGTGCCGCACCGGGGGATCGGCAACCTCGCGGCGGCTCAGCGCGAGGCGTTTGGCGTTGAGCCGGGCGGCCGCGTGCTGCAGTTCGCGTCGTTCTCGTTCGACGCCGCCGTTGCGGAGGTGGCGCACGCGCTCCTCTCCGGCGCCGCGCTGGTGATGGCGCGCCCGGAGCAGGCCGGCCCCGAGCTGCTGGCCCTCTTGCGCGACGAGGCGGTGACGGTCGCCACGCTGCCGCCCTCGCTCCTCGCCGCTCTCTCCGCGGAAGACCTGCCGGCGCTGCGGACGATGGTCTCCGCCGGCGAGGCCGTCTCCGCGGACGTGGTGGCGCGCTGGGGTGAAGGCCGCCGCTTCGTAAACGCGTATGGCCCCACCGAGACCACCGTCTGCGCGACGGTCTCCATCGACCCGTCGACGGACGGCCGCCCGCCGATCGGGAGGCCGATCGCGAACGTGCGCGCTTACGTGCTCGACGCGCGAATGCAGCCGGTGCCCATCGGCGTCCCCGGCGAACTGCACGTGGGCGGGCTCGGCGTGGCGCGCGGCTACCTCGGCCGGCCGGGGCAGACGGCGGAGCGCTTTGTCCCGAATCCCTTCGCCGCCCATCCGGGCACGAGGCTGTACCGCACGGGCGACCGCGTGCGCTGGCTGCGCTCGGGCGAGCTGGAGTTCCTGGGGCGCGTCGACACGCAGGTGAAGGTGCGCGGCTTCCGCATCGAGCCGGGGGAGATCGAGGCCGCCCTGCGCACCCACCCCTCCGTACGCGATGCGGTCGTCATCGCGCGCCAAGATCCACCCGCGCCCCTGCGCCTCGTCGCCTACGTCGTCCCGGCGGACGATTCGGCGGATTCGATCGATGCGGATGCACTGCGCGAGCACCTGGCGGCGCGGCTCCCGACGCACATGGTGCCGGGCGCCATCGTCCCCATCGACCGAATCCCCCTGACGCCCAACGGCAAGGTTGATCGGCGCGCGCTCCCTGCCCCCGCGCCGGAGGTCCGCGGCGAGCCCGCCGCGCCGCGCACCCCGGCCGAGGAGGCGCTGGCGACCGTGTGGGCGGGCGTTCTCGGCGTCGGCGACATCGGCGTGCACGACAATTTCTTCGCGCTCGGCGGCGACTCCATCCTCGCCATCCAGGTGGTTTCGCGCGCCGCGCGCGAGGGGTACCGCATCACCGCCCGCGACGTCTTCCAGCACCCCACGGTTGCTGGGCTGGCGCGCGTGGCGGAGCCGATCGGCGTCGGTGAGACCGCCGCCGCCGAGGACCAGGGCCCCGTCGTCGGGCCGGCGCCGCTCCTCCCCATCCAGCGCTGGTTCTTCGACCGCCTCGGCGGCGAGGCGCACTGGAACATGGCCGCGATGCTCGCCGCCGCGGAGCCGGTCGACGCGGCGGCACTGGAGCGCGCGCTGGCCGCCGTCATCGAGCACCACGACGCGCTCCGCCTCCGCTTCACCTTCGAGCGCGGCGAATGGACCCAATCCTTCGCCGCGCCGGGGAGCGGAGGCATAGTCCGCGAAGGCGGACTTCGTGCCGTTCCAGCGGCGGGTTTCCAACCCGTCGATCCCCAACCCGTCGATCCCCAACCCGTCGATGACCAACCCATCGATCGCCTGGAGGTCGTCGACCTCTCCGCACTCTCCGGCGATGCGCTCTCCGCCGCCATCGAGGCGCACGCGGTGGAGACGCACGGGCGCCTGGAGCTGGAGCACGGCCCCATCACCCGTGTCGTGCTCTACCGCGGCGGCAAGGGCGAGCCGGACCGAATCCTCTGGGTGGTCCACCACCTCGCCGTGGATGCCGTGTCGTGGGGGATCCTCCTCGAAGACCTGGCCTCCGCCTACGCGCAAGCGACTGCGGGCGATGATGTCCGTCTCCCGCCGCGCACCACGTCGCTGCGCGGCTGGGCCGGGCGGCTGGCGGAGCTGTCCGCGTCGGCGGAGGTGCGGGAGGAGGCGGAGTGGTGGCTGGCGCAGCCGTGGGAGCGCGCGGCGCCCCTCCCCGCCGGCGACGAAGCGGGCGCGGGCCTGGAGGCGGACGCGGAGACGCTGTTCGCGGAGCTGGACGAGGAGACCACGCGCGCGCTGCTGCAGGAGGTGCCGCCCGTCTACGGCACGCAGGTGAACGACGCGCTGCTGGCGGCGCTCGCCCGCGCCCTCGGGCGCTGGACCGGCGGGCGCGCCGTGGCCGTGGAGCTCGAGGGCCACGGCCGCGAGGAGCTGGACGGCGTCGACCTCACCCGCACCGTCGGCTGGCTCACCACCGCCTTCCCCGTGCTGCTGGACGCGTCCGCCGGCGACGAGGGCGCGCTGCTGCGGGAGACGAAGGAGACGCTGCGCGCGGTGCCGCGGAAGGGGCTCGGCTTCGGCGTGCTGCGCTGGATGGCGGACGACGCGGAGCTGCGCGCGCGGATGGCGGCGCTTCCCGCGCCGGAAGTGAACTTCAACTACCTCGGCCAGGGCGTGGCCGGCGGCGAGGACGGGTGGCTGCGCCGCGCGCGCGAGTCGTCCGGGCCGCAGTTCTCGCCGCGCGCGCCGCGGCCGAGCGCCGTGCAGGTGCTCGCCGCCGTTCGCGGCGGGCGCCTGGGCGTGTCGTGGACCTGGCCCGGCCGCCGCTTCGCCGCGGCCGAGATCGAGCGCGTCGCCGCCGAGTACCTGGACGCACTGCGGGAGATCGTGGCGCACTGCCGCGCCTCGGCGGGAGGCTACACCCCGTCCGACTTCCCGCTTGCCGCTGTCGAGCAGACCGCGCTCGACCACGCGCTCGCCGCGGTCGGCGCCGGGGCGCGCGGCACGGTGGACGACGTGTATCCCCTGACGCCGCTGCAGGAGGGGATGCTCTTCGAGGCGCTGGAGGGACCCGCAGGGACGGGCGTGTACGTGGAGGCCAGCCACTACCCCCTGCGCGGCGAGCTGGACGAGGAGGCGCTGGTGCGGGCGCTGCGGGCGCTCGTCGCCCATCACCCCGTGCTGCGCACCGCCTTCGCCTGGCAGGGGCTGGAGCGTCCGCTGCAGGTGGTGCTGCACGCGGTCGACCTCCCGGTCGAGCGGCTGGACTGGCGCGGCGCCACGGAGGCGGAGGTCGAGACCCGCGCCGCCGCCTGGATCGCGGCGGAGCGGGCGCGCGGCTTCGCGCCGGGTGCCGCGCCGCTCACCCGCATGTCCCTGGCGCGCGCCGCCGGCGACGCGTGGGAGCTGCTCTGGAGCTTCCACCACCTGGTGGCCGACGGGTGGTCCATGCCCCGGCTGCTGGAGGACCTGGGCGAGCTGTATCGCGCCTTCGCCGCGGGCGAGGCGCCGTCGCTGCCGGCGCGGCGGCCCTTCCGCGACCACGTGGCGCTGCTGCAGGCGCGCGACCCGGCCGCCGCCGAGACCTTCTGGCGCGGCGAGCTGGCGGGCTTCGAAGGCGCCCCGCCGCTTCCGCCGGCCCGTGCCCCCGGGGCCCCGCGCGCCTACGCCGAGGCGCGCCGCATCCTGCCGCCCGACGCCGCCGAGCGCCTGCGCGCGCGCGCCGCGGCGGCGGGGCTGACGCTCCCGGCGCTCTTCCAGGGCGCGCTCGCGCTCCTCCTCTCCCGCTACACGGGCGAGGCCGACGTGGCGTTCGGCAACGTGGTCTCCGGCCGCCCGCCCGAGCTGGACGGCGCCGACGAGATGGTGGGGATGATGATCGCCACCCTCCCCCTCCGCGCGCGCGTGTCGTCCAGCGACGAGGCATGGGGATGGCTGCGCACGCTGCAGGCGCGCCAGGCCGAGGCCCGCCAGCACGACCAGGTGCCGCTGGTGGAGATGCGCCGCTGGGCCGGCCTGGAGAGCGGCCGCGACCTCTTCGAGGCGCTCTTCGTCTACGAGAACTTCCCGCTCCCGCCGCTCGGCTCGGGCGCGGGTGCGGATGCATCCGCCGAGTCCGCCGCCGCGGAAGGCCGTGCCTGGGAGGCCGCCGGCGGCGCACCCGCCGAGCTGAACAGCGCGCCCCTCAGCTTCTCGGTGGCTCCCACGCCCATCGGCACCAAGCTGCGGCTGACGTACGACGCCGAGCGCTTCGCCGCGGCCGACATGCGGCGGATGCTGGACCACTTCCTGGCGCTGGTGCACGCCCTGGCCGACGCCGGCGGGCGCCCGCTCGCCGGGGTGGAGACGACCTCCGCGGAGGAGCGCGCCGCGCTGGTGGCCGCGGGCTCCGCCACGGCGTCGTTCGATGTCGCCCGCGCCCTCCCCACGCTCTTCGCCGAGCAGGCCGCGCGCGCGCCGGAATCCATCGCGCTCACCTTCGGCGCCGAGTCCGTCGACTACGCGGAGCTGGACGCGCGCGCCAACCGCCTGGCGCACCGGCTGGTGAAGCTGGGCGCGCGGCCGGACGCGCTCGTCGGCCTCTGCGTCGAGCGCTCGGTGGAGACCGTCGTCGGCATCCTGGCGATCCTCAAGGCCGGCGCGGCGTATCTCCCGCTCGACCCCGCGTACCCGGAAGAGCGGCTCGCCTGGATGCTGGAGGATTCGCGCACGGGGATCGTGGTGACCACGGCCGCGCTGCGCGATCGCCTCCCCGCCGGGACGACGATCCTCTGCCTCCAGTGCGACGCCGAAGCGATCGCGGCCGAGCCCGCCGGCGCGCCGGAGATCGACATCTCCCCCGAATCGCTGGCCTACGTCATCTACACCTCCGGATCGACCGGCAGGCCCAAGGGGGTGCAGGTCACCCACGCCAACGTCGTCCGCCTCTTCCGATCCACCGAAGCGTGGTTCGGCTTCGACGCGGCGGACGTGTGGACGCTCTTCCACTCGTACGCCTTCGACTTCTCCGTCTGGGAGATCTGGGGTGCGCTGCTCTACGGCGGGCGGCTGGTCGTCGTCCCCTGGGAGGTGTCGCGCGACCCGGCCGCATTCCGCGCGCTGCTCAAGCGCGAGCGGGTGACGGTGCTGAGCCAGACGCCCAGCGCCTTCCGCGCGATCGCGGCCGTGGACGAGAGCGAGGCCGAGCCGCTGGAGGCGCTGCGCACGGTGGTCTTCGGCGGCGAGGCGCTGCAGTACGAGAGCCTGCGCGGCTGGCTGGACCGCTACGGGCCGAAGCGTCCGCGGCTGGTGAACATGTACGGGATCACCGAGACCACCGTGCACGTCACCTGGCACGCCGTCACCGGGCGCGAGCTGAAGGACGCGGGCGCGGGGAGCGTGGTCGGCGTGCCGCTCCCCGACCTCGCGGTCCACCTGCTCGATGCGGACGGACGGCTGGTGCCGGCGGGCGTGGTCGGGGAGATGTACGTCGGTGGGGCCGGGGTGGCGCGCGGGTACCTGGACCGCCCCGGGCTGACGGCGCAGCGCTTCGTCCCCGATCCCTTCTCGGGCATCCCAGGCGCGCGCCTGTACCGCAGCGGGGATCAGGCGCGGTGGAGGGAGGTGCGAGAGTACGAAGGTGCGAAAGTACGGGAGTCGAACAGCCACGAAAGTTCGTCGGGAGATGCAGTTGCTCTCGCACTTTCGCACTCTCGTACTTTCGCACTCGAGTACCTCGGCCGCATCGACGACCAGGTGAAGGTGCGCGGCTTCCGCATCGAGCTCGGGGAGATCGAATCCGTGCTCCTCGACCATGCCGCGGTGCGCGAATCCGTCGTCGTGGCGCGCGGCGAGGGCGAGGCGAAGCGGCTGGACGCGTACGTGGTGGCGCCGGCCGGCGCCACCGTGTCGGCCGCGGAGCTGCGGGCGCACGCGGCGGCGCGGCTCCCGGAGCACATGGTGCCCGCGGCCATCGTGGTGCTCCCCGCGCTCCCGCTCACCCCCAACGGCAAGGTGGACCGCCGCGCGCTCCCCGAGCCCGGGGTGGTGGAGTCCGCCTCCAGCTACCTGGCGCCGCGGACCCCGACGGAGGAGATCCTGGCGGGGCTCTGGGCCGAGCTGCTGAAGGTCGAGCGCGTGGGCGCGGGCGACTCGTTCTTCGAGCTGGGCGGCCACTCGCTCCTGGCCATGCGGCTGGTGTCGCGCGTCCGCGAGTCGCTGGGCGTGGAGCTGCCCATCCGCGCGGTCTTCGAGGACGGCACCCTGGCCGGCCTCGCCGCCCGGGTGGACGAAGCGCGCCGTGAGGACACGGCCGGCGCGCCGCCGCCGCTGGCACCCGTGGCGCGCGGCGCGGAGCTCCCGCTCTCGTTCGGGCAGGAGCGGCTCTGGGCGACGGACCGCCTGAACGCCGGCGCGATCGCCTTCACGGTCGTGACCACCGCGCCCTTCCCCGAGGCCGCCGACGCGGACGCGCTCGCCGCCGCCCTCGCCGAGGTCGTCCGCCGCCACGAGATCCTCCGCACCGTCTTCCGCGAGGGCGAGGCGGGGCCGGTGCAGGTGGTGGAGCCGCCCTTCGCCGTCGATCTCCCGGTCACCGACCTGCGCGCGCTCGCGCCCGAGGCACAGGCGCGCGCCGTGGGCGACGCCGTGTCTGCCGCCGCCGCCGAACGCTTCGCGCTGGACCGCCTGCCGCTCCTGGGCGCCTCGCTGCTGCGGCTCGGCGGCGCGTCGGTGCTGGTGTTCCGCGCGCACCACGCCATTTACGACGGCTGGTCGGCGCGGGTGCTGGAGAACGAGCTGCGCGCCCTGTACGACGCGTTCTCGCGCGGCGAGCCGTCGCCGCTGGCGGCGCTCCCGGTGCAGTACGCCGACTGGGCGGCGTGGCAGCGGCGGTGGCTGGAGGGCGGCGGGATGGACGCGCAGCTCGCGTACTGGCGGCGCGCGCTGGCCGGCGCCCCCGCGCTGCTGGAGCTCCCCGCCGACCGGCCGCGCCCGGCGGCGCGCACCCACGCGGGTGCGGACCTGGCCTTCCACCTCCCGCCGGCCACGCTGGCGGCGGCGCGCGCGCTGGCGCGGCGCGAGGGCGCCACGCTCTTCATGGTGCTGCTGGCGGCCTACGACATCCTCCTCGCGCGGCTGGCGGGGACGGACGACGTGGTGGTCGGCACGCAGGTGGCCGGGCGCACGCGCGCGGAGACGGAGGGGCTGATCGGCTTCTTCCTCAACAACCTCGCGCTCCGGACCGACCTCGCCGGCGACCCGTCGTTCCGCGCGCTGGTGGGGCGCGTGCGCGAGGCCACGCTCGACGCCTACGCCCACCAGGACGTCCCCTTCCAGAAGCTGGTGGACGTGCTCGGGGTGGAGCGCACACTGGCCCACACCCCGGTCTTCCAGGCCTCCTTCGTCCTGCAGACCACCGGCTTCGACGCCGTCCCGGTACTAGAGCAGCCTGCGCTCGGGTCCGACGCGGCCGCGACGCCCTCTCCCTGCGCCTTGGAGCGCAAACCCTCTCCCGTACCGGGAGAGGGGGAGACCGCAACGGTGGTGGAGCCTGCAAGCGATCGTGCGAGCCTGCCTCCGCGCGGCCGGTTCGGATCGGCGCAGGCGCCGGGGACTTCAACCTCTCCCGGTACGGGAGAGGTGGCGAGCCTGAGCGAGCCGGAGAGGGCGCTGAGCCGGCCGGTGGCGCACAACGTGGAGCACGACCTCACCTTCGAGCTGCGCGAGACGGCGACGGGCGCGGTCGGCACGGCCAGCTACAGCACGGAGCTGTTCGATCACGAGACCGGCGCGCGTTTCGTGGCCGAGTACCAGCGCCTGCTGGACGCGCTGCTGGCGGATCCCGACGCGCCCATCTCCGCCCCGCCCGCCGTCGACGAGGCCGAGCGCCGGCTCGTCGTCGAGAGCTGGAACGCCACCGCCGCCGATGCGCCGCGCGCCCCCCTGCACCGCCTGTTCGAGGCGCAGGCGGCAGCCACGCCAGACGCCCCCGCGCTGATCTTCGGCGCAGCGCGGCTCACCTTCGCCGAGCTGAACGCGCACGCCAA
>JBJMPM010000127.1:0-37180 GCA_045803205.1 Longimicrobiaceae bacterium
AGCCCCCCCACGCGCACCCGGCGCCATTGCGGCCCGGCACACGGGTGCGGGCGCCGCCGAGCCGCGGCGCACCCATCCGCGGCGGGAAGCCGTTGCACAGCGATTCGCGGCCCGGGGGGTGCGAGTGCGGCGCACCGCGGCGGCCTTGCGCAGTGTGGCGAAAGAGAAGCGGGCGAAAACGCAACCGCGCGGGCCGAACGTCAGGTGTTTCGGACGGTCAAGCGCCTGCGCGCCAACCGCTTGAGCGGATTCCTCGAGGCGTTGCGGAGCAGGCGCGACATTCCCGCCCCACCGTACGGACTATTTACCGCAGAGGAATCCCTCTCCCGGCGCGCCCGAGCCGTCCGGGCCGGATGCGCGGGCGTGCGCCGGTCCGCCTCGCGCAGTCGTTTCCCGGGTTCGATCGGGCGACGCGCGGGGGTACCTTCCCCCTTTCTGGCGAAGCGGACGCGCTCGAGACGACCACCCACGCGCCAGGCAGCAGGGTCGTGCGAGGCGTGGGTGAGACATTCCTGCCCCAGCTCGCCTGGTCACAGCGTCTCGCGCAGAGACATGGAGGCCGGATGGTCTCTCCGTGTCTCCGCGTCTCCGCGTGAGACGATCTTTTCTACCGCCCGCTGCGAGCGGAGGCCCGCTTCTCGGTGACGGCGGGGTCGCGGCGGTAGACGGCGATGCCGTAGGCGCAGGCGGCGGCGGAGCACTGGGTGAGCTTCACGCCCACGCTGTACGTCCCCGTCTCCCCCGGCACGAAGCCCACCGTGGGGAAGTCGTCGCCGTCGGTGTCGGAGCGCAGCACCCGCCCGGTGGCGTCTGCCAGCGTCAGGTCCACGTCGCGGCACCCCGCGTCGCAGCGCGCGGTGATCAGGTACGAGACGCCGGCCTCGAGCCGGAAGGCGTGCGCCCCGCCCTGCGCCTGCGCCGCCTCGCCCAGCGCGAAGGGGAAGGCCGGGAAGAAGCCGCGGAGCTGCAGCATGGGGCGGATGATGTCGAGCTGGTCCTCCACCTCGCGCCGCGGCTCGCGCGCCCGCCGCTCGCCGCCCGGCGCGGGGGCCTCGGGGTCGCCCACCAGCGCCAGCCCGGCGCGGGGGTTCGCCACCAGCACCGCGGGGGAGAAGGGGCGCGGCTCGGCGCGCGCGGCCAGCATCGGCGAGAGGTAGCGGACGGGGACGGCCATGTTCAGGTTCTGCCCGCCCATCACCATCATCGTCGCCACGCCGACCACCTCGCCGCGCTCGTTCATCACCGGCCCGCCGGACGAGCCCGCCGAGATCGGCGCGCTGATCTGCAGCATCGCCACCCCCTCCAGGGGCCGCTTGCCGCTCACCATCCCGTCGGTGAAGGTTCCCCCCATCCCCAGCGGGTTCCCCATCACGAACACGCGGTCGCCCACCTCCATCTGCAGGTCGCTCCCCATCGGCAGCGCCGCCAAGCCGCTCGCGCCGGGGATCTGCATCAGCGCCAGGTCGCTCGCCGGGTCGGCCGCCACCAGCGACACGTCGTGGTACTCCGCGCCGTCCAGCAGCTTCACGCTCAGCCGCGCCGCCTCCTGGATCACGTGGTAGTTGGTCACGAAGCGCCCGTCCGGGCTCACCACGAAGCCGGTGCCCAAGCCGAGGGTGTCGCCGTTCTCGCCCAGCGCGCGGATCATCAGCAGCGCGGCGTGCGCGCGCGCGGCGATCTGGCGGGGCGTGGGCGTGGCGGCCGGGAGGGAGGCGTTCTGCTGGGCGGCGGCGGGCGCGGCCGCCAGCGCGAGCGTGAGGAGGAGGGTGGAGGTGCGGATCGAGCGGCTTCCCCTGCGCATGGCGACCTCTCCGGGTCCTTGTCCTCTCCCGGCGCTCCCCGCGCCGGATCTGGACCCGGTGGCATACTCAAAACGGATGCCACGATTTCGGCATCCAGACATTGTAAGATGTAAATCTGTAACGACTTGCGAATCTCAAACCGCCGCGAGCGCCCGCAGCGCGGCGCGTTCCAGCACGTCGACTGCCACGGGAAGGCACTCCTCGCAGACGTCGAACCGGGGCGAGTGGTGGGGATGGCCGGCGCCCTTCTCCGCGTTCGCCGCGCCCACGAAGAAGTAGCACCCGGGAACGCGCAGCAGGAACTCGCCGAAGTCCTCCGCCGCCATGGTGCGCACCTCCGGCCCGAAGCGCACGCGCTCCTCCCCCACCACCTCCACCGCGGCGGCGCGGACGAGCTCGGCGGCGGTGGGGTCGTTGATGGTGGGCGGGGTGTCCTGCCGGTAGTGGAGCTCGCAGGTGGCCCCCATCGCGTCGCACACGCCCCGCGCGATCCGCTCGATGCGCTCCGGCAGCGCCTCGCACGCCTCCACCGTGAAGGCGCGCACCGTCCCCGAGAGCCGCGCCGTGTCGGCGATCACGTTGTGCGTGGTCCCCGCCTGGAACGACCCCACGCTCACCACCGCCGACTCCAGCGGCGAGACGCCGCGGCTCACGATGCTCTGCAGCGCGACCACCACCTGGCTGCCGACCAGCACGGCGTCCACCGTCTGCTCCGGCATCGCCCCGTGCCCGCCGCGCCCGTGGATCACGATCTCGAACTCCCCCGCCGAGGCCATGAACGGCCCCGGCGTCACCCCCACCACGCCGCTGGGGAGGCCGGTCCAGACGTGCAGCCCGAGCGCCTGGTCCACCCCGTCCAGCGCGCCCTCGCCGATCATCCGCAGCGCCCCCTGCCCCGTCTCCTCGGCAGGCTGGAAGAGGTACTTCACCGTCCCGCTCCACTCCGCGCGCCCGGCCGCCAGCCGCTCCGCCACCGCCAGCCCGATCGCGGTGTGGGCGTCGTGCCCGCAGGCGTGCATCCGCCCGTCGACGGTGGAGCCGAAGCCGTGCGCCGTGTCTTCGTGGATGGGGAGCGCGTCCATGTCCGCGCGCAGGAGGAGGGTGATCCCGTCGCCCCGGCCGCCGTGGAGGGTGCCGACCACGCCGGTCTCCGCCACCCCGGTCCGCACCTCGTATCCGGCCGCGCGCAGCCGCTCGGCCACGATCCCCGCGGTCCGGTGCTCCTGGAACGCGAGCTCCGGGTGCCGGTGCAGGTCGCGCCGGGTGCGGATCAGCAGCTCGGTCTCGGCGGTGGCGGTCATCTCCGTGTCTCTGTGTCTCTGGGGTGAGATCGTTCGTTCAGCCGACCGGCGCCTCGGCCTCGGGCCTGGGGCGGCCGTCCACCACGGACTTGACCAGCGTGGCGCCGAGGATCAGGGTGCCGCCGGCCAGCGCCCACGCGCCCGGGTTCTCCCCGTGCACGATCCAGGTCCAGAACGGGTTGAGCGCGGGCTCCAGCAGCAGCAGCACCGACCCCTCCAGCGCGGCCACGTGGCGCAGGCCGTCCGTCAGCATCACGTACGCGGCGCCGATCTGGAAGACGCCCAGGTAGCCGATCACCGCCAGGTCCATCGGCGCCACCGTCGCCGGCAGCGCGAAGGGAAGGCACGCCAGGAAGGCGATGGCGTTCCCCGCGACCACGGTCGGCAGCGAGCTCCCCTCGCCGCCCGCCCGGCTTCCGAGCCAGCGCAGCCCGATGATCGTTCCCGCGTAGCACAGGCCGCTGATCAGCCCGAACACGTTTCCCAGGCGCGGGTTGGGCGCCGTGGCCGCGGCCAGCGGCCGGCCGGCGAACAGGAGCCCCGTCGCCAGCGCGACCACGGCGACGAAGGCCAGGTCGCGCCCCCGGATCTTCTCGCGCAGCAGGAAGGGGCTGGCGAAGAGCACGTAGACCGGCGCCGCGGCCTGCAGGAAGATGGCGTTGGCCGAGGTGGTGAGCTTGTTCGCGGCCACGAAGAGCACCATGGTCGCCGCGTACGTCACCGCCACCAGGAGCACGCGCCACGACCACCCCCGCCGGGCGGTGGGGAGGAGCAGGAACACGGTGAGCGCCGCCACCCCCGAGCGAAAGCTCGCCACCTGCCAGCTGGTGAGCGCCGTCGCCTTGATCGCCGCGCCGCCCGTGGAGAAGAGCAGCGCGGCGGCCAGGATCTCGAGACGGCTGCGGGTGGATGCCAACGGCGGGCTACGGGTTCGCGTGCGTGGGAGCGAGCGCATGAGGATGCGTCTCGCCGCCAAGCGCCGCAACCCGCTACCCGCCAGCCGTCTCAGGAGCGCTTCCTCTTGCGCGGCCCCCGCCGCCGCTTGGGACTCTCCGGCTCCGGGGCGGCGGGCGCCGGAGCATCCCGCTCGATCTCCAGCTCTTCCTCGAGGCGCTGCCTGCGCGCGCCGAGGTCTTCGCCCGTGATCTGGCTGTAGATGTTCTCCCGGTCTCCCTCTGCCCGCTTACCGACGGCGAGGACCAGGACCAGCACCCGGTCGTCGTCGACGTGGTAGACCACCCGCCACTGGCCGACCGCCAGCTTGTAGTAGCCCTGGAGATCCTTGCGGAGCGGGTCCCCGTACCCCTCGGGATCGACCGTCAGCTTCTTGTCGACCGCGGAGAGGATCTCCACCGCCGCCACGTGGCCTAGGTCGCGGAGCTCCTTCTTCGTCTCGTCCGCGAACTCGACCCGGTACCGCCGTTCTGCGTCAGGCACCCGCCGTCTCGGCAGCGCGACGGAGCTCCGGCGCGAACTCGGCGATCACGTCGTCGAGCGACGTCGTTCCCATCTCGCCGCGGTCGATCGCGGCCTTGCGGGCGAGCGCGATCTCCGCGGCCTCCAGGCTCTCCAGCCGGTCGAGCCGCTGGAGGAGCAGCTCGTACTGCCCAAAGCTCATGTAGACACCACGCGGCTCATTGTCTTTGTGCACCAGGACGATGCTTCCCGCGTCCGCCTGGGCCATGAGCTCGGCCGTATTGCGGCGCAGCTCCGTCACCGTCGCGATCATCGCATCCCGCGGAACCTTGTACATGGGGGCCTCCATTCCGGGTTGGCGACAAATTTAACGCCAAACCAGCATACGAAAAAGAACGAAGAGCCGGGCGCACTCCCCCGGCTCTTCTCTCTGTTCCCCCTCTCTGCATCTCTGTGTGAGATGCAGTTATTCCGGCTTCGGGCCGGCGGCCTTCACGGCGTCGGAGACGCGGTCCTCGAAGCGCTTGAAGTTCTCCGCGAAGGCGGCGGCGAGCGTCCGGGCCTGCTCGTCGAAGGCGGCGGGGTCGGGCCAAGTGTTGCGCGGGACCAGCACCTCCGACGGCACGCCGGGGATGCGGGTCGGCACCGCGAGGCCGAAGAAGGGGACCGTGGTGGTCTCCACCCCGTCCAGCTCGCCGGCCAGCGCGGCGCGCACCATCGCGCGGGTGTGGCCCAGGCTCATGCGGTGCCCCACGCCGTACGGACCGCCCGTCCACCCCGTGTTCACCAGCCACACCCGCGCCTGGTGCTCCTGCAGCTTCTTCCCCAGCATCTCGGCGTAGACGCCGGGGTGCAGCGGGAGGAAGACCGCGCCGAAGCAGGCGGAGAAGGTGGGCTGCGGCTCCTTCACCCCGCGCTCGGTGCCCGCGACCTTGGCCGTGTACCCCGAGAGGAAGTAGTACATCGCCTGCTCGGGGGTGAGCCGGCTGATGGGCGGGAGCACGCCGTACGCGTCGGCGGTGAGGAACACCACGTTCTTCGGGTGGCCGCCGCGCGCGCTGGGGACGTGGTTCGAGATGTAGTGCAGCGGGTAGCTCACCCGCGTGTTCTCGGTGATCGACTGGTCGTCGAAGTCCACGCGGCGCTGCTCGTCGACCACGCAGTTCTCCAGCACCGTGCCGAACATCCGGGTGGTGGCGTAGATCTCCGGCTCGCCCTCCTTCGAGAGCTTGATGGCCTTCGCGTAGCAGCCGCCCTCGAAGTTGAAGATCCCCTCGTCGCTCCACCCGTGCTCGTCGTCGCCGATCAGCGCGCGCTGCGAGTCGGCCGAGAGCGTGGTCTTCCCGGTCCCCGAGAGGCCGAAGAAGAGCACGGTGTCGCCCTGCGGCCCCAGGTTCGCCGAGCAGTGCATGGAGAGCACCCCGTGCTCGTGCGGGAGCAGGTAGTTCAGCAGCCCGAACACGCTCTTCTTGATCTCGCCGGCGTAGCGGGTGCCGCCGATCAGCACCTCGCGGCGCCCGAAGTGGATCAGGATGAAGGTGCTGGTGCGCGTGCCGTGGCGCGCCGGGTCGGCCTCGTACTCGGGGGCGTGCAGGATGGTGAAGCCGGGCTCGAAGTCCTCCAGCTCGGCGTCGCCCGGCCGGCGGAACATGTTGTAGGCGAACAGGTTGTGCCACGCGTTGGGGGTGATCACCCGCACCCCCAGCCGGTACGCGGGGTCGGCGCCGGCCCACATGTCGCGCACGAACAGGTCCTGCCCCTCCAGGTGGCCCAGCACGTCCTCGCGCAGGCGGTCGTAGTTCTCCGCCTCGAAGGGGATGTTCACCTTCCCCCAGTCCACGTCGCCCTCGGAGCCCGGCTCGCGCACCACGAAGCGGTCGTTGGGCGACCGGCCGGTGTGCGGCCTGGTCACGGCGTTGAAGGGGCCGCCGTCCACCAGGTTCCCCTCGCCGCGGCGGATGGCGTGCTCCACCAGCTCCACCGGGTTCAGGTTCCAGAACACCGTGCCCGGGCTGCGGATGCCGTGGCGGTCGAGGCCGTACCGGCTCGCGCGCCCGAAAGTGGGGGCGGCGGCCTCGGCGGGGTTCAACGTGGTCGACATGCTCTGAATTTTCGGTTTCCGGGAACGCGATCCGCCGCCGCCGACGCACTTCTACACGGCCGCGGAAGGAAAACAGGGGTGGAACGCTATCACCCGAGGGGGCCGGGGGCAAGCCGAAGCGCCGTGCAATGAGCGCGGCTCACCCCGATGCGGCGTCCCGCGACCGCGTCTCGCACGGAGACGCGGAGAGACGGAAGAGGCGCAGGGGCTACGGCGCCCGGGGCGTGCGCACCCGCGGAAAGCGCGGCCCCGGCTCTCCGGTTCCCCAGGTGCCCGGCCCCCACTGGATCGCCTCCACCGTTCCCGACGACGCGCCGACGAACGTCACCGGGGCATAGTCGGCCGTGGAGAAGAAGGTGGAGTCGTTCCGCGCGATGAGGGCCCGGTCGCCGAAGAGCATGACGCCGGGCGAGAGGAAGGTGGCCGCCGCGACCGAGCCGCCGCCGGTGTCGTAGTCGCCGGCGAGGCGGGCGCGCTGCTCCGCGGAGAGCGCGACGGGCGTCACGCTGGGGACGGCGGGCGGCGCCACCACGGCGCCGGCGGCGAGGCGCGGGATCTCGCGGCGCAGCAGGTCGATCGCGCCGGTGTGGGCGTTGCCGCAGAACACCACGGTGAGCGAGTCCGCCGCGCTGAAGACGGCGAACGCACGGAAGCCGTTGGTGATGCCGTTCCACGACATCCCTTCCGCCCTCACCAGCCGCTCGCGCGCCCGCGCGCCGTAGGTGCCGCGCAGCAGGCCCCGCATCACCGCGAAGACGTCTCGCGGCGTGGTGTAGACCGAGCCGGCCCCCACCAGGAAGGAAAGGTCGCGGAGCGAGGCGTTGATCATGGTGCCGCCGATGGGGATCACCGGGATCGCCCGGCCGGGGAGGAGCTCGCGGTGGTCCAGGTGGCGCAGGGTCCGCGCGCCCACCGGCCGCGCCACGTACTCCTGCAGCAGGGCGTCGTAGGGCTTGCCGCCGGCGCGCTCGAGCACCGCGGCGAGCAGCGTGTAGCCGCCCGAGCTGTACGATGAGCGCGCGCCGGGCTCGAACAGCAGGGGCATGGCGTTCGCGGCGCGCACCATCTCGTCGGCCGTCCGGGGCTCCCCCTGCGCGTCGTCGGGAAGGAGGCGGTGCGGAACGCCGGCGGTGTGGCTCATGAGCTGCTCGACCGTCATCCGCCTCCCGTGCACGTACTCCGGCAGCCAGCGCGCGACCGTGTCGGTGAGCGCCAGGCGCCCGGCGTCGATGAGCTGCGCCGCGATGATCACCGTCATCGGCTTGGTGATGGAGGCCACGTTGGTCGGCGTCGCGGGGGTGAACGCCACCCCGTGCTCGTGGCTGGCCATCCCGAACGACCGCTCCAGCAGCACGCGGTCGCCGCGCGCCACCAGGAGCGTGCCGGAGAGCTCGCGGGCCGCGAGCGGCGCCAGGTAGGCGTCGATCCGCCGGACCAGCGTACGGTCGTCCGGACGGCCGGTCTGCGCGGAAAGGATGGAGGTCGCGCTGCAGAGCAGCGCGAGGCAGGCGAGACGCATGGGGAAAGGGCTCCGGATGGAGATGCTAAAAAACCAGCATGCCCAATCGTAGCGCGCGAGCCGGCGGCAAGTCAATGATCATCTCACGCCAGAGACGCGGAGACGCGGAGAGAGCGGCCCAGCCTCTCTCCGCGCCTCTCTGCGTCTCCGCGTGAGATGCGGTTCCTACCGCTCGTCCTCGGGCACCACCTCCACGCGCTCCGTCTTGCCGCGGCCGAAGGTCTCGGGGGAGTACATCTCCTCCGCCCGCGGGGGCGGGACCACGAACTGGCCGGGCGTGGTGGCGCGCGCCAGGTACGACCAGGTGTACGTACCCGCGCGCAGGAGCGAGGTGAAGGCCTCGGCGCGGTCGTCGCGCAGGTTCTGGTGCTCGTACCAGTACAGGCGCCACCACCAGCCGAAGTCCACCGGCCGCGCGCCACTCTCCGGCGGGGCTTCGCGGGCGCCCAGCAGCTCGGGGTTCACCGGCTCGAAGCCGGCGGGGAGCGGGTCCACCAGCGCCACGTGCAGCCGCCGCGAGGGCGCGGTCATCGTCACCGTCACCCGCACCCGCGCGCCCGCCTTCACCCGCCAGCGCCCGTCCGCGCCCAGCACCACGTCGCGCGGGTCGTCCACCGCCTCGTAGGTGCGGGAGACGGCGAAGCCCGCGTCGAGCGGCGCCAGCTCCAGGCCGCGCGGGGCGTAGCGCAGCCCGGCGCGCCAGTAGATGCGGCCCGGCCCCTCCTTGCCGACGGTCACCGAGCCCGGGCGCTCCTCCTGCAGCGCCCGCATGGGCACCGACACCAGCCAGCGGTCCGCCTGCCGCCCGGTGAACGAATGGCTCCCGGCGAAGCGCTCGCCCAGCCAGACGCGGGCGACGAACTCCGGCGTCTGCCCCTCGAACTGGTGGAAGTAGCGGTCGAGCGCCAACAGCACCCAGGCGTTCTCCTGCGTGTTGTCCCACCGCCCGCGCACGCGGTGGCCGAGGAGGCCGCGGACGACCTTCGGCACCAGCGGGTTCTCCGGCTGCGCCGCGAGCAGCGCCTCGAGCACCACGCCGTCGGTGCGCCGCTCGCTGTGCAGCAGCAGGTACTCGCCCTCGCTGTAGCGCGTGGCGAAGGTCGCCGTCGACGCCGTCTCGGTGGCGCGGTTGTCGATGAAGCGCAGCAGCGAGTCGCGCTCGGCGGCGAGCGCCGGGAACCGGGTCGCCGCGGAGAGGAGCCATCCCGCCATCTCCACCGTCAGCGAGTCGCGCGGCGTGGCGGCCCGGAAGCGGCGCACCTCCTCGGCCGCGCTCGCGTCACCCATCCGCGCCCGGACGTAGATCGCGTAGGCGTGCAGCGCCCGCTTCACGTCCGCCGGGTAGTCGCGCGGGAGGTTGCCCGGGACGGCGCGCAGGTAGCCCTGCGCACGCGCCAGCGCCTCGGGCGGCACCGCGTATCCCTTCTCCTTCGCCCGCTGCAGCGCGTGCGCGGCGTGGATGCTGGCGTAGGGGAAGGAGGGGTTGCCCCGCGCCCAGAGGCCGAAGCCGCCGTCGGGGTTCTGCATGGCCGCCAGCGCCCGCACGTCGCGCTCGACCGAGCCGCGCAGCACCTCGGGGGCGGGGAGCTCCTCCGTGCGGAAGGCCTGCAGCACGTCGCGCAGCGCCGTCACCCCCAGCATCCGCGAGGCGATCTGCTCGGCGCACTCGTAGGGGTAGCGCACCAGGTAGAGGAGCGCGTCGGTGAGCTCCTGCAGCGCGGTGGACGAGGTGCTCACCTCCAGCCCGCCGAACGCGGGGATCGCGTCCGCCGGCACCTGCAGCGGCAGCGTCTGCGCGCTGTCGCCGGTGAAGGTGCCGTAGGTGGCGAAGGCCTCGGCGGTGGCGGGGGTGTAGACCGGGAGCTCGCCCTCCGCCGCGTCGGAGAGCGTGGACGACGCGGCGGCGACCTGGAAGAAGGCCGGGCCCGCGCGCACCGCCTCGGCGGCCAGCCGCACCTCCACCCGGTCGTGCGCGGGCACCGTCACCCGGCGCCCCGGCTCGGTCACGTCCACGCCGCTGGCGCGGGCGGCCACGTCGACCTCCACCGGCATCCCCGTCTGGTTCTGGATCACCACCGGCAGCTCGAAGCGGTCGCCCCAGTTCAGGAAGCGCGGCGCCGAGGGGCGCACCATCAGCGGCTGGCGCGCGGTGATGGACGATTCGCCCAGCCCGTAGTATGCGCCGCCCTCCACCGCCACCGCCGTCACCCGGTAGCGGGTGAGGTTGGAGGGGAGCTTGAAGGGAACCGACGCGCGCCCGTCCGGCCCCGTGGTCACCACCGGGGTGAAGAGGGCGAGCGGATCGAAGTTGCTGCGCACCGCGATCGGCGCGGGGGCGGGAGCACCGTCCGGGACCGGCGGAGGCGGAGGAGGAGGCGGCGGCGCCATCATCATCGGCGGCGCTTCCTGGGCCACCATGTCGGCGGCCACCGCGGTCGCGCGCGCCATCGCCCTCCCGTTGGCGACCGTCGTCACCAGCTTCTCCAGCGCGGTGGGGACGAGGGAGACGCGCAGCGGCGCGGGGGCCGTCTCGCCCACCGCCACCTCCACCCGCGCCGTCTGGTATCCTTCCGCGCTCACCACCACCGTGCGCCGGCCGGAGGCCACGGAGGTGAGGCGGAAGCGGCCCGCCTCGTCCGTCGTCACCTCCTCGCCACCCGCCAGCGCCACCCGCGCCCCGCCGATGTACCCGCCGTTCCGCGCGTCGACCACGCGGCCCACCAGGGTGTGCGCCTCGGGCGCGAAGTCGGGCGCCACCACCTGCACCAGCGGCCGGATGCGCACGTCCTGCACGCCCGGCCCGCGGAGCGGATAGAAGGCGGCGAGCGGATTGGGGATGCTGTAGCCGCTGAGCGCCAGCACCGCCTCGTCCACCACCACCAGCGCCACCTCGGCCCCGGCCACCGGGCGCCCGGCGGGGTCGCGCACCTCCACCGCGACCTCGGTCTGCGCGTCGGGGGCGGCGGCGGTGTCGCGCGGGATCGGCGTCACCGCCAGGGTGCGGGCGACGGGGGGAACGGAGAGGCCCACCTGCGCGACGGCGAAGCTCACCCCGCGCGCCCCCTCGCCGCGGCGCCCGTCCGAGGCGCCCACCAGGTCCACCTGCACCTGCACGTTGGGCACGTCGCCCTCCAGGATCGGCACCGCGAGCGTGGTCATCGGGCCGACGACCCCGATGTCCTGGCTACGCGCGATGCCGTTGCGGCGCACGGTGAGCAAGCCGCGGGCGGGGGTGAACTGCGTGCGCAGCAGCAGCCGCGCGGTGTCGCCCACCGCGTAGCTCTTCTTGTCGGGGATCAGCTCCGCCTCGTTCTGCCCGTTCTCCTCCTCCGGCCCCATGGCGGAGCGGCGCCCGCCGCTCACCCAGATGGTGAGCCCCGAGCGGGTCGGGCGCCCGCGCGCGTCGGTCGCGGTCGCGTCGATCTCGTAGCGCCCGCCCTCGGCCGCGCGGAAGACGCAGCGCACCGGCTGCGGGGCGGACTCGCGCACGCAGGCGGTGGAATCGGCCGTGACCTCCTTCCACTCCCCGCGCTCCTGCCGCCACTCGCGGCGCACCGAGGTCACGCGGAGGGTGCGCCCGGCCACGGGCTTCCCGTCCAGGTCCACCAGCACCAGGTCCAGGTCGATGGAGTCTCCCGCCTGCAGCCAGGCGCGCCGCGTCCTGAGCCCCACGTAGACGTCGGCGGGGTGTACCAGCAGCGAGGTGCTCGCGGACCAGGTCTGCCGGTTGACGTCGGTGACGGTGGCCTCGGCGCGCACGGAGTACGGGCGCGGCGGGTCCGCCGCGGTGAAGCCGATGCGCAGCACGTGCTGCCCCGAGGCGTCGGTGTCGCCGTCGAGCCCCTCCGTGCGCGCCTCTTCCCCGCCGCCGAAGCGCCCGCGGCGGAAGAACTCCGGGGCGTCGCCGAACGTCCACTCGTCCCACCCCGGCGGCGTGTAAAAGCCCGGCGTGGCGGTCACCTGCCAGTCCACCGGCGCCCCGGGGAGCGCGCCGCCCGCGAAATAGCTCGCCTTCGCCGTGACCTCCGCGCTCCCGCCGATGAAGTGCGGCCCCTCCTGCGCGGTGACGGAGACGGTGTACTCGGGGCGGCGGAACTCCTGCACCACGAACCGGGCGGCGGACTGCGCCCCGGCCACGGGCTCGCCGCTTTGCTCCAGCCGCAGCTCGATGCGCGACTGGCCCAGGTTGGCGCCCGCGGGCACGGTGAAGGAGCCGTCGTAGCCGCCCAGCGCGGTGAGCGGCGCCGTGCCGCGCGCGATCTCGTTGTTGCGCGCGTCGAAGGCGGTCCACGCGATGCGCGTCTCCGGGCCGGAGCGCAGCAGGTCCACGCCGCCCTCCTTCCCCGCGGCGATGCGCCGGATCCACCCCTTGAAGCGCACCGTTTCCCCCGGCCGGTAGAGGTTGCGGTCGGTGAAGGTGTACCACGCCGCGGCCGCTATCCTCTCCTGGCGGCGCCAAGTGGCGTACCCTCCGGTGCCCGCCGCCAGGAACGCCACGTCGTTCCCCAGCCGCGCGACCAGCAGCGGCTGCTCGACCGTGCCGCCCGGAAGGGCGAAGGAGGCCAGCCCGCGCGCGTCGGTGGTGGCGCCGGTGCCGCCCGCCGGCGCGCGCCCGGGATTGGGGACCAGCCGCACCTGCGTTCCCGCGAGCGGGGCGCCGTCCACCAGCGAGGTGGCCCAGGCGAGCAGGTCGGTGGCGTCGGAGAAGGCGGCCAGGCCGATGCGGGTGGACTGCACCCACACGTAGACGGCCTGCTCCCGCTCGTACTCGTTCGTCCCGTCGAGCGCCTCCACCGCCACCGCCACCTGCCCCAGCCCGTCGCTGAGCGCGGGGGTCAGGTCGATGCGATGCTCCCGCTGCTCCCCCGGGCGCGCGTCGACCGTGAGCACGCGGTCCACGACCGCGTTCCCCGGCAGCGGCGCGGGCCCTCCGCGCTCCCGGCGGCGCAGGGTGGCGAAGCGGGACCAGTCCTCCGGCTGCACACGGTTGATCCGCAGCCGCAGCCGCCGGTGCCCCTGGCTGGTGACGGAGATTGCGCGCTCGGCCAGCGGGTCGAGCACCATCATCCCCCCGGGGCCGTCCAGCTGCGCGCGCGGGACGCCGACCTCGAAGGTGCGCGTCTGCGGCGCCCCCAGCGTCTGGCCGAACACGTCGCGGAGCGCGGGATCGATCCGCACCCTGTAGCTCGTGCTCTGCTTCGTGTCGCCGGAGACGACCAGCACCGTCCCGGAGACGAACGCCTGCATCCCCGGGATCGCCGGCTCCACCCGCACCATCTCCGGGCGGAAGGCGCGCGCGTCCAGCGGGTTGTTGAAGTGCAGGAAGAACGACTCGCCGGGCTCGCAGGAGCAGCCCTGGTTCTCGATGCGCAGCGGCCCGTAGGTGCGGAACTCCCAGTACTGCTCGTCGGCGGTCAGGCGCGGCCCCTCGGCCGAGGGAGTGCCGGGGCCCACGCTGACGCGCACCTCGGCGTTGCGCGGGAGCGGCGCCACCGGGCGGAAGGCCAGCCAGCGCCCGGGCTCCTGCCCCTCGACGAGCTGCTTGACCAGGGAGTCCGCCGCCACCTCGGCCGCGGTCGCCAGGCGCACGGGGCGGTCGGCGCCGGCGGCGCGCAGGCGGATGGAGCGCAGCACCGCCGCGGGGTCGATGCGCTGGTTGAACGCCACCACCAGGATCGGCGTCAGCCCCGTCGGGCCCGGCTGCGGCGAGCCGCCAGTGGCCCGCGCCGGCGGGGTGGAGAAGGTCCAGCGCAGCGCCGTGGCGAGCGGCGTCCCCGCGGCGGAGCGGGTGCCGGCGGGGACCTCGACGGTGAACACGGTCGCCATCGGCAGGCGGCCGGTGGGCTCGAACTTCAGCGTGCGCGCGTCGATCCACCGCCAGCGCCCCGGCGGCTGCGGGGTGATGCGCACCGGCACCGCCTGCGCGGCGACGTCGCTCACCGAGCCCAGCGGCACCATCGGCTGGGAGAAGGTGATGGTGACCTCGGCGCCCACCTCCACCTCGCCCTCGGGGGCGCGGCGGATCACCTCGAGCGACGGCGCGGCGGGGCCCGCCGGCCGCCCCGGTCGTCCCACCAGCGAGTCGCGCGGGGGGAAGGGCTCGGTGACCGTGCGCCCCGCGCGCGGCGGCGGCAGCGTCTGCGCGGGGAAGAAGAACGAGTCCGCCGGCGTCGTGCGGGTGCGCAGCGGCTGCAGCCGCACCAGCAGCGCCTGCGACTCGGCCGCCGTCAGCAGCCGGCCGCGCGCCACCACCGGCCGCACGGCCGCGCCGCCGCCGGACCCCTGGTCCAGCCGGAAGAAGAGCCCCGTCGAATCCGCCATCGGCGTGGGGCCGCCGCGGGGCCGGTAGTCCGGGTAGAGCGGCGGGATGCGGCGCCCCTGCTGCGCCCCCGGCTGGGTGCCGGGGCGCGCAGCCGGCCGCGTGGACGGGCGTCCCGGGACCGGGCGCTGCGCCTCGGCGCGCGCGGGAAGCGAGGCGGCGGCGGCAAGCAGGGCCAGCGCGAGGGTACGGCGGACGAAGGTCATGCGATGCGGTGGTTCGATGGGGTTCGCCGGAAGGGGTGGGTCCCCCCGGCGTCGGTGCGTCAGGAGAGGAAGCGGGCGCGCACCTCGGGCGGCGGCAGCATGCACGCGTCCGCCCGTCCGAAGATGCGGTAGCGGTTGTTCGCCAGCCGGTCGTAGAAGAAGTCGCGCACGGGCCGCGGGACGATGCCCAGCACGCGCAGCAGCGGCCACGGCCGGTCCATCCCCCGCGCGATCCGCAGGGCGGCGGCCGACTTCGTGAAGGCGCGGCCGTCCTCCACCAGCACCACGGTGTCGAGCGCGTCCAGCGGCAGCCCGTGGCGCGCCAGCAGCGCGCGCCCCGGCTCCGACTGCAGCGCGGCGAAGCGGAATCGTCCGCGCCGGTCGTGGCGCAGGATGAGCTGCACCGAGCGGTTGCACAGCCCGCAGGTGCCGTCGTAGAGCACCAGGGGCCCGTCGAGCGCCGGGATCTTCGGTTCGTCCATCATGCCCTGAATCTACGCCGGGGTCTCTCCACGGTCCAACGGCGCACCGCAGGCGATTCTGACCTTCCCCGAAAGTGGCGAGGAGCCACATCCTGAAAGAATGGCTCTCGCAGAGGTCACGGAGGTCACAGAGAGACGGCGGTGTTCCTCTGCCCTTTGTGCCCCCACCGGCCACGCTGCCGCTGGCTCGCACGGTTCTTCGCAGGCCGAGCCACCACCGCGTCCATCCCCTCGCCCGGTACGGGCCCCGGTACGGGAGAGGGTTTGCGCTCTCAGGCGCAGGGAGAGGGCTTCGCGGCCGCGGATACGCGATGGGCTCTGGACCCGAGCTTAACCCGATCTCGCATCTACCAGCGGTGGAAGATGACGAACACCGCGCAGACGATCAGGCCGAAGCCCACCGCGTAGTTCCAGCGGAACGGCTCGCGCAGGTAGGTCACCGAGAAGACGGCGAACACCACCAGCGAGATCACCTCCTGGATGGTCTTCAGCTCCGCCGCGTTGAAGCGCCCGTACCCCCAGCGGTTGGCCGGCACCTGGAAGCAGTACTCGAAGAACGCGATCCCCCAGCTCACCAGGATCACGGTGACGAGCGGGAGCGAGCGGTGCCGCAGGTGCCCGTACCACGCGAAGGTCATGAAGACGTTGGAGACGAGCAGCAGGAGGATCGTCGACATGGCGCGGCGCGGGGTGGGAGCGTACGGTGGATGCAGGCGGCGCAGGATACCTCCGCCGCCCCGCGCGCAACAGGCCAGGAGCACGACACCGATCGGAGGGGGAGATGAGAAAAGCGGAATGGCTCCTGGCCCTGCCGGCGATGATGGCGATCGCCGCCCCCGCGGCGGGACAGCGGCCGGCGCCGCTCTCCGCGGCGGAGGCGGCGTCGCTCCAGGTGCGGATGCGGGAGTTCCTTGCGGCCGTCGACCGCGAGGCGTCGACCGCCCTGGTGCGCTTCTTTCCCCGCGCCGGCGCTCTCACCTGGGTGCACACGCTGCACGCCGACGATCGCAAGCGTGTCTCCGTCTGGCGGTTCCCGCCTGCGGACCTCCCGCGGGCGCTGAAGGACGGCCCGCTCTGGCCCTCGTTCGGCCTCCAGCCCGAAGGGCAGCCGATCGGGCTCTTCTACCACCAGGTGATGACGCGTAAAGCCTTCTCCCGGCACAAAGGGTGGCGCCGCGTGCGCGGCACGCGCTTCGTTCCGCCGGGGGAGCCGGAGACGGCGGGGCTGTTCGTGCAGTGGCGGCGCGAGGGGGACGAGTGGGTGGTCGCGGCCTATGGCGATGAGCGGTTCCGCGGCGGCAAGCTGCCGGAGTGGTGCTGCTGAACCGATTGGGATTCCATGGCTTAGGTTGTGCAGACCGGGGGAAGGCGTCCCGAATTGATGGAACTCGCGCACCGATCGACCCACAGATGCCCAGCCCCGGAGCCCGCACCTACCCGGTCACCCTCGCCACCGCCGTGCTGGCCTCCGCCGGCCTGGTCGGCTTCGCCTGGGCGCTCGACGCCGCGCGTCGCGAGAACGCCACCCGCCGCATGCACCGCCAGGTGGTGGACCTGCTGCTGAACGCGCTCACCGCCGACGACCCGGTCACCGCGCGCCACAGCCGGCGCGTGGCGGACCTGAGCTACGCGCTGGGCGCGGCCTCGGGGCGGCTCTCGCGCGACGAGATGGCCACGCTGCGGGTGGCCGCGCTGCTGCACGACATGGGGAAGATCGACGACCGCTTCTTCCTGATCGTGCACTCGCGCAAGCCGCTCAGCGAGGAGCAGCGGGCGCAGATCAAGCACCACCCGCACCAGAGCGCCTGCATCCTGGAGCCGCTGGAGGAGCTGCACCCGGGGCTGATGAAGATCGTCTCCAGCCACCACGAGTGCTGGGACGGGAGCGGCTACCCCTGCAGCATCGCGGGCGAGGAGATCCCGCTGGCGGCGCGCATCATCGCCCTGGCCGACGTCTTCGACGCGATGACGCAGCCGCGCAGCTACAAGGAGGCGATGCCGGTGGAGGAGGCGCTGGAGAAGCTCGACGAGGGGTGCGCGCGCCAGTTCGATCCGCACCTGGTGGCGCTGGTGGAGAGCGACCGCGTGCTCGACCGCTGGCTCCAGATCGCGCACGAGGGGCTCGACGACGAGCTCCGCCACCTCGCGCACCCGAGCCCGACCGAGGCGGCCCTCGCGAAGGCCGAAGCCATAGAGGAGGAGGCCACGGGGAATCATCCCTCGTAGCCTCCATGTCCTCCCTGGAGACGCGCTGTCATACCAATTTGCCGAGGACAGCTCTGGATTCCAGTCTCTGACAGAAGGGCCTCACACGGAGTCAACGGAGGCAGCGGAGATGAGCGCCGTTGACTCAGTTGACTCCGTGTGAGGCCCTTCTGTCCTGATCTGATCCCGAACGAAACTCTGCAATGCGATTTACTGCTTCCCCGCCGTCGCCGCATGCACGAAGGCGCGCACCAGCGGCGGCGTGCGTCCGTGCAGCGCCGCGCGCTCGGGCTGGAAGAGGGTGGCGACGTAGAAGGGGTGCCCCGGCAGCTCCATCGCCCGCACCGCACCCTCGGGATCGAACCCGGTGAAGCGCAGCCCGGCGGCCTCCAGCCGCTCCCGGAACTGGGGATTGAGGCCGTAGCCGCACATGTACTCCTCCTCCACCGGCCTGGGCCCGTAGATCCCGTAGAGCCGCGATCCCTCGGTGAAGCTCACCTGCCCGCCCATGTCGCGCAGCGCGCAGGCGAGCGGCGAGATCACCAGCGCCTCGCCCTCCGGCTCCGTCTCCGCGTGCCCCGCCGCCGCGATCCCCGCCACGTTCCGCGCGAACTCGATCACCGCGTGCTGGAAGCCGCCGCAGGTGCCCAGGAAGGGCATCCCGCGCTCGCGCGCCCGGCGGATGGCGGCGAGCGCCCCCTCCGTGCTCCGGTAGGGGCTCGCGGGAACGCACCAGACCGCGTCCACGTGCCCCAGCGCCTCCTCCTCGTCCTCGGCCACGCGCTCGGTGGCCACCCACACCGCGTCCACGGTGCGGCCGAGCGAGAGCGCCGCCAGCCCGAGCGCCTTGGGGATGGCCCGGTGCGCCACCACCTCCGGGTCGTGGTCGCCGACCAGCGCGATGAACGTGGGTTCCATGGCGGGCATCGCCGTCTTTCGCGGATGGGTTGTCGGGGGATGGAATCAAAGATGTGCCGCAGACCCCGTCCGCGAAAGCTTTCTGCTACGAAGGCGGCGGTGGATGGATCTGGATTGGGACTTGGGATGGATCTGGATTGGGATTCGAGATGGAATTGAATGGGGATTCAAGATGGATTTGGATGGGGATTTTCGCGACGATGCGGCTGAAGCCGCGGCTACAACATCACGCAGTCCGCCTTCGCGGACTTCAACGGCAATTCCCGTCTCGACCGGAATCGCGGCGATGTATTACCCCAGGCGCTAATTGGTTTGCAGGCTACGCAGATGGGACGCCGGTCATCCAACTGCCAGCGCAAACTGTTTAGGGTTCGGAGTAATAACTCGATCTGCGTCACGCCGGGCAGGCGCCGTGCACCGATATCCGCATGCGAGTCCGCGCAGGCGGACTTCGTGCCGTTGTAGCGGCGAGTTTACTCGCATATTCGCGACATATTCCCAAAATCCGCCGTTACCCGCGATTCCGCACCCGCAATCCCACCCTCACCCCGCCCCGGGCCCGCAGAAATGCACCGCCGCGCGCGCCAGGATCTCGGCGATCTGCACGTGCGAGTCGACGTCCGCCCACTCCACCAGCTCATGGGCGCCGGCGCCGCGGCCGCCGATCACCACCGTCTCGATCCCCGCCGCCCCCAGGAACGCCGCGTCCATCCAGAAGGGAAAGCCGCGCGTCACCGGCTCCTCCCGCAGCACCTCCGTCGCGGCGCCGAGCACCGCGCGCACCACCCCCGCGTCCGCCGGCACCTCGAACGAGTCGCGCGTCAGCGTCGCCCGCACCTCCGCGCGGAAGGTGGGGTCCTCGGCCGCGAGCGCGTCGGCGATGGCGCGGAGCGGCGCGAGCACGCCCTCCTCCGTCTCTCCCGGCGTCGTGCGCCGCTCGATGGTGGCGACGCAGCGGTCCGCGTAGGTGCTGGCGCCGGCGCCGCCCTTCAGCACGCCCACGTGCAGCGAGGGCGGGCCCACCAGCGGGTGCGGCGGCGACTCGCGCAGCTCCCGCTCGTGCGCCTCCAGGCGGGCCAGGAAGCGCCCCATGCGCAGGTTCGCGTCGATCCCCTCGTCGTACCGGCTCCCGTGCGCCGCCCGCCCGAAGGTCTCCACCTCGATCCAGCAGAACCCCTTGTGGGCGAGCCCCACCTCCAGCTCCGTGGGCTCGGTGACGATGGCGCCGTCGGCCGTGACGTGGCGCAGCACCTCCTGCATCCCGATGCTCGCCACCTCCTCGTCCGCCACCGCGGCGACCATCACGTCGCCGGCGAGGGCGGCGCCGCCGTCGCGGAGCGCCTTCACCGCGGCCAGGCACGCCGCCAGCCCGCCCTTCATGTCATAGCTGCCGCGCCCGTAGACGCGCCCGTCGCGCAGCTCGCCGGAGAAGGGCGCCTCCATCTCCTCGACGCCGACGGTGTCGAGGTGCGCGTAGAGCATCAGCACGCGCCCGCCCCCGGAGCCCGGGAGGATCCCCACCACGCTCGCGCGCCCCGGCTCCGCCTCGAAGCGCCGGGTCGACATCCCCAGCCGCTCCATCTCCTTCGCCACCCGTCCTGCGATCTCCGACTCGTTCCCGTCGCCGAAGGCCGGGTTGATGGACGGCGTGCGCACCAGCCGCCGCAGCGTCTCGACGAAGTAGTCCCGATCCACCCGCATCCCGTTCTCCCGTTTCTCTCTCCGCGTCTCCGCGCCTCCGCGTGAGACGCCGTTCACCGCGGCTCGGCCACCATCCGCAGCCCCATCGGCCGCAGGGTGATCAGCGGCTGCCGCCCCACCCGCGCGCCCGGCGCATGGCGCAGCCGCCAGCGTTGCGCGAGGGTGGCGAGCACCAGGATCTCCTCCGTCCACGCGAACCCCTCGCCGATGCACTTGCGCGGCCCCCCGCCGAAGGGGAAGTAGGCGAAGCGCGGGAGCCGCGCCTCGTTCTCCGGCGTCCAGCGGTCCGGGTCGAAGCGCTCCGGCTCCGTCCACCAGCGGGGGTCGTGGTGGGTGACCCACGGGCTCAGCAGCACCACCGTCCCCGCGCGGATCCGGAATCCCCCCGCCTCGAACTCCTCCAGCGGCTCCCGCCCCACCGCCCACGCCGGCGGATTGAGCCGCATCGACTCCGCGAGCACGGCGCGCGTGAACGCCAGCCGCGGCAGATCGTCGGCCGTGGGCTCGGCGCCGAGCGCGTCGACCTCGGCGTGCAGGCGCGCCTCGGCCCCGGGGTCCAGCGCCAGCAGGTGCCAGGTCCAGGCGAGCGCGTTCGCCGTGGTCTCGTGCCCCGCCAGGAAGAGGGTGAGCGCCTCGTCCCGGAGCTGCAGGTCGGTCATCCCCCCGCCGTCGCCCTCCTCGTCGCGGGCGGCCAGCAGCATGGAGAGGAGGTCGCCGCGGTCCTCCCCGCTGCGGCGGCGCTCCGCGATCATCCGGTAGATGGTGTCGTCCAGGCGCGCGGTGGCGCGCTTCACCCTGAGCGTGCCGGGGAGGGGAAGGCGGTCGAGGATGACGCCCAGCGGGTTGGTGAGCCGCTTGAAGGCGTGCAGCGCGTCGTTCAGCGCCGCGCCGATCTCGTCCGCCTCGCGCTCCACGTCGGCGCCGTACAGCGTCTTCCCGGCGATGGCGAGGGTGAGGCGGTTCATCTCCCGCGTCACGTCCATCGCCTCCCCCGCGCGCCAGCGGTCGCCCGCGCGGGCCGCGTACGCCACCATGGTCGCGCCCAGCGCGGCGATGCGCTCGCGGTGGAAGGCGGGCTGCGCCATCCGCCGCTGGCGCAGGTGCACCTCGCCCTCGCTGGTGAGCAGCCCGTTGCCCAGCACCACGCGGGCACGCTGCATCGCCTTGCTCTTGATGAAGTTGCGGTGGTTGGTCACCAGCACGTCGCGCACCTGGTCGGGGTGCGCGAGCAGGTAGAGCCGCCGCGGCCCGAAGCGGAAGCGGGCCACGTCGCCGTACGTGCGGTGCAGGCGCTCGAGGAAGCGGATGGGGTCCCGCCGGAAGGCGGGGAGGTGCTGGAAGAGGCGGCCGCCGGGGCCGGGCGGGTCGGGGAGCGCGCGCGGCGGGGCGGAGGCCGCCCCGCTGGAGAGCGCAGCCGCCCCGGCGCCGCTCACGCGCTCACCCGCCGCAGCAGGAGTGGATCCCGTGGCCGATGCGGCCCCAGCGCGCGGCCGTGAGGAAGTGCGGGAAGGGCGAGTCGCGCTCCTTGTCCACGCTGAAGTAGATGAAGAGCGGCTTGCCGCGGACCACCTCGCGCGGGATGAACCCCATGAAGCGCGAGTCCAGCGACTGGTCGCGGTTGTCGCCCATCATCCAGTAGCTGTCCTTCGGCACCACCAGCGGCCCCCAGTTGTCGCGCGTGGGGCGGTAGGTCGCGCGGTCGACCGACGGGAGCAGGGCGGGGAGGTGGTTGTGGTAGCCGTAGCGGGCGGGGTTCACCTCGGGCGGCAGCCCGCCGCGGGTGCCGTCGAGCTCCAGCGGCCGGTCGGCCTCGCCGACGCGCTGCACGTAGGGCTCGTTCAGCCGCTTCCCGTTGCGGTACACGGCGCCGTCCTTCCCCCACAGCGTGTCGCCGGGCACGCCGATCACCCGCTTCACCACGTCTTCTTCCGGGGTGTTGTAGGTGGGGCGGAAGACCACGATCTCGCCGTGGCGCGGGTCGCGGAAGCCCGGCATGCGCCACCCGGTGAAGGGCACGCGCGCGCCGAACACCGCGTTGTTGGCCATCAGGTAGTCGCCGACCAGCAGGGTGTTCTCCATGCTGTTCGACGGGATGGAGTACGCCTGGACCAGGAAGGTGCGGATCACCAGGAAGAGCACCACCGCCGCGGCGATGGACTTGATCCACTCCAGCAGCTCGTTCTTCGGCTTCGCGTCCGCCTTCTCCTTCACGGGCGCGGGGCGGCCGCGCGCGGCGGCGCGGGTCTGGGGAGTCGGCACAGGGCTCATGCGTGCGGGTGCGCCCCGCCGGGCGGCGGGGCCGTACGAATATCCTCCCGGCGGCGGGTGCGCACAAGCCGCCCGGGTCCGGCTGAATACGCGCCTCCCCGCCGAAAGTTTCCTCGAATCAAGCTTTCTCGCTATATACCTGACGCCCGAAGAAGGGGGTACCTTGAAGCGGCCCGGATAACTCAGCCACTTCTAAAGATGCCGCCCATGCCGTTCGCCGCTGCAAGTTCAAGATTCCTTGTAAGGGCCGGCGGTTGAATGGCCGAGTCCGCCCGGAGCCCGGGATAATGTGACTTGGGCCAAACGCAACCCGGGGCGCTCCACAGGAGAGCGCCCCTCGGTCTTACTTCAAACCCATCTCGTTCAATGGTTGTACGGAAATGGTTCCCCCGCCGTCACTGTCCAGTACGCTTCTTCGGTTCTTCCTCCCCTTCCGATGCACCGTTTGGCGGCGGGTTTCGCTTCCCCGTAATAAATACGGCCACAAGGGCGGCCACTGTGCTTAGAACGCCTGCGAGCCCCACCATCTCCGCCCCGTGCACCGCCGCGTACGTGGCGCAGCCGACGATGACGAGAGCGATCAGGAAGGCGCTCAGCAAACCCCACTCTGCGATCCGCAGACGTCGCGAAGCCAGATAGCGCCGCGCCGAACCCTCTGCCTCCGCCATCCTGACGATCCTGTCCCCAAGTCCGGGAAGGACATTTTCGTATTCGCGCAGGAGGGACGGAAGTGGGAGGGGCCCCGTGAAACTCGCCGAGAAGAATTCGACGACTTCTTCCGCCCCAAACAATTCTTCCTGTTTCGGGGCGGACGGAGGCGGTGTCTGCTGTGGACGCTCGGCGGGAAGGTCACTGTCGGAGGTGCGGCTATTCTGCGTGTCTCGCCGCTTTCTTCGCCGCGACATACCGGTTGACTTTCGCTAGGACCGTGCGCCAATCGCTGTGCAAAGCACGGGCATCGTCGGAGGGGCTGCCGAGCAAATCACCTACGGAAGGCGCAAGCACACCGCCAAAGTCAAGCGCGTGGGCTGCACCCCAGAGGAAGGCGGCGGCGTCTCGCCTGCGCTGCTGGTTCGTCTTGGATCGGACTCTCATCTCAATACTCCCAGAATCGCGGCGAGTAGATGTCCTCTCCCTAGTATACCAGCCGGTGGGGAGAATACATCCCGTAGTACCCATTAACAAGGCGGGCGCTCCATGTCGGACCGCTCACGGTGCGCTACTTCTCAATCTCCTTTGCAGGAGTTCGTTTGAACCGTCGCCTCCGCGAAAATTTGTGTGGCTTCTTCCTGCTACCAGAAATAAGGGGGCGGCAAACCGCCCCCGGGTGGATCCTACTACCCGGACTGGCCGGGGTTCAGATCCACCTTAAAGCTACACACTGGACGCATCCGCGTCAAGCCCCCTTACCACGTCTCCGCGGCTCTGCGTGAGGCGCCGCTGCCGTCACTTCACGATCAGCGCGGTCACCATCCCGAACATCCCCATCGGCCCCTCGGCGTGGGGGAGGATGTGGCAGTGGAAGGCCCAGGTGCCGGGGTTGTCGCAGTCGATGATCACGTCCCACCGCTCGCCCGGCGCCACGTTCAGCGTGTCGCAGAGCCAGGGCTGTGGCTGCGGCCAGCCGTCCTTGTGCGTCACCAGCATCGGCATCCCGTGCAGGTGCATGGGGTGGATCATCATCCCCTCGTTCATGAAGCGCACCCGCACCTTCTGCCCGCGGTTGGCCACGATCGGCTCGGTGGCGGGGAAGCCCTTCCCGTTCAGCGTGTACCCGTGCGGCCCGTCGTTGATGATCATCACGTAGTCCACGTCGGCCCGGCGCGTCTCGCCCCCGCGGGGCTCCACGATGAAGGCGCCCAGCAGCCCCATCGGCACCTGCTTGGCCGCGTTCAGGTGCGAGTGGTACATGTGCGACCCCGCGTTGGGCACCACGAACTCGTAGGTGAAGCTGGCGCCCGGCTTCACCGGGGGCTGGGTGATGAACGGCACGCCATCCATCCCGTTCACCAGCGACACCCCGTGGAAGTGGATGGCGGTGCTCTCGTCGAGCTTGTTGACCAGGTTCACCCGCACCCGGTCGCCCTGCTTCACGCGGATCTGCGGGCCCGGCACCTGGCCGTTGTACGCCCACGCCTCCACCGTCTGCCCGGGCGACACCTCCCACTGCAGCTTCTCGGCGGTCAGGTCGTACACCTTCACCCCGCCCTCCAGCCGCGGCTGCATCAGCTGGTTCCCCTTCCCCTTCGTGGCCGCGGGGAAGGCCTTCACCCCCGCCTCGTGGTGGCGGTCCATCTCCTCGGAGGCGGCCGCGGTGGAGGGGTTCTGCGGATGGGCCGCCATGGTGCCGCCGCTGTGGTCGCTGTCGGCGCGCGTGGGCGCGGCGGCCGGCGCGGCGGCCGCGGGCGTCTTCCCCGCCTCCTCGGCCTTGCAGGCGGCCAGCGCGCTCGCCACCGCCGGCACCGCCAGCCCCACCGCGGCCCCGCGCAGGAAGTCGCGCCGCGAACGGGCGACGGGTGCCTCGGACTGCATCGTGTCTTCGCTCATCTCTCTGGCTCCGTAAGCTCGAAGGGGCGCGCGCCGTCCCGGTTCCGGCGGCGCATGCCGGATCGTTCGGTCGCTGGGTCGGGACGGAAGCTACCCGCCGTGCGGGGAAGCGTCTGTCGGCCTCCGCTGGATTTCGCGCGAGGCCGCGTCCGGACGCCGCGTGGGGAATCTCCCGACACGGGGCGGTGCCGCGGTGAGAGAACCGTTGAGCAACTCGGTCCTCCAGACGTCATCCTGAGAGGGTGTTGCTGAACGCGCACATTCCGCGGCACCATGGGTGTCATCCTGAGGCCCGGCCACACGGTTCCTGGCGTCGGCGCTGCAGACGGCAGGGCCGTGAGGATCTGGCCGAGGCATGCGCAGGAGCCCGCCGCGGAAGCCCGCACCATCACCGCGTCCGCGCCGGCGCTTGTCGATGCCTGGCTTTTCCTGCGTGGCAGCGACGAGTGAACGTGAGGCCGTGGCTTTCGCGCGAGCTTCCGCAGCCGGCTCCGGCGTGGCCGCGATCAGATCCTCACGGCCCTGCCGCCATCGGAGCGAACGCTGATTCCACGTGGCCGGGCCTCAGGATGACACCCAGGGGTGTACGAAGAACGGGTTCAGCAACACCCTCTGAGGCCGGGATCGTGGACCAGGGCTGCAAAATGGTGCAAAGGAATGGCGGCGCGCGGAACCGTTCTTGCCACGTTTTTGTCGAAGCGGCGGCCGCCCCGAGGCCGCCGCCGCGTGTCCATATCCACCGGGGACTCCCGACGTGTCCGGCAGCTACGACCGCGCACTGGTCGCGGCATCGGTGCTCATCGCGCTCTGCTCGGCCTGGGCCGCCCTCGCGCTCGTCTCGCGGGTGGCCGCGGCGAGCGGCCGCTTCCGCCTGGCGTGGCTGCTGGGCGGGAGCGTGTCGATGGGGCTGGGGATCTGGGCGATGCACTTCGTGGGGCTCCTCGCCTGGCACCCCGGCATCCCCACCGCCTACGCCGTCCCGGTCGTCCTCCTCTCCGCCCTGGCGCCCGTCCTCGCCTCGGCGCTGGCGCTCTGGATGGTCTCGCGCGGGCGGGTGAGCCCCGGCGCGCTGGCGGGGGCCGCGCTGGCGATGGGCGCGGCGCTCGCCTCCATGCACTTCATCGGGATCACCGCGCTGCGCCTCCCCGCGCGGCTCCACTTCGTCCCCGCCGGCGTGGCCGCCACCGTGCTGGTGGCGGTCGCCGGGTCGGCGGGGGCGCTCCGGCTGGGGCTCCGCTACCGGCACGACGACACCCCCGCCGGGCGCAGGGCGCGGCCGGGCGCCACGCTGATCATGGGGGCGGCGATCGCGGCGGTGCACTACACGGGGATGACGGCGGTCCGCTTCGCCCCCGTCTCCGGCCGCCTGCGCGTGTCGGACGAGGCGGTGCTGCAGACGCGCGGGCTGGCGTGGGGGGTGGCCGCGGCCACGCTCCTGCTGCTCGCCATCACCCTCTTCGGTGCGCTGGTGGACCGGCGCGCGCGCCGCCGCAACGAAGAGACCGAGGCGCTGCGCCGCAGCGAGGACCGCTTCCGCTCCCTCGTGGTCGCCACGGCGCAGATCGTCTGGACCACGGGGGCCGACGGGCGCTTCAGCGGCGACGAGCCGGAATGGGCCGCCTTCACCGGCACCGCCCCGGAGCAGTACGGGGGGTGGGGATGGCTCCAGTCCGTCCACCCGGCGGACCGCGAGGCGGCGGTGGCGAGGTGGCGCGCGGCGCTGGAGAGCCGCACGCTGCACGAGGCGCAGTACCGCCTGCGCCGCCACGACGGCGAGTTCCGCGACATGGAGGTGCGCGCCGTCCCCGTGCTGGAGCCGGGCGGGCGGGTGCGCGAGTGGGTGGGCGCCGACACCGACGTCACCGAGCGGCGCAACGCCGAGCGGGCCAGCGCCTTCCTGGCCGAGGCCAGCCGGGTGCTGGCCTCGTCGCTGGACTACGAGACCACGCTGCGGGCGGTGGCGCGGCTGGCCGTCCCCGAGCTGGCGGACTGGTGCGCGGTGGACCTGCTGGCCGAGGGCGGCGGGGTGCAGCGGGTGGCGGTGGAGCACCCCGACCCGGCCAAGGTGACGTTCGTCCACCAGCTGGAGGAGCGCTACCCCTCCAACCCCGGCTCCGACTACGGCCTGCACGCCGTGCTCCGCACGGGCCAGGCGCAGATGATGAGCGACATCCCCGATGAGCTGCTCTCCGCCGCGGCCGTCGACGACGAGCACCTGGCGCTCATCCGCGAGCTGGGGCTGCGCAGCTACATCGTGGTGCCGCTGCGGGCGCGAGAGAGGCTGCTGGGCGCCATCACCCTGGTGCACGCCGAGAGCGGCCGCCGCTACCACGCGGCCGACCTGGCGCTGGCCGAGGAGCTGGCGCGCCGCGCCGCGGTCGCCATCGACAACGCCCGCCTCTTCCACGAGACCGAGGAGGCGCGCGCGCAGCTCGAGCAGCAGGCCGGCGAGCTGGAAGAGGCGCAGGCGGAGATGGAGATGGCGCACGACGAGCTGCAGCACGCCAACGACGAGCTGGTGGCGCGCACCGCCGACGCCGAGGCCGCCCGCGCCGCCGCCGACCAGGCCAACGAGGCCAAGAGCGCCTTCCTGGCCACCATGAGCCACGAGCTGCGCACCCCGCTGAACGCCATCGCCGGCTACGCGCAACTCCTGGAGATGGGGATCCATGGCGCGCTCACCGACACCCAGCGCGAGTACCTGGAGAAGATCCGCCGCAACCAGGCGCACCTGCTGGGGCTGATCAACGATGTGCTGAACTTCGCCCGGCTGGAGGCGGGGCAGGTGGTGTACGACCTGCGCGACGTGCCGGTGGACGCGGCGCTGGCCTCAATGGAGGCGCTGATCGAGCCGCAGCTGCGCGCCCGCGGCCACCACTACGCCTACCGCCGCGGCGACCCCGCCGTCACCGTGCACGCCGACGGCGACCGGATGGAGCAGGTGGTGCTGAACCTGCTCAGCAACGCGGTCAAGTTCACCGGGCCCGGCGGGAGCATCGCGCTGGAGTGGAGCGCCGACGACGCCCGGGTGGCCATCCGCGTGCGCGACACCGGGCGCGGCATCCCCGCGGAGAAGCTCCCGCTGGTCTTCGAGGCCTTCGTGCAGGTGGACCCCACGCTCACGCGCAGCAACGAGGGTACCGGCCTGGGCCTCGCCATCAGCCGCGACCTGGCCCGGGCGATGGACGGCGACCTCTCGGTCGAGAGCCGGGTGGGCGAGGGCTCCACCTTCACCCTCACCCTCCCCCGCGGGCCCGACCGCGAGGACCCGGCAGACCCGCCCGCGGCGCCCGCCGCGGCCGCGCATCCGGAACCTGCGGCACCGCTGGGGGGTTGATTGCGGCTCGGGGGTGGGCCCCGCCGTCCGCGCTGTCGACAGCGGCCGGCGGATGGCTTACCTTTATCCGCTTTCTCCGCAACGAGCTACCCCTTCACGGGCCTTCATGAGCACCCAGGCCACTTCCAGGACCGAGCGCCCCCGCGCCGCCACCGCCTCCGGCCCCGTGGCGGTCGCCGCGGTCGAGGCCGCGCCGCAGCGCCCGCCGTACCTGCTGGCGCTGGCGGCCGCGCTCGCCGTCTTCGCGTTCTACGCCTTCACGCTGGGACCCACCACCTGGTTCTGGGACACCAGCGAGTACATCGCCACCAGCCACATCATGGGGATCCCGCACCCCCCCGGGAACCCGCTCTTCGTGCTGCTGGCGCGCGCCTGGGACGTGCTCCTCTCCCCCACCGGGCTCCCGGTGGCGGTGCGGATCAACCTCTTCAGCGCCTTCATGAGCGCGGGCACCGCGTTCTTCTGGTACCTGATGGTGCACCGCATCCTGGGCTTCTTCGACGGGCGCGAGGGCGTGCGCCGCGTGGGGGCTGGGGTGGCGGTGCTGCTGTCGGCCACGGCCTACACGGTGTGGAGCCAGAGCAACGTGAACGAGAAGGTCTACACCGTCTCGATGTTCACCATCGCCGCGCTCTCCTGGCTGGCCTTCCTCTGGCGCGATCACGTGGAGGAGCACCGGGCGGCGCGCGGCTCCGGCCGCTTCCACGACGACAACGTGCTGGTGCTGATGGTGTTCATGCTGGCCCTCTCGGTCGGCAACCACCTGATGGCCTTCCTGGCGGCGCCCGCGGTGATGCTCTTCATCCTGCTGGTGCGCCCGCGCTCGTACGCCAACTGGCGGCTCTACGCCTTCGGCGCGCTCTTCGGGGTGCTGGGGCTCTCGGTGCACCTCCTCCTCTCCACCCGCGCCGGGCTCTCGCCCGTCATCAACGAGGCCAACCCGAGCTGCCCCTCGGTGGGCTCGGCGCTGGTCAGCATCCTGGGCTTCGGCGCCAAGCTGCCGGGCCACTGCGTGAACCTCACCGCGTCGCTGGCGCGCGAGCAGTACGGCAAGCCCAGCATCATGGACCGGCAGGCGCCCTTCTGGGCGCAGATGGCCACCTGGTTCCAGTACTTCGACTGGCAGTGGGCGCGCAGCGTGTCGGGCGCGAGCGGCTACTTCGGGGCGGGGCGCATCTTCGTCACCCTGCTCTTCACCGCGCTGGGCGGCTACGGGGCGTGGCAGCACTGGAAGCGCGACCGCAAGAGCTTCCTGTACGTGGCGGTGCTCTTCCTCACGCTCTCGGTGGGGCTCGTCATCTACATGAACTTCAAGTACGGCTTCGCCCAGGTGCAGTCGCTGGGGCTCAGCGGCGACATGGCCGAGGTCCGCGAGCGCGACTACTTCTTCCTGGTCTCCTTCAGCCTCTGGGGGTTGTGGGCGGGGATCGGCCTCACCGCGCTCTGGCTGGAGCTCTCCGAGGCGCTGGGCGGCGACGCCTCCACGGCGGGGCGGCCCTGGTGGCGCACGCGGCTGGCGCTGGCGAGCCCCGTCTTCCTCCTCGCCTTCGTCCCGATGGCGCTCAACTGGCCCTACGCCAACCGCCGCGGCGACTACACGGCGCGCGACCTGGCGTACAACCTGTTGCAGTCGGTCGAGCCGTACGGGGTGCTCTTCACCAACGGCGACAACGACACCTTCCCGCTCTGGTACCTGCAGGAGGTCGAGGGCATCCGGAAGGACGTCACGGTGATCGTGCTGAGCTACCTGAACACCGACTGGTATCCCAAGCAGCTCCGCGACCTCACCCGCCCCTGCGCCGCGGGGCAGGACCCGGACTCCGACCCCACGCGCATCATCTGCCAGCGCCCGTTCGACACGCGCACGGGGCCGCGCTACTACGACGCCTCGCGCAAGCCCACGCGGTCGATCTTCGGCCTGACCGACCAGGAGATCGACCTCATCGCGCGGGCGCAGATCACGCAGGTCACCGAGGCCGGCCTGTACTTCTCGGCGCGCGGCATCGAGGTGCCGATCGAGCAGGGGAGGTATCTCTCCGCCGCCGACCAGTTCCTCCTCTCCATCGTCAAGCAGGCGTGGGGCGACCGGCCGATCTTCTTCGCCAGCACCACCAACGTGCAGTACGACCTGGGGTTCGCCCCCTACGTGGCGCGGCAGGGGCTCGCCTTCAAGCTGGTGACCCCGCAGGAGGGGCAGGCGCTGGTGAGGATGGAGGGGAGCGACTACAGCCCGGTGCTGGGCGCGTACATGAACGCACAGGTGGGGCGCAGGCTGCTCACCGAGACCTTCCAGCTCCACGGGCTGGAGACACGCCCGCACTGGACCGACGACGCCACGCGCAACATCCCCATCCACTACTTCTACGCCTACATGGCGCAGGCGCAGCTCGAGTCGCAGCTCGGCGACCAGGCGGCCTCGCAGCGCTACGAGACGTTCGCCCGCAACTTCGACGCGCTCTCCAAGCGCTGACCGCGGTCTTCTTTCATTCCAAAGCGCCTCCTCCGGAACCATGGGGGGAGGCGCTTCGTCATGTGTGGCTGGACGTCCTTCCCTGGCGAGGACTGATATGATACCACAGTACAGAGTCTGGTTCTGAATCAGGTTCTTGAACTGAATGCTCACACGGAGTCAACGGAGTCAACGGAAAACGACTCTGCTGACTCCGTTGACTCCGTGTGAGACCCCTTCCGTCAGAGACTGGAACCCAGCACGATCTCGGCGAATTGGTATGAGAATCTTTCTCAACTCGTTGGTAAACGCGGGTTTACGCGAGTTCGTGGTCCGGATGTTGCTTTCCACGGGGGCGAACCCCAGCCAAGGGAGGGCCGGATGCAGAACCCCCAGGAACGTCCGCAGGCGAACCTCTCGGTGGTCGGCGCGTGCAGCGTGACCGACTGCCGGTTCAACGAAGACCACGAGTGCCACGCCGGCCAGATCGAGGTCAGCGTCGGCCCCGACGGCGCCCACTGCGCCACCTATACGCCCGAGGCCTCGGTCCGCCCGCGCCCGTAGCGGACGCAGTCGTACGGAACGCACCGGGGCCCTCGCGAGAGGGCCCCGTTCGCGTCTACGGCTTGGCCCCGGCGGACGATGGCGCGTGCAGCATGCTGTCGAGGGGACTGGCGCCGCCGGGTTGCGCCGGCGGTGCGTCGGTGTTGGTGAGGGTCGCGCACGCCAGCCTCTCCGCCCCGCGCGCGTCGACGTTCATCGTGCAGATCCACGGCCTGCGGCGGGCGAGCGCCTGGATCCCACCCGCGCCGGCGTGCACCAGCTCCACGCTCACCCCTTCGCGCGGCTGGAGGGGAAGGTTCGCGGCGCTCGCCGGCCGCCGCGCATCGACCGTCTCGGGATACCGCCCGTACCGCGCCCGGTGCTCGTCCAGCGCCGTGCGCAGCTTCCTCAGCTCCCCGCGTGCCTCCTCGCGAGGGTTGGCGCAGGCGCCCAGCAGCACGGCCACGGCGACGGCGAGGATTGGGTGACGGGTCATTCGCTCTCCTGTGCGGTGTCCTCTCTCCGCGACCTCTGCGGCTCTGCGTGAGATTATCTGTTCCTCGGCCCTTACGGGCAATCCATCGATGCGCTAGATTGGTTGAGAACCGTTCTCATGTGAGTGGCAGATGCAGGCTTCGACCGCGGCGGGCACCTTCCGGCAGATCTCCGAGACCGAGCGGGGCGAGCGCGCCCAGCGCGCGGCCGCGGGGGCGCTGGTGCTCGCCTGCGTGGAGCGCGCCCGCGGCGGCGGCGTGGACGAGTTCAGCCACCGCCGCGCCCGCGCCGAGGCCGAGCGCCTGGCGAAGTCGCCCGAGCGCTCCATCCTCCTGCGCCTGCTGCTGATGGTGGAGGGCGACACGCTGGCGGAGGCGCGGCTGGCGAAGGCGCTGGTCTCCTACGCCTGCGAGCTGGAGCGCACCCGCCGCCTGGCCGAGGCCGACGCGGCGGTGTCGCTCGCCCTCGCGCTGGACGGCGGCGACTCGGCCACCGCGCTGCACGCGGCGCGGCTGGCGCGCAAGCTGGGGCAGCGCGAGCGCGCGCTGGCGCTCTACTGCGCCGCGCGCGACCTGGACCACGGCGGCGGCGCCATCGCGCGGCTGGCGGAGGTCGGCGAGGCGGTGGTGTCGGACGATCCGGTGCGCGCGCTCGGCCGCGCCGTGCGCCGCGCCCTCTCCGCGGGCGACGCCGAGGCCGCCGCCGTGGGACTCGAGGAGCGCGCCGCCGCCCGCCGCGCCGCCGGAGACCGCCGCGGCGCCGCGCGCGACCTGCTGCTGGCCGCCGCCCGTTTCACCGACGCGGTCGACCGGGCCCGCGTGGCGCACGAGCTCGCCGGCGTCACCCTCGCCGCCGGCGACGCCGACGCCGCGCGCGAGGCGCTGCGCATCGCGCTGGCCGTCGGCGAGGCCCCGCAGCGCGACCACGCCCAGACGCGACTGCACACCCTCTCCCGCGACGTGGGCGACCAGGTGGGGATGCGGCGCTGGCGCTCCTTCAGGCGCGCACCGCTCGTCTCCATGTCCGCCTACCGCCCGGCGCCCGGCGGACGCTCGCTGGCCCCGCGCCTCCTCCGCTGGCGCGAGGCGCTGGAGCAGAAGACGGCATGAGCTCACCCGGAGGCAGAGAGGACCAGAGACGAGCGCTCTGGTCCTCTCTGCTTTCGTGTGAGATTATTCCCGGCATGGAAAAGCTCTTCTGGCTGATCGGCGCCACCCTGGGCGGGTGGCTGGGATGGTGGCTGGGCGCGCAGCTCGGCATCATGGCCGCGGTGATGCTCAGCGCCGTGGGCACCGGCGTCGGGATCTATCTCGCGCACCGAATCATCCAGGATTACCTCTAGCGTGACGCCGGCCCGCTCCAGCGTTCCGGCCGTTCGCATCGCCGCCGTGAACCGCGCCCCCGTGCGCGGCGACGGCGGCTTCGTGCTCTACTGGATGATCGCCGCGCGGCGCACCCGCTGGAACTTCGCGCTGCAGCGGGCGGTGGAGTGGTGCCGCGAGCTGAACCGCCCGCTGGTGGTGCTGGAGGCGCTCCGCGCCGGCTATCCGTACGCGTCGGACCGCCTGCACGCCTTCGCGCTCGACGGGATGGCCGACAACGCCGCCGCCTTCGCCCGCGCCGGCATTCGCCATCACCCATACGTGGAGCCGCAGGACGGGGCGGGGAAGGGGCTGCTCGAAGCGCTCGCCGCCGATGCCTGCGTGGTAGTGACGGACGACTCCCCCCACTTCTTCCTCCCCCGGATGGTCGCGGCCACGGGCGAGCACCTCCCCGTATTGCTGGAGGCGGTCGACTCCAACGGCCTCCTCCCCGTCCGCGCCGCGCCGAAGGCGTTCGCCACCGCCTACCACTTCCGGCGCTTCCTGCAGAAGGAGCTGCCGGAGCACCTCGACGTCTTACCCGAGGCCGATCCCCTCCGCCGCCTTCCTGCCGCGCCGCCCGTCTCGCTCCCGCCCGGGATCGAGCGTCGGTGGCCGGCCGCGCCCCCCGAGCTGCTGCGCCGCACGCCCGAGGCGCTCGCCGCGCTCCCCATCGACCACGCCGTTCCTCCGGTGTCGTTACATGGCGGTGCGTCGGCGGGCGCGAAGGTGCTGCGCGCGTTCGTGGGCCGGCGGCTGGCGCGGTACGGGTCCGAGCGCAACCAGCCCGAGGCCGACGCCGCGAGCGGGCTCTCGCCGTACCTGCACTGGGGATTCGCCTCCGCGCACCAGGTGTTCGACGCGATGGCGCGGCATGAGGGATGGTCGCCCGAGCGGCTGGCGCTGAAGCCGACCGGCGCCCGCGAAGGCTGGTGGGGGATGGGAGAAGATGCGGAAGCGTTCCTGGATCAGCTCGTCACCTGGCGCGATCTGGCCTTCAACACGGCCGTGCGAATGGAGGGATACGACCGCTACGAGACACTCCCCGCGTGGGCCCGTGCCTCGCTGGAGCGCCACGCCGGGGATGACAGGGAGCTGCTCACCTTCGAGCAGCTCGAGGAGGGACGCAGCTACGACGCGCTGTGGAACGCCACGCAGGGCCAGCTTCGGCGCGAGGGGCGCATCCACAACTACCTGCGGATGATCTGGGGAAAGCGTTTCCTGGAATGGACCCGGCACCCGCGCGAAGCGGTGGAGTGGATGCTGCGCCTGAACGACCGCTGGGCGCTGGACGGGCGGGATCCCAACTCCGTCGCCGGCATCTTCTGGTGCCTCGGCCGCTACGACCGCCCCTGGGCTCCCGAGCGCCCCGTCTTCGGCGTGGTGCGCTACATGTCCTCCGCCAACACCGCCCGCAAAGTCAGGGTGAAGGACTACATCCGCCGCTACACGGCGCCCTGACTGTGCCTCTGTGACACCAGATCCGGCAAAAGAATGCTCTCACAGAGGTCACAGGGGAACGGCGCTGTTCCTCCGTGACCTCTGTGACCTCTGTGAGAGACCATGCCGAATTTCCCTCACACTCTAATTGCGGTTCTGGTACAAGAGACCTTCCATTCGTTCAGGGCCTGCCGACGATCCGCCCTGCCACCGCCGCGACCGAGTCGAGCGTGGCGTAGGGCCGCACCGTGCCCGCCGGGTCCAGCACGAACGCGCGCTGGCGCAGCTGCCCGCCGAGCTCCAGCCCTGTCACGACCACCGAGCCGTCGGGCTCCCCCGCCCACTCGCGCAGCTCGAACCCCTCCGGCAGCACGCTCCGCAACCCGCGCCCGTCAAGGTCGGTCACGTACAGGCTCCGCCGGTCGCGATCATCGACGGCGCTGTCCGCGTTCGAGTCCTCCAGCGCCATCTCGTACACGATCCAGCGGAGCGCGCTGTCGCCCGGCGCCTCGGGCTCGCGCCCGGGGAAGCGCACGCGGCGGATGAACCCCGGCCGGTCCAGCAGCAGCCGCGCGCCGGACGCGTCGAGGAACGCGACGTTCACCACCGCCCCCTCGCCGCCCGTCGACGTGCTCGACGCGGTGCTGGAATACGCGTACCCGGTGCCTCGGCGGATCAGCACGATACGGGTCGCCGAGCCCCGCACCGGCACGGGCGTATCGTAGCGGACCGGCCCGCTGGCCTCCGTCACCCGCGCGGTGTCCCTGCCCGCCGCGGAAGACGGCGCCGGGCTCCGTCCGCCCAGGTTCGCGAGCGCGCCGATCGCCACGAAGCCGCCGGCGAACACCAGCAGCGCCAGCAGCAGCACGCCGTTGATCAGCCACACCCAGCGGAGCACGCGGTCCACGCGGGTCATTGCATTCGGAGATTGATCATGTGCATCCACAAACGACTCACAAGACGTCCTGAGGCCGGTCCCGCCGGAAGCATCGGCAGTGAAACAACTTGTGCAGGCCGAAGGATCTATAGCCGCGTCAACACGTCACTCGGCGATGTGCACCAGACGTTCGGAAGAAGAGGAAGGTGGGCGTGCCGGGGCGCTACAGTCCGCTGGGATGGTCGATGAAGGTCCACGCCAGCCCGAAGCGCTCCTCCAGGTGCCGGGCGAGCGCGCGGACGCCCCAGGTCTCGGTGGCGTAGTGGCCGCCGAGCAGCAGGTTCACCCCGCCCTCCTCGGCGTCGAAGAAGTTGTGGTGGCGCGCTTCGCCGGTGAGAAAGGCGTCGAGCCCCGCCGCGGCGGCCGCGGCGATCTCGTCCGCCCCACCGCCGGTGATCACGCCGGCCCTGCGGATCCGCTCCGGCCCGCCCGGCACCAGCTTCACCGGTCCGCCGAGCACGCGCTCGGCCCGCGCGTGCAGCTCGCCGCGGCTCACGTCCAGCTCGCCCCACACGCCGATCGGCATCCCCTTGTACTCGCCGAAGCTCCCGCGCGGCTCGATCCCCAGCTCGCGCGCGAGCACCGGGTTGTTGCCGACCTCGGGGTGCACGTCCAGCGGGAGATGGGCGGAGTAGACGGCGAGGTCGGCGTCCAGCGCGGTCTTGAGCCGGCGGTAGCGGCGCCCCGTGACCGGCACGTTCCCGTCCCAGAAGAGGCCGTGGTGCACCAGCAGCAGGTCAGCGCCCCAGGCGACCGCCGCCTCCACGGTGGCCTGCGCGGCGTCCACCGCGCACGCGATGCGGCCGACCTCGCGGGGAGAGTCGACCTGCAGGCCGTTCAGCGCACCGCTCCAGTCGGGGACCTCGGCGATGCGCAGGTAGCCGTCCAGGTACTCCCTCAGCTCGGCAAGCCGCATGGTGGACAAAGGGTGGACTGGTTCCCACAAACAGGTGGAAAACTCCCGTGGATAAACCGCCCCCCGGCCTGTGGAAAACGCCTAACTCGTTGCAGCACAGCCAATAGCATCAAATTGGACGCGCTGTGGAAAACTCGGTCTGGGAATGTGGACTATCCGCTCCCGCGGCGGCGGGTGGGGGAGGCGGCGGAAGCGCGCGCTGCGTCTCTTCGCCGAGCATCTGCACCTGTCCGTTGAAGCGGCACCCCTCCTCCAGCACCAGGTGCTGCGCGCGCGCCGAGATCTGTCCCTCGATCTGCGCGGTGGCCTGCAGCTCCAGCCGGCTCTCGGCGCTCACGGTGCCGCGCACCCGTCCGCCGATCACCGCGTCCTGGGTGAGCACGTCGCCGATGACCTCGCCCTCCTTCCCGATCACCACCGCCTTCCCCGCGCGCACGGTCCCCTCGATGGTCCCTTCCACGCGCACCGTGCCCTCGGTCACCAGGTCGCCCTTGATGCGCATCCCGGGGCCGATGATCGACATCGAGCTCTCGTTCGGCCGCGGCGGCCCAGGCTTCCCGTCCGCCGCAACCTTCTCGGTCTTTCCGCTGAAGATCGCCATCGCTCCATCTCCATGCGTCGGAGTCCGCGCCCGACTCAGCGCCCTCTCCGGCTCGCTCAGGCTCGCCACCTCTCCCGTACCGGGAGAGGTAGAATTCTCAGTCCGTTGCGCTGGCCAACCGGTCACGTGAGGATCGCCCTCACGCAGTCGCGTGCAGGCCACACCGCCACCTCGGCCACCCCCTCTCCCGGTACGGGCTACCCATTAGTCACATGTCGTGACCGTGGGGCGAGGGTGCGAAATGCGAGGACGAAGTCGGCCAAGCGGCGTAGTCCGCGCCAGATCACCTTCACGCCTGGTTCTCCATCCGCCTTGC
>JBJMPM010000166.1:0-5804 GCA_045803205.1 Longimicrobiaceae bacterium
CCCCCCGCGTCTCTGTGTGAGGAGTTTTATGGGAATCGCCATTTCAAGCCGCTTGCATAGAGCCCTCTTGCGATTACACACCTTTTCAGGCATAATTGATACGAAGCCCTAGCGTCTCCCTGACGCCGCTCGTCTGGCGCATGCTTCCGTTCTAAGTTTTTATCCTCCATTGCGCAGAGACGGGCAAACTCCTCGCCACATAGAGCATTTCATGCAACAGGTGAAACGGGCCATAAAGTTCGCCGGCTCCGTGCTGCTGCTGGTCGTCGCCGCCGCTTGCGCGGATGCACCCACCACCCCGTCCGGCGTCCCCGCGCCGGCGGTGGCGCCTCTGTTGGCGGCGGCGCCCGGACGGGGCGTTCCCGACCGCTGGATCGTGGTGTTCAACGGCACCGTGGCGGACGTGCCGGGCACGGCGCGGGCGCTGGCCGCGGCGCACGGCGGCCGCATTCACTACACCTACCAGTACGCCCTGCGGGGATTCGCGGCCACGCTCCCCGCGCAGGCCGTGGAGGCGCTGCGGCGCGACCCGCGGGTGGAGTACGTGGAGCAGGACGGCATCGCCACCGCCAGCACCACGCAGAGCAGCGCGCCCTGGGGGCTGGACCGCATCGACCAGCGCGCTCTGCCGCTCAACGGCACCTACACCTACACGCCCACGGGCTCCGGCGTGCGCATCTACGTGCTGGACACGGGCATCCGCTTCGACCACACGCAGTTCGGCGGGCGCGCGGTCAAGGGGTACGACGCCGTGACCGCCGGCGGCACGGCGGCGGACTGCCACGGGCACGGGACGCATGTGGCCGGCACGGCGGGCGGCTCCACGTACGGCGTGGCCAAGGGGGCCACGCTGGTGGCCGTGCGGGTGCTGGACTGCACAGGCAACGCGCCGTACAGCACGGTCATCGCGGGCGTGGACTGGGTGACGGCCAACCGCGTCAAGCCAGCGGTGGCCAACATGTCGCTGGGCGGCCCGGCCAACACCTCGCTTGACGCCGCGGTGAACAACTCCATCAGCGCGGGCGTGACGTACGTGGTGGCCGCGGGCAACGACAACGCGAACGCCTGCAACTACTCGCCCGCGCGCGTGGCGGCGGCCATCACCGTGGGGGCCACCACGTCGTCGGACGCGCGGGCGTCGTACTCCAACTACGGCAGCTGCGTGGACGTGTTCGCGCCAGGGTCCGGGATCACCTCGGCGTGGTACACCAGCTCCACCGCCACCGCCGTGCTGGACGGCACCAGCATGGCGGCGCCGCACGTGGCGGGCGTGGCCGCGCTGTACCTGCAGAACAACCCCGCGGCCACCCCGGCGCAGGTGCACAACGCCATCGTGAGCACGGCCACCACGGGACGGCTGACCGGCATTGGTACCGGCTCGCCCAACCGCCTGGTGTTCTCGCTGCTCACGGCGCCGCTGACGGTGTCCATCGGCTTCTGCGACTCCAGCTACTGCGAGGCCACGGCCTCCGGCGGCAGCGGCACCGGCTACAGCTTTACCTGGACCGGCGCCACCGAGTTCTCGGACTCCGGCGGCAACAGCAGCGCCAGCCCCAACTGCGCTTTCAGTGGGCAGACGATCACCATCCGCGCCACGGCCACGGACAGCCAGGGGAACACCGGCTCCGCCCAGCGCAACCTGACCTGCGGCCCGCCGCTGTAGGCCGCGGCCCCGCGATCCCGGATCCCAGCCGCGCCCCGCCGCCCGAAGACCCGGGCAGCTGAAAGAAGCCCCGCGCAGAGACGCGGAGACACGGAGAGCCCGCCGAGCCTCTCCGTGTCTCTGCGTCTCCGCGTGAGACGATCTTTTCCCTACCGCTCGACGTCGCCTCCGAACACGAGGACGTAGCCGTTCGGATCGCGCACCTCGAACTCCCAATCCCCGTACGGCCGCTTCGTCAGCGGGCTCTGGATGAACGGGCGCCCCTCCAGCGTCCGATACAGTTCCTCCACGCCCTCCATGCGGATGTAGGCATCCCACAAGCCTTCGGGGCGGCGAGCCGAGAGGTCGGGCTTCTCGTAGCCGGCGAGGCTGAGGAGCATGATCTCGGCCCCATCGCGCTGGAGGCTCGCGTAGGCATAGGGCTCCTCCTCCGGGAAGGTGCCCATCGCCTGGAAGCCGAGGTTCTCCGCGTACCAGCGCGCGGTCGCGCCCACGTCGTCCGCGAGGAAGGTCGGCACCGCGGAGCGGACGGCGATCTCGGTGTGCTCGGCGAGTTGTGTGCTCATGGCTGGATCGGCTGCGGGAGTGAGAGGGAGAGCAACCTCGTGCTTCGAATCAGCCAAAACACTGCGGTGTCATCCCGAGGCTCGGCCACGGCGAACCCGACACTCGCACCGGTGTCCGCAGAGCCGAGGGAACTGGCCGAAGACGCCGCGGAGCCTGGGCGCGGCAGCGTCGCGAATGGCGGTCTCGCATCGGTCGACGCATGACGTTGCCGCGGCTGCCGTGCGGCTTCCGCTGCAGGCCTCGTGGTAGCCGTGGTCAGATCCTTCGCCCTGCGAAGCCCACCGTGGACACAGGGTGAGGTGAGGCCGGGCCTCAGGATGACACCATTGAGGTCGAGATTTCTCAACCATTTACATCTCGCCTCGGGCCGCATGCGCGGACGCGAGGCGCGCTGCCTTCAAGGTAAGATAATCGCGCTCGGGGATGCTCGCCGTGCGCTCGGCCGCGGCGCGGTAGTGGGCGATGGCGCGCCCGGGGTCGCCCGCGCGCTCGTGCAGGTGCCCGCGCACGGCGTCGAGGCGGTAGTGGCCGGCGATCCGCGGGTCGGCGTCGAGCGCTTCCAGCATCTCCAGCCCCACCCGCGGCCCCTGTACCATCGCGGCGGCGATCGCGCGGTTGAGCGACACCACCGGGTTGTCGGACATCCGCTCCAGCACGCCGTACAGCGCGAGGATCTCCGCCCAGTCCGTCTCTTCCGCGCGCGCGGCCTCGTCGTGCACGGCGGCGATGGCGGCCTGGAGATGGTACGGCCCGACGGACCTGCGTGCGAACGCGGCTTCCACCAGCGCCGTTCCCTCGGCGATCTGCGCGCGGTCCCAGAGCGACCGGTCCTGCTCGTCGAGGGGGATCAGCTCGCCGCCGGGGCCCGTGCGCGCCGCGCGGCGCGCGTCGGTGAGGAGCATCAGCGCGAGCAGCCCCGCCACCCCGCCATCGTCCGGAAGGAGCGCGTGGACGGCGCGCGCGAGCCGGATCGCCTCGTTGGAGAGGTCGGTGCGCTGCAGCTGCGTTCCGGCGCTGCTGGCGTATCCCTCGTTGAACACCAGATACAGCACGTGCAGCACCGACGCCAGCCGCTCCGCGCGCTCGGCGGCGCCGGGCATGGCGAAGCCGGCGCCGGACGACTTGATGGCGGCCTTCGCGCGGCTGATGCGCTGCGCCATCGTCGCCTCGGGAACGAGGAAGGCGCTGGCGATCTCCGCCGTGGTCAGGCCGCCCACGGCGCGCAGCGTGAGCGCGATGGCCGACGCGGGCGTGAGCGCCGGATGGCAGCACATGAACAGGAGCACGAGCGTGTCGTCCTGGTCGACTCCGATCTCGCCGTCCGGCGGCGGGACGAAGGGCTCGGCGGCGGCGCGGTCGGCGGCGACCTCGTCCTCGCGGCGGCGGCGGGCGGTCTCGCTGCGCACGTGGTCGGTGAGGCGGCGGATGGCGACCTGGTAGAGCCAGCCGCGCGGGTTGGTGGGGATCCCCGCCACCGGCCACTGCATGGCCGCGGCGATCAGCGCCTCCTGCACCGCGTCTTCGGCATCCGCCCAGTCGCCGTGGCGACGCGCGACGGCGCCCAGCACCTGCGGCGCAAGCTCGCGCAGCAGGCGCAGGGCGTCGGGTTGCGTGGACTTCGCCGTCACGCGTCGGTCGGGGGGCCGCTCATCACCTCGCGCACCTCGATCGGCATGTTCAGCGGCGCCCCGCCCGGCCCCGGCGCGGCCGATGCCTTCGCGGCCAGCTCGTACGCGCGCTCCGGCGAGTCGACGTCGACGATCCAGAAGCCGGCGAGGAACTCCTTCGCCTCGGCGAAGGGGCCGTCGGTGATGGGGGCGCCGTCCTTCCCCGCGCGCACCAGCTTCGCCTGCCCCGGCGGGGTGAGCCCCTGCCCGTCCACCCACTCGCCCGCCTCGGTGAGCTCCTTGTTGTACTGGTGCATGAAGGCGATGTGCGCCCTGAAGTCCTCCGGCGACCAGTCGTTGATCTGGTAGTCGCCCGTGCCGCGCGGCGTGTGCATCATCAGCATGAAGCGCATGGTTCCATCTCCTGACCGGGGTTCTCGTGCCTGGGTCGGCGTTGCGGAGGAGCCGTCGGTGCCCCTTGCGTTCAGTAGTCGGAGCCGGCGGCGCGTTCTCTACATCGGGTCGGATCGTCGTTGCGGATGCCCTGGAACGGCCTTGCGGTCACGGGCGCGCCAGGGGCGTGGCTCCGCCGAACGGGAGCATCCTAACGGCGGACGCCCGCGCGGAGAAGCACACAAAGCGCACCCGCCGCGCGCGAGTGAGCCTCGCCGCGGCGCTCGCGGTGGCGGCGCTGGAGGCGGCACCACCAAGGCGGGAGCGCGCCGATAGCACCTGAAAAAGATTCATCTCACGCAGAGACGCAGAGGCACAGAGAGAACCACTCTCCGTGCCTCTGCGTCTCTGCGTGAAATGCTTTATCAGGGCCAGGTCTGCCACCGTTCTTCGTCTGACATTCATTTCGCGAAAATAATTTTGTTGCATGCAAGCCGATTTGGAGCAAGATTGGGAAGAGGGGGGCGCGCCTTCTACGACGTCCCTGTCTCCCCTCCGAGGAGGTGCCTTATGAAATCTCGCCGCATCCACGCACTCGCCGTCGTCACGTTGCTGGCCGCATCCGCGGCCTGCGACTCGGCCACGGGACCGGCCGCGGACCCGACCGCGCGGCCGGAGGCGATCGCCGAGCACCACAAGCTGCTGGGCACCATCACCTGCCACGTGGACGAGGTGGCGGGCACCACCCGGTGCGGGGAGCTGGCGTCGGCGAGCGGCGCCCGCGCCACGCGCGTGATCCTCAACACCAGCCACTTCACCCTGGTGACCGTCGGTTCGTTCTACAACGGCGGCACGCAGCAGCACACCTTCTTCAACCAGATCCGGAACGACATCGGCCAGGCCATCGGCACGCACAACGGCTTCACGACGGATTCCATCCGCGCGTTCGTGACGGCCATCAACGTGACGGGCGGCTCGGGCTCCATCACCGCGAACAACCCCACGGGGACGGCCACGTTCACCGCGGCCAACCAGCCGTACTGGGAATACCGCGAGATCGTGGCCCCCAGCGACCAGTCCAGCTCGGTGACCTGGATCTTCAACGTGCCCAGCACGGTCACGGCGTGGAGCTACACCATCGGGGTGTCGGCGCCCATCCAGCACCCCAACGGATGGATCGACGTCTCCGGCGACACGCAGATCCCGCACAGCGGCGCGCGGGAGCACACCGCGGTGGTGCACACCTGGACGGGCGCCGTGGACAACTCCGGCTCGGTGAGCTGGAGCAGCACCGACGAGGGCGGCTACGTCTCCGTATCCAGCCTGGACGAGCGCGTGGGATACGTGCTGGGCGTGCGGCTCGGCTACGCGACGGTCACGGCGAGCAAGGGCTCCGCCACCCCCCGCACCCGCACGGTGGAAGTCTACTGATACCAGATCCGGCAAAAGAATCCTCTCACAGAGGTCACAGAGGTCACAGGGGAACGGCGCTGTTCCTCCGTGACCTCTGTGACCTCCGTGAGCGATCAAGCTGAATTTCTCTCACACTCCAACTGCGGATTTGCGGCCCGGCA